>JADZAE010000024.1 GCA_020852715.1 Deltaproteobacteria bacterium
CGATATTGAGTCCTATGATCAGGCTCTTGAACTTTTAACTCCTTGGTTTGCTGAAGATTATAATCAGTTGTGGTGCTACAGCTCTCTCGGTGGACTTAGTCCTATTGAGTTTGAAACTTCGTTTTATTAACAATTACAACAAAAAGTAGCTTGATTTTTTATACCAAAATTTTTTACCTAATGTGCCTTGACGAAACGGTGGCATTACACGATATGCGCGGCGGAAAATATTCCTATTACACCGTACGCAAGAAGTTAGTTGAACGGTATATTTTTAAGTAAATAAGTTTTGCGTGCGGTATAAAGCAAGGATACTTTTCGCGGAAGCGAAACCCCAATTCGCTTTCGTAAATGCCCATAAATAAGCCATGGATGGCCTATTTATGGGCAAAATGAAACTAAGCCCCATCGGGGCGGATTTTGCGTAGCAAAATCATGGGGGCGAAGAAAAAGCCTTCACATATTTAGTCGTTTCCGATAAGGAAACGGCAGTGACTAATCAAATATTTTTATAATAGAGTTATTTAATTAAATTTTCTACCGAGTGAAGGCTTATCCATTTGCTTAGAACAAAGATAGGAAGCCGAAGGCTTTTCATCTCAAAAGTTAATTTACTTTTTGAGAATGGTATATATTCGCTAAAATATCAGCGCGCCCTTTGTTACATTACAAGCAGCTCATAACGAACGAGAACTTGGATGCTGAGTTTTTTATCATGATACAGGCTTGGATTTTCTCCGCGCATGCGCTGTTCTAACATTTGCGAACCCAGGTCTTCTTCGTTTACTGTAATTGCTATTGGTTGCCCTAGTTTAACGTTTAGGTTTTCAGCAATAGCCAGAGCTTTAGCTTTTGCCGTATCGGTTGCCTTTTTAATCAATGATATACGTTGCTCCTCTGTACTGACATGTCGATAGCTTACTTCTCCAACGTTTGCTGCTCCCGCTTTAAGACAATCATCGATAATTTGCGCAGAGAGACTAACGTTAGTTGTCTCTACCGTTAAATATTCTATAGCCGTGACAACATTATTAGCAAGAATTGTTGATCCTCGTCCATCAGGTCCGCTATAGTCACGGCCACGCGAATATATTTCAATGTTTTTGTCTTTCACCGAAATGATTTTGATTACTTCTTGTAATTTTTGATTAAGCGCTGAGTTCACGGCCTGAGCATTTTGCCCGCTGGCCTCAATATGAAAAGTTAATTTAACATGATTAGGGGAGTAGGTAGCAGAGGCCTCGCCTTGGACAGCGATTTCTCTGCGATTCTCTTGAGCTTGTGCCAAAAGAGGGCAAGCGAAAAGGCAAATTAGTAATGATAATTGGAATGTTTTCATAATAAGCGTCCTGTGCAAATATTTTCAATATCCGTAAGTTTAATAGGAATACAATCAGTTAAAACATCACGCCCGGCTTTGGTTATTAAAATATCTTCTTCTAGACGGATGCCTAGTCCGCGATATTCTTGCGGAACAGATTTGTCGCCAGGATCAAAATAAAGTCCCGGTTCCATAGTCAAGACATTGCCCGGCACGAGTTTTAAGTCATAGCCATGAACCTGGGGAAAGCTAGTAACGATAGGCGAGATGTCATGTGCTTCTAAACCTAACCAATGTCCGGCTCGATGCATAAAATAGCGCTGATAGCTCTTGTCTTTCTCGATTTTTGCTGCGCTTGATTTAATTATTTTTAATACGGCTAAACTTGCACAAATATCTTTTACTACGGCTTGGTGTATCATGCTCATCGTCACACCGGGGCGAGCTTTTTTTATGCCTGTCTGTAAGGCGCGATATACAGCTTGATATATTTGGGCCTGGGGTTTAGAAAATTTCCCGCTTAGGGGAAAAGTTCGCGTGACATCGGCACAGTAACCATTGACATTGGCGCCAGCATCAATCAATACTAAACCCCCGCTTTTTAGCGGTGTTTTTTGGGGCACATGATGCAAATAGGTGGCATGATCTGCGGCGGCGACAATTGACGGAAAAGCGAGACGAGTTGCGCCATATTTATAAAACTTTTCTTCAAGCGCTTTAGCACAGTGAAGCTCAGTGGCGAAATTTCTTAAGTTGATGCCTACCTCATAAAAAGAAATAGCCGTAATTGCCGCTGCTTGCTTGAGGCGTTTTATCTCTTCTTTGTCCTTTACCCAACGCAGGGGTGCGGTAAGTAGACGCGCATCGACAAATGCTGACGGAAAATTGCAACGAGGAGCATTTAATGTTTGTGCTAATGAGAGAATAAACTGATCCAATTTAACATCTACACCCGGTGTGTAGTGTAGACATGGATAGGGTGCGAGAAATTTCGGTAATTCGGTTTTTAGGGAAGCAATATCCAAAACCAGATCTACTTTGATTTGGGCTTTGGCTATTTTTAATCCTAGCCGAACGCCTTGCCACTGTTCCTTATAGGGATCTTTTTCGCGAAGGAATAAAATACTGCGTGGCTTAGTGTTTGATCCTAACATCAACAGCGCGGTTTGCGGTTCCTCGATGCCGGTCAAATAATATAAATTGGCATCCTGCTGGAATTCGTAATACATATCGCGCTCGCGCCCTTTTTCCGGTAGTGCGCAAAACAGAGCGGCTTCACCTTTAATTTGTGCTAAGATCTGTGCGCGTCGTTTGGCGTAAATATTTTCTGGTATTTTGCTGTTGTGCTTCATGATATTAATGATTATGGTTTTATCGCACTTGCCCTTATAGCTACTTTGTTCTTGATTAGGAAAGTATTTATGGGCAAGATGATTAAATATCGAAGAACTCAGGAATAAAATTGGTTAGATATGACAAACTTTCAAGCCACAACAATTTTAGCGCTGCAGCATAAGAATAAAATTGTGCTGGTTGGCGATGGTCAAGTTACAGTGGCTAACACTATCATGAAGCACAGTGCGAATAAGGTGCGAACGCTGCAAAATGGCAAAGTGTTAGCCGGTTTTGCCGGGTCCGCCGCTGATGCTTTCACTTTATTTGAGCGCTTTGAAGCGAAACTAAATGAACATGGAGGCATACTTGCCCGAGCAGCGGTGGAGTTAGCTAAAGACTGGCGCATGGATAAGTATTTACGGAAATTAGAAGCAATGTTGATTGTTGCGGGGAGGGATGGGTTATTTCTACTTTCCGGATCCGGCGATGTTATTCAGCCGGACGATGGAGTTTTGGCTATCGGTTCTGGAGGAAACTATGCGCTCTGTGCTGCCCGTGCTTTGTTACGTTCCGCAGGTGATAAATTAACGGCAAAAGAAATTGCCGCGACTTCGATGCAGATAGCTTCTGAGATTTGTCCGTTTACTAATGACCGCTTCCATTTTGAGGAGTTAGCTTGTGAGTAAGGAATTGTTTTCCGTAGAAAATGATAATGTATTATTTAACGATAAGCAGCTAACGCCGAAACAGATAGTTGTTGAACTAGATCGTTATATTATTGCCCAAGAAGATGCCAAAAAGGCAGTAGCTGTGGCGTTGCGCAATCGTTGGCGGCGCTTGCGCGTAGAGGGCGAAATAAAAGACGAAATAACGCCGAAAAATATCATTATGATTGGTCCTACGGGAGTGGGGAAGACTGAAATTGCCCGCCGGTTAGCTAAGCTAGCCGCTGCGCCGTTTGTGAAGGTCGAAGCCAGTAAATTTACCGAGGTCGGATATGTTGGGCGCGATGTTGAGTCGATAATTCGTGACCTCATGGAAATGTCCATCACTTTGGTTAAGGAAGAGGAGAGGGAAAAGGTAAAAAAACAGGCGGAGCAAAGTGTCGAAGACCAGTTGCTAGACTTACTGTTACCTGATTCTCAAGAAAATACTTCTGCGGACACAGAAACGAAACAAAAGACGCGTGAGCGCTTAAGACAAATGCTTAAAGAAGGGAAGCTTGAAGAGCGCATGGTGGAAATTGAAGTGACCAGGCCGATGAGCGCGCATTTCGAAGTTTTTGGTCCACCGATGATGGGCGACATGGAAAATCAGTTTCGTGAGGTGTTAGGGAGTGTGCTACCTAAAGCCAAAGATAAAAAGAAGTTGCCGGTGAGCGATGCTCGTAAGCTGCTCTTGCGTGAATCACAAGAAGAGTTGATTGATCAGGAGCGAGTAAGCAGAACGGCTTTAAAGCGCGCCGAACAAACAGGAATCGTTTTTATCGATGAAATTGATAAAATTTGCGGGCGCGACCAACAAAGTAAGGGGCCCGATGTCTCCCGTGAAGGAGTGCAGAGAGATCTGCTTCCGCTGGTGGAAGGTTGCACAGTTACGACAAAATATGGACCGATCAAGACGGATCATATTTTGTTTATTGCCTCGGGGGCATTTCATTTTTCTAAACCATCAGATTTGATGCCTGAGTTTCAGGGGCGTTTCCCGATTCGTGTGGAGCTGAGAAGCCTCACTGCCGAGCATTTTGTTCGTATTCTTACTGAGCCTAAAAATGCTTTGATTAAACAATACACGGCCATGTTGGCGACAGAGAATTTAGAGGTGGAATTTACTGAAGATGCGATCGTTGAGATTGCTAAATTAACGGCCGAAGTAAATTCCCGCACAGAAAATATCGGCGCACGGCGATTACATACTTTATTAGAAAAGATGTTGGAAGAACTGTCCTTCGTTGCTGATGAGCTAGTCGGGCAAAAAATAACGATCAATAAAGCTTATGTGCAAGAGCGCCTAGGCGATATTGTGCAGGATCAAGACTTATCACGGTATATATTATGAAAACGAGAAAACTGTTTGATGTTCTGGCAATTTTACTTACCTTGGTCATAATTTTGGCTTGCGGAAAAAAGGGAAGTCCGAAAGCTCCAGAGTTGTTTGCTCCCGATCAAGTTAAATTCTTTGCCATTAATGGTCAGCTTGAAGGGCTTAATCTCACTTGGCAGGCGCCTGAAAAAGCTGCCAACGGTGATGATTTATTAAATTTGGAAACCTTTCTAGTTAATCGACGCGCAGTGGAAGGTAAAGAATTAGGGGATTTTGAAATTATTGCCGAAGTGCCATCGGCCGAGACACCGGGAGTGGTGAAGTCAGAAAAGGCGACAATATATTCTTACCTTGATCAATCAGTCGTGCCCGGCAAGGAGTATGATTACTATGTTGTCGGAGTAAACACTGATGGGGTGAAGGGTGTGTTTAGCTTAGTTTATCGCGTGAGATTTGTTGGCGAAGCGAGCTCTATACGTATTTTAAACACCACGAGGTAATTGGTTGGAGATCTTTTAATAAGGGCTGTGCAAAATCTTATCGTTCTTACTGGGCGGATATAGACATAAGAATTTGAGCTTACGACAATGTCCTGCTGTTTATTAGGCGATACCTGTCTTTTGCCACAGCCCTTTTTTGTTATCGATTTCTTGCTAGATTAAAAGCATTTCTCCACAAAATCCCAATTAACTACATCCCAAAAACCTTGCACAAAACGCGGGCGTTCGTTTCTGTAATCTACATAATAAGCGTGTTCCCAAACATCTAAGGTTAAGAGCGCGGTTTTTCCCTGCTTCATTGGGGTGTCGGCGTTACTTAGACCAATAATCTCCAGTTTTCCGTTGCCATCTTTGGCTAACCAGGCCCAGCCTGATCCAAAGAGGTTGATTGCGGCATTAGAAAACTGTTCTTTAAAAGCATCATAAGTGCCAAAGGAGCTTTCAATGGCCGAGAGTAACTTAGCCGAGGGTTTGGTGGTATGAGCCGGGGTCATGCAATTCCAGAAAAATGTATGATTCCATGCTTGGGCTGCATTATTGAAAATGGGTCCCGTCGCTGTTTTAATCAAATCCTCTATAGATTTTTCTGCCTCAGGTTTCCCGTCGACTAGTGTGTTTAATTTATTAAAGTAGGCGGCATGATGTTTGCCATAGTGATAGCTCATTTGTTCTTCTGATAAATATGGGGCCAACGCCTTAAGTTCGTAGGGCAGTTTCGGTTGTGTAAAGCTCATGTGTTCCTCCAATTAATTGAATATGTTTTCCGTTCCCAATTTACTACGGAAAAGAGCTTAGGGCAATACGGGGTTAGGCAGAGCCTTGATTGGCCGCAGAAAGTATACATAAGCCGAGTTACTGAGTTTATTGTTGCTGGAAATATCTTCGGGCAAATTTTTTAGGATATAAGAGTTATCTGTTTCGTATGCTCCCTTGTCGTGAGCGCCGGCTGTTTTTAAGAAATTGTGAGCCGAATCAATGTTAGTAATCAGTTCAACATGTGCACCATTTTCCCCCCGACGGTTAGTTTTATCGATAACCATTAAGTCACCGCTTTGCAGGAGGTGAATATTGGTAATTGGCGTGAAATGTTTCTTCATGGCGGAGAGCGCCTCGGCGTTTACGTAATGATGGCTACCGTCAAGCATTTTGAATGTGGGCATTTCCAAGCCGGCTCGATATAAAGCCTCGCCAACAAAGACATTGCATTTGCTTTTACCTTGAAGCCAGTTGAGGGGGCTGAGACCAGGGTGCCTATTAGATGTGATTTTTGGGTTTTGGCTTGTCGGGGTATTGGCTTTTGCATAGGAGTGGCCCTCCTCGGCAATAATTCTTAATGCCGCCGCACTACTCGGCAAAAAGTCATGGATAATACCGGGATAAGCTGTTTTAGATAAAGTATTTAACCCATAAGAATAACTGTGTAACTGATAGTGTGTGTTTGATGGCATGATTCCTCTTGTTGTTAAAAAAATGAACTAACGATTATTTATTTATCGTTAGTTTAGCCGATTTTTTTGCAAAATTTATTGTATAGCCGAGCCTTAACTTGCAGTGAGACCCCCGTGGCCGGGTAAATAGTTATAGTCAGTAGCAAAGGCTTAATGAGGCTTGGTAAGCCTTCACGGATTATGATTAATAGCGTTCCGGAGGTATTACAAATATGAACATTTACAATTATTTATTGACATTTCCAAATCGGAAACGACTAATTTTGTGAAGGCTTAGTCTTTATCCACCCATAGTTTTGCTTCGCAAAACTTGCCCCATCTGGGGGCTTTTGAATAGAAACTCAGTAAAGGTCGTGAATGGTCACGGAGGCTTGAATTGGTGGCATAAAACTGTAATATTTGACGCTGGTTATTCTTAATAGGCGGGGGTGAGTCAGTAAGAGCTCGACAGGATAGGTTGGGGAGTAACAAAGGAGTAAATTAGCTATGAGCAACATAGATCTGGAAAAGAATTTTGCTGTTATTGAATCGTTGATGAAAAAAGAAGGAGTTCCTGCCTTAAACATCACAGCATTTAAATATTATTATACTCAGCTTGTTCGCGGAGAGACCGGATTAATTAGTGAAAAAGAAATCGGGGAAGTAGGGGATCTTCCTGATCTGGAATGCATGTCTGACCAGAGCACTGTGGGAAAAGAGAATGTTAAGCGCGCTGTTATTATTAAGTTAAATGGTGGGTTAGGCACAAGTATGGGACTTGATGCGGCCAAGACTCTCCTGCCGGCAAAAGGTAAATATACTTTTTTTGATATTATTATTCGCCAGGTGCTGGAGCTCCGAAAATCCTTTGACTGTAATTTACCTGTAATTTTCATGAACAGCTTTCGAACCGAGCAGGATACGTTAAATGCTTTAAAAGAGTATCCTGAATTCGCCGAAGGGCAAAATGGCATTCCAGTTTCTTTCGTCCAAGGAAAAATTCCGAAGATCAGGCAAGATAATTTACTGCCCGTAACTTGGGAAAAAGATCCATCCTTAGCTTGGTGTCCACCTGGGCATGGAGATATATACTTATCCATGTTGCAGACAGGGATATTGGATAACTTACTCAAGCTTGGTTATCGTTATGCCTTTATTTCTAACTCGGATAATTTGGGAGCTGTGATTGACTTAAATATTTTAGGTTTTTTCGCCGACAAAAATACGCCTTTTATGATGGAAGTAGCTGATCGAACCGCTGCTGACCACAAAGGTGGACATCTGGCACGGACGCGTGAGGGATCATTGTTACTTAGAGAAAGTGCTCAATGCCCTAGCGACGAACAGGAAGCCTTTCAGGATATCTCCAAGTATAAATATTTTAACACCAATAGCCTCTGGGTGAATTTAGAAGCGCTTAGCAAATTGCTTTCGAAGAACGAAAATATGCTGCCCTTACCCTTGATGCGTAATGCTAAGACAGTTGATCCATTAGATGAGAGTTCGCCAAAGGTATATCAGCTGGAGACAGCAATGGGCGCGGCAATATTAAATTTTTCCGGGTCTATGGCATTGCGCGTTCCCCGCAGCAGGTTTGCGCCGATTAAGAAGAATGAAGATTTGTTAGCTCTTTGGTCCGATATCTTTTATTTAAATCAGTCGTTTCATGTTTGCCGTGAGGATCGGCGGCGGCATAGCGAAATTGTAATTGACCTTGACCCGCAATACTACAAAAGTATTGCCTCGTTTAAGGAGAGATTTGTTCATGGTGTTCCCTCATTGCTTGACTGTCGCACACTGAAGATCAAGGGTGACGTGGCTTTTGGAGAAAATGTTGTCCTTAAGGGTGACGTGGTGATAAACAACAGCTCGGGAAGTCAGAAGTTAATACCGGCAAATTGCGTCATTGAGGGAGAGTATAATTTTTAATGAAACGCGTTAATGGCTTAGTCTTAAGTTTGTTTTTATTGTTGTCTTTGGGGTTATTTATTGTCGGTTGTAATGTCGGAATAGATCGTGAGAATAATAGTTCCGATAGCGAGGGAGATCCGGCGCAAGCTGAGCTGCATGTTTCTCCGTCGGCCATTGATAGTGGTGACCGAATGACAATTGACGTTGTAATTAGTGAGTTTACGACCAAATACGTTGCCCTCAAGATTCGTCTCCCTAAGGGGTTAACCTATATTTTGGACTCTTCAACGCTTACAGTAAACGGGACAATACTTGATGCCGGACCGCGAAATGATGATTTAGCGGGTGACTATCGATACTTGGTTTACTATTTTGATGAAGATGATTTCCTACCTGCTGAGCAGGGTGTTTTGACGCTGCTGATGGAAGGGGAAAGTGATGTCGCGCAGGGGAAAGTAGAAGTCGATATCGACTTTGACGACCAGGAGTTCGATAATGACTCAGAGTTTAATGCCTCAGACCCGCAGTTCGATCCTCAGGTGGAGGTGGATATTAGGGTGGGGAATGCTTCGAGTGGCAGTAATTCCTCAGGATCAGCATCTACTTCCAGCTCAACTACCAGTTCATCGAGCAGCTCGGCGGATAGCAGCTCAAGTGAATCTTCTAGCAGCTAAGCAATTGCGGAGTGCTTGTGGGAGCGAGGCGCTTTAGTATAGACTTCCCGTTCTTAACCGGGTGTGTGGCAGTTGTAACCGTTGTTTTGCTGGCCATTGTTGCCTTGGAGGATTTCTCCGCTGCTGCCGCTGATCGTAACGCTAAATGGGAATTCCAAAAACTCGTCGATGCTCTGGCTGAGCATCCGAGCATCGCTAATCAGTTATTCTTTGCCGGTAATAAACCCGATAATTTACCCCCATGGTTGGCTGATTTTAGCCTGCAAAAAAATGTGCGTCTTAATTATTTCTTGAGACTTGGTGATGACGACAAAGAGAAAATAACCGCTCTGGAAGTGGAATCCAGATACGGGAAAAAATCATACCGCTATTGGGCATATGGCGGCAGGAGATATATACAGGAGATTGCTAAGCGCACGGCAGTTGAGGCGGAGGATTATCGATATTTGCTTGAGCATTTATTAGATTAGAGAAGAAGAGTTAAAATGAAACGACGTGGTTTTAATCGTGCACTATTTAAAAAAGGGATAGCGCCGCGAACGGTGAAGGAAAGAGAGGGGTTTTATTTGCTGCGCTTATTGTGGCAGCGCTATGGTATGTACGTTCTATTTGTGATCCTTTGTGCATTAAACTTTTATTACTATTTTGTGCTGAGCCGTGAGATTACAGACAACCAATTTGACGTGGCGGCAGCTGATCAGGAATTGATTAGTAAATATTACGATCAGAAAGAAAGCTTGGTGCCGATATTACAAATTCTTTCAGCCACAAAGTATATAAGGCAGGGTAAGAAAGAAAAGTTTATGGAACAATACGTGACCGCTAGAAATAATGCATTGCTGGCGCATACAGCCTTTTTTCTGCCGGAGTCAGGTAATCTGGAGGCAAGTGGAGAAGGCCTATATTGGAGCGATAAATGAGAATTAGGATCTTATTTAAGACCAGTCGCTGGGGGCTGTTTTCAACAGAGCTTTTTATTTTTACAGCCTTAATTGCTATTTCATATTGCATCTCCACGCATAAATTCGGGATTTGGTGGCTACCGACTAAGCCCATTTCCTGTGGGGATAATGCGCGTGATTTGAGAAGTAGATTAGAAGAATATGCTTTTAATTATGACAGCGAACACAACTATGCCGAAATTGAACAACGTCAGGAACGAAGCAACTACTTAAACTTAAGGCTAGAGGATGATTTAGATGGTAATAGTGTAAACAAGAAGGCAGATTACGAAAATCCTTATTCTAAGAAAAAATCAATTATCAATCTCGAAGGACTTCCTGATCGACAAAAAAATCCGGCGGTGTTTATTACAAGTAACCCAACTTATGCTTACAGTTATCAACCTCAGGTGGGGGCAAATAATAAAACGCCTGTTTCCCTTTACCCGGATTTAGCCGGATCTATTGTCGTGTATATGAGAAAAGGGGCAAAAAAAATTGAGATATACTGGCTCGATGAAAATGGGCAAAAGGGGCTAAATTATTATCGCTTGGGCTGAATATAACATTTGCAAAAAGTAAATTAACTATTGAGCTGAAAAGCCTTCGGCTTTCTATCCTTGCCCTAAGCAAATGGATAAGCCTTCACATGGTTAAAAATTGCAATTAAATAACGCTATTGTAAAAATACTAATGATTAATCTGACGTTTTCTAATCGGAAACGACTAAATATGTGAAGGCTTAGTTTCTACCCCCATGATTTTGCTTCGCAAAATCCGCCCCGATGGAGCTTAGTTTCATTTTGCCCATAAATAGGCCATCCATGGCTTAATTTATGGGCATTAACGGAAGCGAATCGGGGTTTCGCTTCCGCGAAAAGCATCCTTGCTTTTCTTTATACCGCACGCAAAACTTAATTATTTAGTAATATACCGTTCAACTAACTTCTTGCGTACGGTATACGTCCAACGAGCTAATGAAGTTTTCACTTCGTTCCAAATTCATCAGCGAGGAGTTCATTCCAAGGTTGTGATGAGCAAGGTATCGATAATATCTTCATCTATTGGCGCAAATTCAAACTCAATATGATCATTAATTTTTATCCATTTGGCGTCTTCGTGTTCGTGTAGTGCGATTTGCCCATGAGGGTAGGGGACACGATAGGCGTATAGTTCTATTTGGTTGTTTAGGCCGTGGTAATGGTATGTGCCTAAATATTCACCGATATCGGCTTGCTCTATTCCTAGTTCCTCTTGCAGCTCTCTTTTTAGGCAATCCTTCGGTGACTCTTCGGCCTCAATTTTACCACCGGGAAATTCCCATAGTCCGCCCAGGGTCTTATTTTGAGGACGCCTGCAAATAAGCACTTTTCCATTGCGTTCTAGAATTGCTGCTGTTACCTTCATCATGTCTATACTCCTATACTTTTGTAGTATAACTTTAGTCGGTAATTTAAACAATTAATTATCAAGAGATATCTTTATGGGATTGTTCTTAAGTTCGGCCTCTTATTACAAGAAGAAATATAGTATTGTACTTGATGTCATTATAATTGTTCACTTTGTTGTCGCTAATGTTGTTTTGGCGGCAGGTTTTGTGCCGGCATTTTCCGAAAATTTCATCTGGCTCATAAATAATTTTCAAGAATTTGGATACGAATGGCGAACATTTGCCACCAAGTATCCGGGTATAATGTTTGTTTATTATTATATTGATTATCCGATTTTTATTATTAATCCTTCGTGGTTCATGAGTAAACCCGGCAGCTTTTACTATACATTAGGGATGGCTGAGTTTTTAATCATGCTTTCTTCGCTAATCTACGGGTACGTTGCTTATTTCTTTGTACGTTTGATAGCTCGTTTTGTGGATTAGCTAACCATTTTTAGCCGATTGCCCCATTATCTCGAGGCAGGGCAGTGGTGAAATAAAAGAAAACCTTTACAGGAGTAGCTGTGATCTTTCATTCATCAGTGATATTTAACAAAGCCTTAGCCAACAAGGTTGAATCCACCTGATAAGTTCCGGCTTCAAGTTCGCGTTTAATGCGCTCAACTTTTCTTGCTCTTTCAGCTAACCATTGTAGTTTTATTAACGAAGGATTTAAGTTTTCGTCTTTAGCTTTTAAAGGTTCGAAAACTTGCTTAACTTCTTCTTCAACTTTAACGATTTTTAATTCGTCCATACATCACCAAACTGTAAATATACCATTCCCTAAAAGGGGCAATCCGATAAGCTAGTTTGACTATATTATAGTTACTGCCCCGACAACTTTGTAGCGGTTCTTATGCGCTCAGGGAGTAGCTACGGCAGCTTTTGTAAAAAACTTTAGCTTTTTGTAACAAAGATGTGAAAAATATTTAACGCTTTGCCACGGCGCAAATTCTTCCTCGTATTACCAGGCACTTAGCTGAATAGTAATCCCCTTCCTTAGGTTGCTGACGGGGTAGGACGCTTTGAGTAGTAACCCCCTTCCTGGATTCTAGGGTGGGGTAGATGGAAATTTTAAGCATCATATTAGTAATAAGCTGTCATAAGTAGTCATAGAAGGTTGGAATTAGACGCGCTCTCGTCTGGTAATGAAAGAGGAACAATGGATAGGGTTAAGGAAGTGAAAAAGATAGAGAACAGATCTTTGAGGACATATTTAAAAGCTGTGCCTAGAGATTTGATGTCCTCTAAACCGGAGATGGCAAAGCTGTCCTTTCCAAAATACAGCATGTTCGAGTCAGCTCTGGTTGCCGATAAGAAAAATAATGAAAATTTTTTGGATAAAATAAAATGTTTTATCGGGTCAAAAGCTTCGGTTGAAGCTTTGTCTAGTCTTTCTTTAATGCTTACTGCTGAGGCTGAAAAGAGGCGAGCAGACATTTATGAAGCGTGGCTGGATAAAACCATTGTAGCAGCGGCCGCGGAGAAAAAGTCGCCCTGGCAGCAGTTTGCTAAAACGATGAAAAATAATTTACTTTATATGAACCCTACCACTCTAGGTCGCAAGCTGGTTGAATATCTTACTTTTAAAAAGAATGCGCGGTTGGATACTTCCAGTGATCGTCTTAATAATGTCATAAAGGAATTGAGCCAGGGCGATGATAGTATCGCTCAAGCTCTTACCGAGGCTGTGGAAATGGCCTTGAGATCAGCGACCGGTGCCGAAACCAAACCAAGCTCATTAAGCAATGATATTGATAGCGGACCAACAGCAACATTGGTTTGCGCAAAAAAAGATCAAATTGTCCGCGAGAGACAATTTGATAATCTAGAGGAACCAACTAAAGACACAATCTGGCGCGGAGTGACAATTCCTCCACGTGGCGCTTGGACTCAGAATTCTTCTGCGGCGTGGACAAGAGTTGCTAAGATCGAGGAGGAAAAAGAGTTGAAACACTTGATAAATAGAATTTTGGCTAAACAAAATTTAAGCGGGATTGGCGCAGGATCGATTGTGAGGACCGCTGATTTAGCTATGGATGGAAATTAAGTAAGCAAAATAATCGAGAAAATCTGATAAACCGACCCTTAACCGTAAAGTAGAAAGCCATTCTAGTTTACGGTTTTTTCTTATGCCCATCCCATTTCTTCTTGGCTATCCTCATGTTTATCATTGCGGCTATCTCTAACGGCATAAACCCAAATTAAGAACTATAAATCCCATCCGGAGAAAGGTCTTTGTGCTTAAATAAGGCTAAAATATATTAGATAGAATTGCTTGCTCAGTGTGCCTCAGGAGTATGGTCGTAATTACCGCATGGGTGACAAAGAAAAATAGGTTCTGCCATTATGAAGCTTTGTTAGTTGCAAAATATGTAAATCTTTGCTGATCTTGTGGGCATCAAAGAAAGCATGAAAATTTTTAATTTTATATGGGATAGTTTATGAAATTTACAACCAAGGTCCTTCTTCCTGTGGCTATTGCCTGCACTGTTTGTAGCACAGTTATAGTAATTGTTTCTGCTCTTAGTCTTCGTGATCAGGGAATAGAAGCTCTACGTGATAAGAGTTCTGCTATTTTATCAAGGGTGGAGGCGGCCAGAAGTTTTGTCGGCAACCAAGGTTTTTTAGAGACCAAGATTAATGAACTGGTGGCAAAATATCCGAATAAATCAATTCCGGAAGAGGAGAAACAAAAATTATTAAATACAGTTCCCATTGTTGGCGCAATGACCGTGGGAGCAATGAATGCAGAAAAAGAGCATTATCAATTTCGTGTGGTAGCCGAAGATGCACGAAACCCGAAGAATACTCCGACCGCTACAGAAAAGGAATTTTTAAAAAAATTTGAAGCTGATAGTAGCATCGCTCAGCTGGAGCATGTTGATACAGAGAGTAACTCTTTATGGGTGATGCGACCGAATAGAATTAAAAAATCGAATGGCTGCTTGGTTTGTCACGGTAATCCGGCCACTAGTCCCTGGGGCAATGGACTTGATATCTTAGGTATGCCGATGGAGAATTGGAAAGAGAACACTATCCACGGTATGTTTAAGATTGTCTCCGATTTAACCCCGATGGATGAAAAAGTTAATGCCAGCAGCTTATCGCAATTTGGCTTGGCGCTTGTTATTTTACTATTATCCGCTGGATTGGCCATCCGTTCAGTAAAGAAACCTCTTTCTCTGGTCACGCATGTGGCTGAGACGTTAGATCAGGTAGGCAAAGGGGATCTCACGGTGCGGGCACAGGTCACTAGTGAAGATGAGATTGGGGCAATGGGTCATGCCCTAAATTCAGCGTTATCCACAATGCAAAAAACAGTACAAAGCATCGGTGAAAACTCCGTGACTCTTTCTTCGGCCGCTGAAGAAATGTCGGCGGTGAGCAGTCAGATAGATGCTAACGCCAGGTTAACTTCGCAGGAGGCCGATGGCGTAAATAATACTGCTGCTCAGGTGAATTCCAATATTGATATGGTTGCTTCGTCGGCTGAAGAGATGTCCTCGACGATTCGTGAAATAGCCACCAATACAGCGGAAGCTGAACGCGTATCCAAAGAGGCAGTGCAGGCTGCTATGGTCACCAACGATATAGTGACCAAGCTTGGGGAAAGTAGCCACGAGATCGGCAATGTAATTAATTTGATTAATTCCGTAGCTGAACAAACTAACCTTTTGGCGCTCAATGCTACGATTGAAGCTGCGCGTGCCGGTGAGGCAGGGAAAGGTTTCGCTGTTGTAGCGAATGAAGTTAAAGAGCTGGCTAAGCAAACGGCGAAAGCCACTGAGGATATTGCTAATCGTGTTGAAACAATACAGGGTGAAACATCAAAAGCGGTAGGTGCAATCAAAGAGATTACCGAGATTATAAATCAAATAAGCGGTATTTCTCATATTATCGCTAGTGCAGTGGAAGAGCAGTCAGTGACAACAAATGAAATATCGCGCAATGTGGTCGATGCTGCTCATGGTAGTGCTGATATCACCAAACGAATTGGCGAAGTGTCTCAAGCTGCTCAGATTACAACTAATGGGACTAATGATACCCGTGCCGCGGCGAGCGAACTAGCCAAAATGGCTGCCGAGTTAAAGGTATTGATTGGTAGATTCAAGTACTAATTAATAGATGTCTCTCTCGGCAATGCTTTTGGGTAGAGCCGGGCTAGTTTTGTAATCAAGTAGCAAAAGCATATTTTTTGTTGTCCTAGAGAGTTGCCGGCGATTATCTATCAGCTACTTCCTTTGTAGGAATTTGCAGCATGATTGGCACATTTGGCTACGATGGTTTTCTCTACTCGATTGGCTACTTAGCCGGTTGGATAGAGGCGTTGTTTATTGTGGCTGAGCCGATGAAGCGCTTGGGGAAATATACGTTTACTGATGCACTAGACTCCAAGTTTAATTCTAAGGGCATTAAGGTAGCCGCTGCCACCAGCACATTAATCGTTTCTATTTGTTATTTAATCCCGCAAATGGTGGGCGCCGGAGTTTTGGTTGAGCCGCTGTTGGGTTGCCCCATGCTGCCGGAGTAATTATTGTCGGGGCCATTGTTATCACTATTGTGACCACAGCCGGGATGATTTCGACTACCTATGTGCAATTTTTAAAAGGAGCCATGCTTATTGTCTTTTCTTTGGCCTTTGTTGTTGCCGTTTGCGTTCGCGGGCTTTCCACGACACCAAAGCAGCTGCTACCCGGCCAAGAAGAGAAAGCCGATTTTTATGTTTACCGTAATCTTGCGGCCATTAGCCAAAACGGGCAGTTTGTCCCGCAAGATACCGCCTGGCAGCTGGTCGAAATGCAAGAAGCGAAAGGTGCCAAAGCAACATTTGCCAAACTTTCCAAAGACGGCAAATCATCTTGGTGGATGCTCAGTATTTCGCCAAGCGGGGGGGGGCCGGCTTTCAAGAAACACAGTGGGAAGCTATTAGCAAAGATGAGGTGAAGACTATTAACGGCGCGCCGGCATCGGCTGAAAACCAATTGCGCTATGTGGGCAATTTAGAGAGCATCCAAGGCAAAACAGCTGACAGCGGCAGCGTTTCCCCATTTCGCTTACTAGCGCTTATCGGGAATAAAGATTCTGTTGTCAGGCGCTGGTCTTCGGCTAAGCTAACTGACGCTCAATGCAATAAGGTCACTGTCTATTATCCAGTCTCGACGCCGGGCAATCTTGTGCTCCGCCCGGGACTAAAATACAAACTTGAAGAGAGCACACCGTTACAAAAGCTAGACTTCATATCGCTGATGCTGGCACTCTTCTGCGGCACAGCGGCGCTACCGCACATTCTTATCCGTTACTACACGGTTCCTAGTGCGGCCTGCGCTCGCAAGTCTACTATCGTGGCCATTACGGCTATTGGCTTTTTTTACATACTGACACTATTTATGGGCTTAGGCGCTATGGTGAATGGCGTCATCAATCTGACGGACAACAACATGTCAGCGCCGCTACTGGCCAAGTCTTTTAGTATGCAGCTCTTTGCCATTATCTCGGCTATTGCTTTTGCTACGGTGCTGGGTACGGTAAGCGGCCTTATTGTCGCTGCCTCCGGAGCTGTGGCTCATGACTTGATGGATCGCTTCGCCGGCATACAGATGGACGAGAAGCAAAAAGTACGCGCCGGTAAAATTGCCGCCTTTGGCGTCGGCCGCTTGGCTATAGTGTTAGGTATTTTGTTTAAGGGCATGAATGTAAACTTCCTTGTGGGCTTAGCCTTTGCCGTAGCAGCATCGGCAAATCTGCCGGCTATTATCATGTTGCTCTCTTGGAAGAAGGCAACGGCTCAAGGTATCACGGCCTCTATTGTCACTGGTGGACTTACGGCGCTTGTCTTAATTCTGCTCTCACCTAGTATGTATAAGCAGTATAGGCTAGATCCGCTGGTTGCTCCTATACCTTTTGATAATCCGGGCTTTATTTCGATTCCGCTGAGCTTTATTATGTTGGTAGTAGTTTCACTTTTAACTAAGAAGGCAACAACCGAAGCGGCGTGAGCACCAATGTGCACATCAACCTGCATTGTCATTCTAACCTGAGTGATGGCGAGCTCTCGCCCCGGGCATTGGTTGATTACCTTGCGGCCAGCGGCGTTGCGCGCCGCGCTCGCTCATGGCCAGGACCAGAGGCGTGCTGCATCTGGACATGCCTTTGCTGTGGATTGGCAAAATGCTTGGCCGCGCGCACGCGCCGAGGAGACATCCTTACATGCACCGTCGATTTCTCAAACCGGACTACTTTCCGCCGCCGCCGCGATTGAGCTCATTCACCAAGCAGGGGGGGCTAGCTGTGCTTGCTCACCCGCTTACTCACAGTGTGGATTACACGCTGGAGAGCATAGAGCCGTTAATTGGGCAGTTAAAAGAATTGGACTTAGATGGGCTAGAAGCTATTTATAGTAGCTACGAGCAGAAAACTCGCGAAGGGCTGTTAGCCTTAGCGGATAAACACGGGTTGTTGATTAGCGCCGGCAGTGACTTTCGCTCCAGCACGCCGCCGTCTATGAGTCCATTTTAATCATGCGTGAACGAAATATCCGCCATCTCGTTGCCCGCGATGAAACGGGCCAGATAACCGGTATCGTCGATAATCATGATCTGCTGCGTTTTTATCGCTACTCGCCGGCAATGCTCGCCCAAGAGGCGCGCAACGCTCAGAGCGAGGAGCAGTTGGTAGCTGTGCGCCGTGATTTGCCAAAGCTGGTGCAAGCATTAATCGAAACCGGCGCGCGCACACGCAGCATCACCCGCTCTATTACCTCAATATCCGACACGCTTACCAGCAGATTAATACACCTGGCGGTAGCTGAGCTTGGGACTCCGCCAACACGCTTTGCTTTTCTGGCGCTGGGAAGTGAAGGACGTGAAGAACAGAACCTCGCCAGCGATCAAGACAATACCATCATCTTTGAAGATGGGGACGGGCAAGCACTGCCTGTTGTACATGAGTATTTTATCAAGCTTGGCGCACTGGTTTGTAAATGGCTGGATGCTGCCGGCTATGCTTCATGCAAAGGCGAGATCATGGCTAGTAACCTTAAATGGTGTCAGCCGTTAAGCGTATGGAAAAACTATTTTTCACAATGGATTTTTTCCCCGGAGCCGCAAAATATCCTTGAGACAATGACTTTCTTTGACTTTCGTGTGTTACAGGGAGAGAAAGAATTAGAAACGCAGCTTCGAAAGCACATCAACGCACAGCTCCAGCAAGAGCCGCCTTTTTTGCTACACTGCGCCCAATATGCTTTACAGTATAAAATCCCCCTCGTGTTCTTTGGAAACATTATTGTCGCCGGGTCAGACAAAGATGACTTTAGGACCTTTGACATTAAAGAAGCCATGATGCCGATAGTTAATTTTGCCCGCCTCTATGCGCTTAAGCATCAAGTAGCCGGAACTCACACGCTAAACCGTTTATGCGAACTGATGGAAAGTGAAATAATACGAAAATCACTCCATGACGAAGTAGTGGAAGTTTACGACTATCTGATGCAGTTAAGGCTACGCCACCAAGTGCAAATGATTGAGCAAGGCAAAGCGCCGGATAAGGCCATAGCGCCAAAAAACCTTACGCAGATGGAAGAAGCGCTACTTAAACAAGCATTTACCCAAATCACCAATATCCAGAAAAAATCAGTTACGATTTTCTCGGTATGGCTTAACCGTTGCCGCTTTTAGTGAAGTTACTGTTCGGTAATGCTCTCCTTATTCACAGCAACAGCAGCAGCCAGACTTGGCTTCAAGTGCCTTAACGGCGGGCAGCTCCTTGCCTTCGAGGAGTTCTAAAAATGCGCCACCAGCGGTTGATACATAGCCTATTTTCTCCATGGCATGTTTTTCATGCAACGCTCTATCTGTATCCCCACCGCCGACGACGGTTAGCGCTTTGGATGCGGTTAGCATATCGACGACAGCGTAAGTGCCGGCAGAGAATTCTTTTGTTTCAAAAGCTCCTACCGGGCCATTCCAGACTATCGTCGCAGCGTCTTGAAGTTTAGCGTTAAAGAGTTCAATTGACTTTGGTCCAATGTCTAATGCTAAGTCGTTGGCACCGATGTCATTAATGGCAACTACGCGGGTAGGGATACCCGACTCCAGCTTCTCAGCAACGACAACATCTACCGGTAATACCAGCTCGCAACCGCCAGCCGTTAACTCCTTTTTAATCTGCTTGGCATTTTCTACCTGCTCGGCTTCATATAAGGATTTGCCGACATTTAAACCATCAGCAGCAAAAAAAGTATTGGCCATAGCGCCACCGATAATGATGCGATTAGCTGTTTTCCCGACATTGCGAATAGCATCCATTTTGGTTGAAACCTTAGATCCTCCAAATATGGTTACCAGCGGGCGTTTAGGATTGCTCATCGCTTTAGCAAAATATTCCAATTCGTTTTTTAAAGTGAAGCCGCCGGCTTTCTCCTTCATGAATTCAGTGATCGCTGCTGTCGAAGCATGGGCGCGGTGAGCCGTGGCGAAAGCATCGTTAACATATAGGTCAGCCAGCGCTGCCATTTTTTTGGCAAACTCTTTATCGTTGGCCTCTTCCTCATTATAGAAGCGCACATTTTCTAAAAGTAAAATCTGTCCGGGCTTCAGCGCTTGCGCTTGCTTAGTGACCTTGTCTCCGATGCAGTCAGTAGCCATAATAATTTCGTTCTTGATAAAGTCACGGAGACGTCGTGCTACCGGTTCGAGCGAATATTTATCATCGCGTTTACCCTTGGGGCGGCCAAGGTGAGATGCCAGAACTACGCTAGCACCATGTTCCAAGGCAAAGTTGATCGCCGGCAATGAAGCTTTAATCCTGGTATCGTCGGCAACATTCTTGTTGTCGTCAAAAGGCACGTTGAGGTCAGCGCGAATAAAAACTCTTTTTCCTTTAAGGTCTAATTGATCAATATATTTCATTTCTGCCCCCTATATTCATTATGTTCAAATTCCCGTTGAGGACTGATAGGTTATCTTTATAAGGTTTATCTTGTCTAGGATGATTAGCTAATAAGGCAGTAAAAAGATATGAATATTGCCCTTATTCTTATATTTTTATATGAGAAGCGGCTGAGTTCAGCCTCCGTGGTGTTTTACTGGGGGGCCTAACTGAAACAGAATTATGGAGATATAAACCTGTGTGTGCATGGTCTCTTTTTAAACG
Organism: Deltaproteobacteria bacterium; assembly: GCA_020852715.1. Taxonomy (GTDB): domain Bacteria; phylum Bdellovibrionota_C; class UBA2361; order SZUA-149; family JADZAE01; genus JADZAE01. The sequence continues at coordinate 20,741 of JADZAE010000024.1, forward strand.
TTCGCCAAAGGCAGCAACAGAAACTAGTGATCGTAGGCAATTACCCGATGGGCTGTGGACGAAGTGTCCTAAATGTTCGGCAATAACCTATACTGTAGAGCTCAATAATGGGTCCAAGTTGTGCCCGAAGTGTAATTATCACTATCGCCTTAACGCCGCGGAGAGGATAAATGTGATATGTGATCGCAATACTTTCGAAGAAATTGATATATCACTTCGTTCTCCTGATCCTTTAGAATTCAAAGATTCTGTAAAATATAAAGACCGTATAAAAAAAGCCGAGAAGACTAGTGGGGATACTGAGGCTGTGCGCACCGGGGTGGCTAAGATTTCCGGCCGAGCGGTAATGTTAGGAGTTATGAACTTCCACTATATGGGTGGAAGTATGGGCGTCGTGGTCGGGGAAAAATTAGCCCACATGATTGAAATAGCTTGTGAAAAGTCACTTCCCGTTGTTATTGTCTGTGCGTCGGGCGGAGCTCGGATGCAGGAGGGCATTTATTCTCTCATGCAAATGGCGAAAGTATCGGCGGCATTGGCTCGGCTAAGCCAATATAACTTACCTTATATCGCCGTGCTTACTGATCCGACTACCGGAGGTGTTGCAGCCTCTTTCGCTATGCAGGCTGATGTGATCATCGCAGAGCCTGATGCTTTGATTGGTTTTGCCGGTCCACGAGTGATTGAACAAACCATTAAGCGTAAGCTTCCGGAAGGATTTCAGCGAGCGGAGTTCTTATTGCAACACGGCATGGTAGATACTGTGGTAACACGGGATAAATTGAAGGGAACTTTAGCCAATTTACTTGATCTGTTGCATTAAAATTGGATGAGAGCGTGGCGCTACTGAGAGATACCTCAAAGAGAATATTGATCCTTTTGGGATTGTTACTGTGTGTTGGCAAAGTTTCAACTGTTTTTGCTCAGGAAACTGTTCCTCAACCTAACCGTGAGTTTGTTTTTCTCGAAGACGTTAATAAGAAAAAAGCTGAAAAGGCCAAAAAGCAAGCTATTCGTGATAAACGAAAGAGCGCTCAAGACAAAGCTAAAACCGTCGAAGGGCTCCCCTTCGATATTAACGCAAAAAGCATAAACTATGAGGCCGGGACTCAGGACGTAGTTGCCGAGGGCGATGTTATCTTTGGCTATTACTCGGGAATAATTGAAGCAACCACGGCTCGTTTTAATGTCGAAAAAGAGGAAGCTACACTAAGCAAAGACGTTCGCGTTACGGAGGCTACCAGTACGATTTTAGCTGACGAAGCCTGGATGAACTTTAACACCGGAGAGGCGCGCTTAGATAATGCGGATATGTATCTCGAAGAAGGCGATTATCGGATCAATTCTCAGAAAATCAATCGCTCCGTAGAGAACACATTTACTTTTGATGAAGTAGAAATGACTACTTGTCAGTGTCCGGAAGGACGGGATGTTTGCCCATGGAAGATTAAAGCCGATAGCGGTAATGTTACGCCTGAGGGTTACGGCCATTTATACGACATCACTCTTTATGCGCATTCTTTGCCGGTATTTTATTCGCCATACATGCTCTTTCCGGCAAAAACGGAGCGCCAGAGCGGATTGTTAGCGGCGACTTTAGGTACCAGTAAAAATAGCGATTTTATGATTAAAGCTCCTCTTTATATCGTCTTTAGCGAATCCGCGGACATGACGCTTTCACCTTTGTTTGAAAGCAGCGTGCGTTCGGGAGTAGAAACAGAATTTCGTAAAGTATTTTCCCAAAATAGCAAGCTCACTATGGGTGGCACGTATCTTAATGAGTCTTCGCGTCATGGTGATTTATTGGGCACAAATGTTGATAACCTCAGTGATCCGAGTTTAGACATAAACCGTTTTGCTGGTTATTTATACCAGAACTATCGTGGAGGTTCTCAAGCTCTTCCTATCCAAACAGTAGTTTCCGGACATTATGTAAGTGATGATTTATTGCTCCGTGAGTTAGACGATGAAAATATCGGCCTTTATAATGCCCGTTATGTAACTTCTAAAGGGGCAGTGCGTACTCTATTTGGTGAAAGATATTCGGCAGAATTAAACACTGAATATAACCAGGCGATGGTGGATAACGATGACTATGTTTTCCAACGCTTGCCACAAGCGTTGATTACCGGATCGCATTCACTACATCCTTTTGGCGAAAATCCGATTGGGGCTAAATTGGTGCTGACTAACAATCTATCTGTAACCGATTATTATCGAGAGGTAGGTTATTGGGGTGTTCGCAGTGAAGTTTACGAAAAGTTAGCTTTGCCTTTTCACGTAGGTAATTATTTTGACACAGAAATAAGCGGGGATATGCGCGCTTCGCAATATTCCCTTCAAGACACAGAAATAGTAGATGTTAATTCCGGTAGGGTAACAGGGGAACTTCCTAGCAGTTCTGATCGTCTAGTGCCGGGATTATCAATAAAAACGAATTCAGTGATTGAAAAGATCTTTGCTGTTGATGATAACAGTGCTCTTAGAAATCTATTAGATATCGGCCCTCATGCCCGTAATGAAAAAGTTGTTCGGCTTAAGCACACGATAGAACCAATGCTGAGCTATCGTTATGTGCCTGATATCGACCAAGAGGAGAACCCACAGTTTGATTATTATGATCAGCTGGAGGATAAAAGCTTGGTTACTTACGGGGTTACGCAGCGCATTTATGGTCGTTACGAACCGCTTAGTGACTATTTGTATGGCATAGAAGAATTGACTCCCGAAGCTCGCGATTATGAGGGGCTAAGCGGAGCGGGCATTTCTGAGGAGAAGTATAATTTTGGCTATGAGCAAACTTCAGGAAGAAATGACTATCAGGCACAGAGAGGCTCGATTAAAGAGTTGATGCGATTAAAGCTTACGCAAAGCTACAATATTTTGGACGACAACAAGCTTTATGATGGCGAAGATGTCAGCCCTTATTCTGACCTGGGTATTGCGGCTCTATTCTTTCCCAATGAGCATATCGCCTTGGGGACAAAGAATAACTATAATCTCGATGAGAACCGTTTTAGCTCATATAGTGTTGAAAGTTGTTTAACTGATCGGCGCGGCGATGAGATTAGAAATCGTTTGAGCTTTATCGATAGCAACATGCGTCAACTGGAAACCAGCTTGCAATTGCGGATTTTGGAGCGCGTAAAGCTTGGCTATTATACTCGCTATGACGACTTGGCCGGTAAGTTTTTAGAACAGAAAGTAGGGTTGAGGTTCTTGAGCACTTGTAACTGCTGGATTTTTGATATTGGTATCTCTGACAAGATTAATCCTGATGAGACAAAAGTTATGTTTAATATAACTTTGCTCGGCTTGGGGGAAATTGGCAACTCCTTTATCTCTCCTTTTGCGAAGGATAAGCAAGATAACTAACAGAAGTTCATTAGGGTAAGATAAACAAGGGGGTCATATGAAGTTATTAGTTACTGGCGGGGCCGGATTTATTGGTTCTAATTTCGTTCGTTGGTTATTTAGCGAAGGAACGAAATTATACGGCGCGCATCGTGTTGTTGTTTTAGATAGCTTAACGTATGCTGGTAATCTCGCTAATTTAGCCGGGTTAGATAAGGAATATGATTTTCGATTTGTTAAGGGTGATATTACTGATGAAGCAGCAGTAGCTGAAGTCATCGCTAGCGAGACTTTTGATGCAGTGGTTAACTTTGCGGCTGAAACGCATGTTGATCGCTCTATCGTAAGCCCGTTAGAATTTGTGCGCACCAATGTTGAAGGCACGCAGGTTTTGGTTAATGCGGCGCGGAAGGCAAATATTAAACGCTATTTGCAGATTTCCACGGATGAGGTTTACGGTTCCTTGGGGCCGACGGGCCGCTTTATGGAGACGACGCCGTTAGATCCCAGTAGTGCTTATTCTGCCTCGAAGACCGGCGCGGATTTGTTAGTTTTGGCTGCCCATCGCACGCATGGTTATCATGTCAACGTTACGCGCTGTTCGAATAATTATGGTCCTTATCAGTTTCCGGAAAAGTTGATTCCGCTCTTTGTTACCAATGCTTTGGAGGATAAACCATTGCCGCTTTATGGCGATGGTAAGAATATTCGCAGCTGGCTGCACGTGGATGATCATTCTCGTGCCATTGGTCTTGTTCTTGAACAAGGGCGACCGGGTGAAGTTTATAATGTCGGCGGGGCTCCGGAGTCAGAAAAGGAAAATATCGAAGTTACTATGGCCGTGCTTAAGCTTTTAGGAAAGCCGGAGACATTAATTAAACCAGTAGAAGACCGCCACGGGCATGATCGACGTTACGCAGTTGATTATTCCAAAATTGAGCGTGAGTTTGGCTGGAAACCTCAGGTCTGCTTCGAAGAAGGATTGAAGCAAACGGTTGACTGGTATGTAAACAACAAATCCTGGTGGCAAAATATTAAATCCGGGGAATATTTGAAGTTCTATGATCTTTACTATGGTGAAAGATTAAAGAAATAAACCCAAGGAGAGCGAGCCACGTGGATTTACGAGGAAGTAAGATATTACTGGTCGGTGCTTGTGGCATGTTGGCTGGCCATTTGATTCCGCAGCTAAAAAGAAGACAGGCAGATTTGGTATATGCCGATATTCGTCGGATTGATGGCTTTAGCGAGGAGTGTTTGCCGCTGGATATGACGAATCTTGAGCAAGTACATAGACTAGTCGCTCAGGTTAAGCCGCAGGTTATTATTAATTGTGCGGCTTATACGGCGGTTGATGATGCCGAGGATAAAATAGAGCTGGCACTACGAGTAAACGCCATCGGCCCCAAAAATCTGGCCCAAGCAGCGCGTGACTGTGGGGCAACTCTTGTTCACATTTCGTCAGACTATGTTTATGGTGGCCTGGGGCATATCGATCGGCCACGCACTCCTTATCTCGAAGATGAGGAAGTTAGCCCCTGTGGTATCTATGGCCATAGCAAATGGCTGGGAGATGAATTTATCAAAGCCATTTTGCCAGCCCAGCATTTGATTCTAAGAACCAGCTGGTTACATGGCCTCTATGGCCCAAATTTTGTGGCCACGATTGTCCGTGTGGCTAGAGAAAAACATGAGCTCAGAGTAGTGAATGATCAGATTGGTTCTCCGACCTGGGCCGAGTGGCTGGCTGTAACAATTTGCGAGCTACTGGGAAAAAAGTGCTTGGGTATTTTTCATGCATCTTCTCATGGCGATATTAGTTGGTATGATTTTGCTAAGGAAATCGTTAGGCAATCAGGGTTAGCGACCAAAGTTTTACCGCAAATTACGGCTGAAGCTAAACGTAAAGCCCCGCGGCCTCCTTATTCGACGATGAACGTTAGCAAACTAGAAAATGCTTTAGGGCACGCTTGTCCAAGCTGGCAGGACGGGTTGGCTGCTCATTTGGAGTCCATAAAAGCCTTATGACAGTATTAAAGAATTGTTCTGTAGGCACCTTTGCCAAAGGCCTTAGGGCTGTTGGAGTAATTATGGCCGGCGGTATGGGCACGCGCTTTTGGCCTCTTAGCCAAAAAGAAAAGCCAAAGCAGTTTCTTTCTTTGGCGGGCAATTCTAAGAGTTTAATTCAGCTTACCGTAGAAAGAGTGCAGGCGTTTATTCCCGAAGATGGTATTCTTGTCGCTACCGGAGAGTCGTTGGTTGAGGAAACTTTGAGGCATTTACCTAAAGCGGTCGTGCTGGCTGAGCCTGTGGGGCGAAATACCGCACCATGCTTGGGCTATGCGGCGGTAAAAGTTCTTAATGAGGTGGGCGATGTTCCACTTGTTTGCTTGGCCTCTGATCATGTCGTCGATGGGGTAGAGAACCTTTCTCGAATTTATGAAGAAGCGGCTCAGATAGCGGCCAAAGAAGACGTAATTATTACAATCGGTATGAAACCGGTGAGACCGGATACGGGGCTAGGCTATATTCAGCGGGGGGAACAATACGCTCCGGCTAAAAGCTTTGCTGGTCATATCTATCGCGTGGCGAGCTTTAAAGAAAAGCCCGCTTTTGAATTGGCCCGCCAGTATTTGGCTAGCGGTGAGTATTATTGGAATGGCGGTATGTTTATTGTTCGGCCCAGCGTGTTACTGGCGGCGTTGGGCAAGTTTATGCCGGAGATGGCTGCGGTATTGGAACAGATCAGAGAGGCAATGTGCTTGGCAGATGGCAGTAAGCAAATAAAAGAGTTATTTTCTTCACTGCAGAGTATTTCGCTGGACTTTGCAGTCTGTGAGAAGGCTGACAATGTGCTTGTTATGCCCGGTGAGAACTTTAGTTGGAGCGATATTGGCACATGGGCTTCCTGGGCCGAATATGTGCAGACTCAGTTTCCGCAAACCGAGGGCAACTACGGACATCAGGGTAGCTGCTTTGTGCAGTCGGAAAATTGTGCAGTTTTAGGCAAAGATAGGCCTGTTGCGCTAGTGGGCGTGAAAGATTTGGTCGTAGTTGACTCTGAACATGGCATTTTAGTGTGCCATCGAGAGGCGACGCAGGATGTAAAGTTTGTAGTAGAGCATTTGGCGAAGCTGCAAAGAAACTAAAAGGAGAGAGTGTGTTATGGGTAAGAAAGTTGCGCTGATAACCGGTATTACTGGACAAGATGGGTCGTATTTGGCCGAACTTTTGTTGTCCAAAGGTTATTCTGTATATGGAATGGTGAGAAGGTCTTCCACCGAAAATTTCGAACGTATTGAGCATTTGCGCAATAAGATAGAAATCATTCAAGGTGACTTACTGGATGAATTATCGCTAATTGATATTGTGAACCGTTCACAGCCAAGCGAAATTTATAACTTAGCAGCGATGAGTTTTGTTCCGACAAGTTGGCAACAACCTGTGCTCACCGGAGAATTCACCGGCATTGGAGTGACGCGAATTTTGGAAGCGATTCGTAACGTTGATACAAGCATTAGATTTTACCAAGCTTCCAGCTCGGAGATGTTTGGTAAGGTTAGAGAAACTCCGCAAACCGAATTGACGCCATTTCATCCACGCTCACCATACGGAGTAGCCAAATGTTATGGGCATTACATTACGCTTAATTATCGCGAGAGCTATAATCTGTTTGCGGTCAATGGAATTTTATTTAACCATGAGTCGCCGCGTCGTGGGTTGGAGTTTGTTACGAGAAAAGTTACTGATGCTGTGGCCAAAATAAAGCTCGGCTTGGCTAGCGAGTTGCGTATGGGTAACCTGGACTCGAAACGTGACTGGGGGTTTGCCGGTGACTATGTGAAAGCGATGTGGTTAATGCTGCAGCAGGATAAGCCTGATGACTTTGTGATTTCCAGTGGCGAGACGCATGAGGTCCGTGAGCTTGTCGAATTGGCGTTTGCGCGCGCGGGATTAGACTATCAGAAGTATGTTGTCATTGATCCACGCTTTATTCGACCGGCTGAAGTTGACTTATTGATTGGCGACTATTCTAAGGCAAAACGTGTTTTAGGTTGGCAGCCGGAAGTGTCTTTTAAAGATCTGGTTAATATGATGGTCGATGAAGACATTAAGCGTTGGGAGTGGAAAATTAAAGTAGGATTAGCGGCTAAATAATGGGCGGTGCGATTATGAGAGCGTTGATTACCGGCGGGTATGGTTTTGTTGGTAAGCATTTAGCTAATCATTTGGTTAGCTGCGGCGATGATGTTGCAGTGACTTATCTTCCCGGCGTAGAGGTGCCGCAAGATAGAGATAGCGAGGAAAAGGGCATTCGGCTTCCTGCGGTTGTTCAGTCTTTTGCCTTGGATGTAGCGCAAAAAGACGCAGTCGAGCAGTTAATTGCCCTAACTAAGCCTGATGTAGTTTATCATTTGGCGGCTATTTCTTTTGTTCCCCAAGGGGAAAATGATAGCAGCAAGATTTACCAGGCGAATCTGATGGGAACTGTTCATTGTTTGGATGCGATAGCGAAAAAATCCCCCAGCACCAGGTTTTTATTGGTAAGTTCGGCCGAAGTTTATGGAGATCCGCTGGGTGGGAGTTTACCCTTAAATGAGCAAATGCCACTAAGACCAATCAGCACTTACGGGGTTACTAAGGCCGCGGCTGAGCTAGCTGCTTATAAAGCGGCTATCCGCGAAGGGGTTTATACTGTGCGAGTACGTCCATTTCCCCATATCGGGCCGGGGCAAAGTGATAGTTTTGCCATTTCTAGTTTTGCTAAACAGGTCGCCGAGATAGCTTTAGGTAAAAAAGAGCCAAAAGTTTTAGTTGGCAACTTGGAAGTAAAAAGAGATTATAGCGATGTTTCCGATATTGTTCGCGGTTACCGCGAAGCAGCGCTAAACGGGAAGCGAGGTGATGTTTATAATTTATGCTCCGGAAAAAGCCTAACTATCGGCAGTATGTTGCAGGAGTTAATAAAGATTTCGGGCAAAGAAATTGAAGTTCAACCCGACCCGGCGAGAATGAGGGCCATAGATATACCCGATTCTTATGGTAGTTACGATAAGGCGCATAAGGATTTTGGCTGGAAACCGCGAATTGATCTTCTGGGGACTATGCATAGTAACTTAGCCTATTGGGTGGAAATGCTTTCCTGAGGGAAGACAGGAGGTCGAAGCAGAGGAGAGGACATGAGTGTTAACATGTTGGTTATTATTGGCCTCGTAATTGTGCTGACACTGATGGGAATATTTATTCTTACCTATCGCATTGGTGTTTGGCGCGAAGTTCAAAGTATGGCTACTGACTTACAGGCATTCATGGATGACGTAAACGGGCGCTTAAACTCCATTCGGCCATATATTATTGATTATTTTAATACCTTACATAGTGAGGGTGATGAGTCCTTTGAAATGTTAAGTCTTACTGTTGCCTGTTTAAATGAGAGGACTAATACTATTAGCTCTTTATTAGAAAGCGGACGCTATAAAGATTTGAAGTTGGCGGCGCAGCTGATTGGTGAGGATTTAGATTTACGGGATTATGCCCGAAGAACCGGAATTGAAATAAAAGGCAATATAGAAAGTCCGCTGGGAGCCGATAAATGGGATAGCGCTATTGAGAAATCTTTTCAGGTTGTAGGGAAGACAGTGGCAAAAGCATCGGCGACTTCTGCCGTTTACCGGCGAACCAAAAGAAAGCGTACCAGCACAATTACTGCTTTGATTAATGCCGGTATTCAGGGCATAACAATTAAAGGAAAGCCGGGATCTGATACGGAAGAAGGGTAGTGGGGGCTTAATTAGCTGTTCGGTAATGGTATTATGGCATACTCTATTGTAATTATTTGTGCGTTGATTATTATTGCTGTGCTGATTGCAATGATCGGCATAGCTTATCGTAATAGTTACCGTAAAGATGTGCTCAGTATGGTGCGAGAGCTGGAAGCTTACTCGACAGAAACTTACAATCGTTTAAATAGCGTTCGACCTTATGTTTTAGATTACTTTAATACTCTTCATGCTGAAGGCGAAGAGTCCTATGAAGTGCTGAATGTGATTATTTCTTGCTTGGAAGAAAGGGTCAAATCCGTTTCTGAGCTGCTAGCCAGCGGTAGTTATGCAGATGTTAAAAGAGCAGCAATGCTCATTGGTGAGGATTTAGACCTGGATGAATATACTGAGCGAACAGGAATAGTTGTTAAAAGTAAGATTGCCCGCCGGCTTCCGGCCGAAAATTGGGAGAAAGTAATTGAAGAGCTGTTTCAGGCCATTGGTAAAAAACTAGCCAAAGCTTCTATCTCTTCCTCGACTTATCGCCACGTGCCTCGCAAACGGACAAGCACACTCAATGCCCTGATTGATGCTGGAATTAAGGGTATTACCGGGAAAAAACCTAATTCTTGATTTTGTTGATCCGTTCGTCGTAGACAGGTTGTGATCGCGGTGCCTGAGGCTTATACGCAAATCCATCAAAAGCGTTACTTCAGAGCAGCACGCGTCAGCGCCATCGGCCTAAAAAAATGCCGCGGGTGCCTGTGGCTCGCGACCCATGACGTCGGCGTAGCCGAGTCTGGGTCGCCAACGTTGAGAATGTCAGCTGTGGTGTGCGGCTAAGCCGCCAAATGCCGCGTGCCTGTGGTGCGCCGGCGACCCAGTCGTTCGCTGGTACTCACAACATGTTTCGCGCTCCACAAGCGCCGGTGAAATTATTTACGCCTGTGGCGGCAGCGCCGATAGTGTTGCAATAATTTACCACGAAGGCACTTTTTTACGACTTATGTATAAGACTCGGGGCATTTGCTGTCAGCCCTAGGGCATTTAATAGTCGATCGTGGTGATGTAATAGGCGCCGAATAAACTAAACAAGATGTTGGTTGACCAGGCGCTTAGTGTTACCGGTAAAAGTTCAGCTGAGCCTAAAGATATACAGACAGCATGAACAATATGATAACCAAAACCAATCGTTACTCCAGCGAGGAAACTGGCAGTCAGTGTGCCTGATCGTGCCGGGGTTAAAGCAAAAGGAAAAGAGATTAATACGCAGATTAAGCTAACTAAAGGAAAAGCCAATTTGGCACTTTGCTGGGCAAGGTAATCTAATACGGGGACGCCATCGGCTTGTAGCTTTTCAATATAGCGACCTAATTCCTGATAACTCATTGTTTCCGGTTTTCGCTGCAGCAGATAAAAGTCCTTTGGCGTTTCCTTAATCGTTAGCGGTAACTGCGGATAATTATAGGCAGAAAAACTCAAATCCGGGGCAAAAATGGTTTCTGTGGCATCATACATTATCCAACCAACCTGAGAACTTTTCCAATAGACTACCGGAGTATCAATGCGGCGGGTGAGGGTGTTTTCCTTATTAAATTCAAAGATCGAAAGATTGTTAATTGAAGAATTGGTAGAATTATAAAAACCAAGATTAAAATATTGTCTGCCCGAGCGGTACCAATAATTAGCGCGGCTGAACTTGCCGGTCTCTACTTTGCGTCGAATGTCGAGATTGTAAAGGTTCTCCACTTCCACTGTTGCCCAGGGAACAACAGTTTCGCTGAAAATGAGCATGAGGATAGAGATAAAGAGGCCTACTCCCAGTAAAGGAATAGCGACACGAAATACGCTTAGTCCGCAAGCGCGGAGCGCCGTGATTTCAGTTAATTGCGACATTCTGCCCACCGTTACTAGGGTCGATATAAGTACGGCAACAGGCATCATGAGCTGGACAATGAGGGGAATTTTATAAAGCAAGTAAAGAATCGTTTGCCCGAATGTAGCATTTTCCTTGATGAAGATGCGGCTGTGATCAAACAAATCAAAAATAAGAAACAAACTGATTGCGGTTACTAAACAGATAAATAAATTGATAAAAAATTGACGAATAACATAACGTGAAATAATTCCCGGAGAATATTGGCGTAAGTTAAGCATCTTTTTTCTCCGGACTTAAAAGACCTAATTTAGCCAGGCCCCCTTGAATGGGGAGAACAAAAACATCACTGGCAGTCACCCAACGCTCGGCACAAATTTGCCTGTATAAATAGCCGGCTAAGAGAGCAAAGAGTAAATCAGGAATCCAAATTAGAGCCCAGGCCGGATAATTACCTTGTGCGGCAATGGCATCAGCAACGGCCATTAAAATATAAAAAACAAAGATTAGAGAGATGCCCACAATGATGTTAGCCGTCATACCCCATTGTTTAGAACCGCGTGCCGGCTGTATGCCCAATGCCATGGCGACCAAGGCCACGCAGAGACACGAAAGAGGGAGCGCAAAACGATAATGAAATTCTGAAAGATAACGTCCTAGTTGCTGACGTTCCTCTTCTTCCAGTTCGCCTTTGCCGCGTAAAGAATGGATAGAGTTATTTAATTCATGGAGATACATTTCCCGCGTTCTTTTGCCGCCGCGCAGAGGATCGTCATCGGATAGTGTGTCTTGGTCAATATTGATGTTATTTACATCGAAAGTCGTATAGCGAAGGCTTTTGCCAAAGCCTTCTTGGATGCTGCCGTTGTAAAGGCGAATAAAAAGGGAGCGAGCAGCATTGTCGGCAAGGAGATGTCCATTTTTAGCAAGAAAGGTCCGCGGATTTTTCTCATCTTGGCGGTCAGCGATAATCACGTTATCCATGCGCTTGGTTTCGTAATTGATATCCTGGGCATACATAGTGAGAGAGGAAAGCTCATTAAAGATACCGGCTACCAAACCTGAAGTGGCCTTATTTTTGGCAATTTGAAACATGCCGATATTTAGTTGATAAGTGGCATAAGGGCGAATAATCATCGCTACGGCAAATGTTAAGCCCGTGCATAATCCGGCAAAGGCAAAGACAGGGATAACTAAGCGATGAATAGAAATACCAGACGCTTTAACTACGACCAATTCGCTATCTGCACTTAGGCGACCAAACGCAAGAATCAGAGCCAGTAGCAGGGACATCGGTATGGCAATTTCGAGAAAACGGGGAATGATATAGCTAAATAGTAAGATGATATCCAAAAGGGGGACATCCTTGTTGATCACCATATCCAGCAGCTTAAGGCTGCGAATTAAAAAAAGAATGCCGGTGAAAACAAATAAGCAAATAGAAAAAACGATAAGAACTTCACGGAATATATAGCGGTATAGTATAGGAATCTTTTGCACTTAACAGTAACCGCTTCTATAACAGACAAGTTGACGAAAGCGGGCGGCAATTACTCAACAATTCCACCCGACCAAGCTATGGGCTGCTAGTTTAGCTTTCTGACGCGGTCCATATCTTTACGACGCTTTTTAAATGCTTCTTTTTCTTTTCTTTTCTTCTTCTCAGAAGGTTTCTCATAAAAGCGACGTGACTTTAATTCTTTAAAAATTCCTTCGCGGATGAGCTTGCGCTTTAAGACGCGCATTGCTTTTTCAAGATTTTGATTAACGATAATTTCAATCATAGCAAAAATACAACCAATCCTTTTGTAATTATTTAATATTTTATCCCAAACGGTGCCCGGCATATCACACACTTTGAGCCCAAAAAGCAAGTAAAAGGTCGAAATTCTATTGGTTTAACCAAACTTGATAAAGTTTGGCCATAACTCAATATGCTATAGGCAAAGAATAATATAAACAATTCAGGCTATTATAGTCGTTATTCTATGTAGAAAAGAAAGGGTAGAGTAAAGACCCTTCGCTATATGTGATCGACTGACTAGTAATACAACCATTTATCTCGGAGGGAACAAGCAGAGTTGGTCATTATTAGGCTTAGAGTTCTATCATAGTTTTGCTACATAATGCCCTTGAATTTAGATTTTATAAACGCCTTACCCCCCTGCGAGTATCCGTTCACGACTTATTAATATGCGAGAAAACAGCTACTTACAAAATATCAAAAAATAAAAATTTATACTTTTAAATAACCTGTAACCGTCGCGATTTTGAGCCGAATACGAGGAAGACGAGTGGCGAGCACCAATCGAGGGTCCTTATGCGACCCTTGTCAAAGGCTCTAGAAGAAAAGAACTCGTTATCCTCTCACCAAGAACCGAAATAACTCAGTAGTCTAGTGAACTACTCGCGGAGCAATTCGAGAGCCCAAAAGCGGCTCTCGAACCACGATGTCTGACAAAGTAGTCGACCAAAAGCGTGAACGGTTCCCCCTGCGAACTTTGATAAAACAGTAGGCAGAAAGCGACAAATATTACAGAAATAAAGTGTTGCGGAAAGGGTTTACATGGGCTGTAACGGACGCCGAAGTAAGTGCTAATTCCATCACTTTTAGCTGAGCCCGTGAAAGCTGGAGTTGGCTTTGATGTTGGCTGTATTTTGAGGGAATTATGAGTAGTAATAACGATGAGCTTTTTGATGCGGAACAATTGCTGAGAATGATTGAACAGCTTTGCCATACTTACAGCAAAGAAAGTAATGGCGGAGCAAAGTTTCCTGTGCCTTGGCATGGTATTTTATTGATAGTTGAGCAAGTGAGGCGCAAAATATCCAAAATAAGGGATAGAGCTGAAGTTGTTAGAACTGTTCAAGTAGAAGAGGATTACTTAGCGGGCATGGACAATGATGAATTTATCAGTGAGATTCAAGGTCAGAGCTCTATAGCTCGGCGGATTAAACCTTCTCCTGTTAAAATGCGGCAGGTCATTCGCCCCAGTGGAGAACATCGAGTGCGTGATTTGATGGCTGAGCTGCATAATGTTGATCAGCAGCGGGATTCACAAATTGATTTAGACTAAAATTATTGGGTTTTAATAAATGAAAAACATATTGATTTGCAGCTTATGCCTAATATTCTTTGCCTCATGTCACAATTTGCGGCCCAAGGGCGAAACAGTTGATGGTTTAGCCCAAGATGAGCAGCTGTTAAAACAAGATGAATTCGCAGCGATTGAACCATCCTCCAATGCTCACTATTATTTTCTGCGTGGCGAAATATATTATGCTGATGCCAATTTTACTGAAGCTTTAAGGTGGTATGAAAAGGCCTCTGCTTTACAGCAGGAGGAGTCACCGGCTCTTCGCTCGCGACTTGTGCAGTGTTATGTGCGCACAGGGCAATTAGAAAATGCGCTAAACATAGTGGAACAGGCTAGCCAAAAATCCCCAAAAGATATTCCGCTAATGCAGCTAAAAGCTGAAATACTTTCGGCATTGCAAAGGCCGCAAGAGGCGATTAACACTTATCAAAAAATAATTGATGTTAATGCCAAAGAGGATGTAAGCGAGGAAATTTATGTTCTGCTGGCCAGCCTTTATGCCCAGGCCAATAAACTCGATCAGGGGCAGGCAGTGCTGACTGAGCTAATTAAGAAAAATCCTAAATCTGCTGCTGGCTATTACTATAGCGCCAAGTTTTTCGAGGCCGGTCGTAGTGTGCAGCAAGCTGATCGCGCTTACCGCAAAGCGTTGGAATTGGCCGGGGATAACGAAGCGATGCAGCTTGATTATGTAAGATTTTTGGCTGCGCAAAAGCGTTACCGAGAGGCCGTAAAAATCTGTGATAAGCTAATTGCCAAAAACGCGGATAATGTAGCAGCCAAAAAAGTTAAAGCTCAAATACTCTTAGCCGAAAAGAAGCCGGTGGAGGCAATTAAAGAGCTTGAGGAGCTTGGCGCCCAAGAGGATAACCCCGCTGAGACGCGGATGAAAATTGCTTTAATTAAGCTTGATTCTCAGGATTACGACGGAGCGATAGTTGATTTAAAACTGCTCTTAGCTAAGGCGCCGGATATTGCGGCACTACACTATTATTTGGCTTTGGCTTATGCCGGACAGAAACATAATGATTTGGCCATGCAGGAATTAGATAAAATTCCTGTAAATGCCGAGATCTATGGTCAAGCCAAGCTCTACCAATTGTATTTGCATGAGCAGAATAAAAATTATCTGCAGGCTAAGCAAGTTTTGGAGCAGCTGATAGCTCAAAAACCGGATAATTCTAAACTCTGGGTGCATAAGGCAGCAATAGAAAAAGAGCTCAAAGATATACCGGCGGCGATTAATTCCATCCGTAAGGCCCTAGAGTTAGAGCCGACCAATGATAGTTTGCTCTTTAGTTTGGCTATTTATCTTGATCAAAATGGCCAGGACGCGGAATCTTGGCAGATGTTGGAAAAGATAATTAGCATCAATTCCAAAAACGCTTCCGCGCTAAATTATTTGGGCTATTCTTTTGCCGAGCAAGGTGTACACTTAGATCGAGCAATGGAGTTGATAAATGCTGCTCTGAAGATTGAGCCTAATAACGGCTATTATCTCGATAGTCGGGCCTGGGTATATTATAAGCAGGGGCTTTATGTTCAGGCCGAGGCAGATTTAAAGCGCGCGCTAACTACGGTCAATGATGATGCTGTCATACTTGAACACATGGCTGTTATTTTGCAGCAGCAAAAAAAATATGCTGAAGCTAAAACTTACGTAGATAAAGCGGCAGCTCACGTGGCTAGTTCTGAGGATGAAAACGTTGGACAAAGAATTAAAGCGTTAAGCGAAAAACTGGAAAAAGAATTAAAAGGCACTAGATGAAATTAGTAGCAGTTATTTGTTTGTTATTACTTAGCGCTTGCTCGGTTTTATCTCCCTCCCTTATGCCTATCCAGGGGACTTTAAATAAAGTCAGCGAGAAACAGCGTTTATGCGCCGAAAGATTGTTTCGTGATCAAGCGGCGGGCATAGAGAACTTACGCATATTGTTAAGCGGGGAGATTAAGAGTGAAGGGAGAGAGCTTCCCTTGCTCGTGGTTGTTGTTGGCGAGCGAAAGGGGAACTTACGTGTTGAGTTTATTCGCCCGGCCATCAATCAATTGGAAAGCATTCTTTTGGTTAATCAGGGGATGATTACCGGTTTTAGCGTCAGTAAACAAACTGTTTGCCAGGAAGGAACGAATGAAGAGAATTTTACATCTATCCTGGGCTTACCACTGACGGCCCAAGAGCTGCCGTTGTGGGTAATCGGGCAATTTTCTTTAATGCAGCCGGCTGATGTCCAGCAAAGCGAAAATGGTAGTGGCAAATTCTTGTTAACTGTGCCGCTTAGCAATCATCGCCTCCTTAAGATTTTATTTAGCCCGGATAACCCCGATCTTTGTCAGGCCAAGTATCTCCATGTAACAGATAGCGAAATAGAGACAGAACATTACAAGTTATATAGCAGCTATAAATATAGCACAGCTAATCATTGGCCGGATGAGTTAAGCATAATTATTAAACGTATTGATTGGGAAGCAAAGTTTATTGTTTCGGAAGTATCTTCGAATGGCGATTTTAGTAATAAGCGTGATAAGCTCTTTAGTTTTGTTATGCCGCGCAACGTACGTTATGAGAGCTGTTCGCAGTTGGCGATTGATCCGTTAAGCGCAGTGCGCTAACAAATCATAGAGGACCAGTTCAGTTAGAGCGGGAATGTCTTCCTCTTTGATTTGGCATTCTAAAGCCGCTTCTCTGATGGCGGCTAATAACTCCCCGATAGTTGTATCAATAGTGGAAGCCAAATTATCTGTTAACTCAATTGTCATAAAAACCTCATTTAACCTGAAAAACTAAAGCATCGCTTAAGATATAGTTTTCTTATGATGCTATCTTAATTATAAGAGCAATTAAATCTTGTCATGATTATGTAATAATATTGTGCTGGCTAGAGAAAACTATTCTAGCTCTAGCCTGATCGGCGAGGGGAGTTTCCTCTATTCCGACTTGAATTTTAAAGACAGTCCCTTTGACAGATAGAAAATTTTGGGCTAGAAACAGCCACCATTCAATAAGCCCGAGTGGTGGAATAGGCAGACGCGCCGGACTCAAAATCCGGTAGGGGCAACCCTGTGAGAGTTCGATTCTCTCCTCGGGCATTTCAAACTTTAATTATATCTAAATAATCCACCAGTTTTTTTTGTTGCTAAGGTCTCGTCGCTATGCTTTTGCAGCAACGTGGGCGTGGTCAATTAGCAATTTACGGATAATATGGTACAAACAAATGCTTTTCAGTTCTTAACTGTAATCGATATTATCAGCCGCAGTTTTGGTTATAGCTGGCGAATATTTAAAGAGTCGTTATTGATAATCTGTAGCATTGTAGTCATTCAAGTGGTGGCTCAGGCCATGCCGGATCAAGTGACTTCCTTATTTAAGCTTGAGGTTCTTGAATTTAACGCTACATTTCTCGCCATTTTGTTATTAGTTCTTTTTATCCTTCTGACGGTAGTTGCTGCTTTAATAAAGATCTCAGTCGCCTTTTTCTTTTTAGCTGATGATATTTGGTCAGGGCATAATCCAAATTTTGCCGGTGCTGTTCAAAAGGCGACAGCCGGCAAATGTATAGCTATGATTGCGTTAGGCATTCGCATTGCTGTTATATCGCTATTATGGATGATTCTTATTATTATTCCTGGGATAATTTATGCTTTTAATCGCACCTTGTCCATGATTCCTTTACTCGTTGAGGATAAAACGGCGAGTGAAGCTTTAGCTGAAAGTAAGAGGTTGGTTACATCTGGTAAGTGGTATCAACTATCCGGAGGATCAATGCGCCTTGCCGGATTACTGTTGATATGTGCTGTTGTTTACTTTTTAGGACTAGTCATTGTGGTATTAATAGTCCCAATAGATGGGATTAACGATCCTGTCTCTGTATCTGATTTATTTGGCTTTGGGGTAAGTTATTTATATCTATACTATATGCAAATATTTGGGGTCGTGGCGCTTGTTGGTATATATAGAGATCTTAGTGCTCGGGTGCCTAAGGTATAATGCTATCTGCCGGAAGCACTAAGTTCTATGATAAGCTCCCGGCTTTCTATCGAATGCTAATCGCGATTCCTCTGTCGTCTTTTATTCGAATTTTCAAAACAAGGTATAAACAAAGGGTGCTGCGGCTGAACCTTGCGTTATGACAATTAAAGCGCTGAGCAACAGAATGAACATGATAATTGGAGTTAGCCACCATTTTTTACGAACTTTTAAGAAATCCCAAATCATTGCCAATTTATTATCCATATCTTTTCTCCGCTAGTGCTTGTATTCGGTATAAAATCAAACTTTCCATGGTTTATCACCGGGGATGTGAAAAGTTTGCACATGGCCTTTAGCGACGGATTCAATATCGGTAGCAGAGCGTAGCTGTTTAATCACATGTTTGATGCGCTGGCCGCTCTCTTCGATTAACTGTAAGGTTTTTAGCTGCTCAGAATCTAAGCTGCCACTTGTTTTAACTAAATATGCTCCGCCCAAAACGGCGCCCAGAGGATTATTGATTTCATGTTCTAAGGTCGCAATAAGCACTTTTATTGTATCGATGGCTGATTGTTTCAGCTTTTCTGCTAGTAGTTCCATTTCTAATTGTTGCCGAGCTAAGAGAGCATCTAATAAGGGCAAAAACAATTTTTCAGTAACTTGGCGCTTACTTAGAAAATGACGTGCGCCCGCTTTTACGCTTTGTGCGGGAATGTCAGGATGCTCATCGGAGCTGACAGCTAAAACAGCAGTTTGAGCAAGGTGTTCATCTTCAAATAATTCCGTACCTACACCATCGGGTAAATGGTGATCGAGAATGGCTAAGCTAAATGTATTATGCGCAGCTAGCACCGCACGAGCATCGGCTATGGTTTTGGTGGTCACGATTTCAGCTTGTGGCCGCCAAGACTTTAAACGCATTTGCACGATACTGGTAAAACTGGGATCATCCTCGACGATTAAGATTGCGGGAGTCATAGCTAATTAGCCTTACGTTTTTGATATAATAACGACTCTAACTGATGGCGAATAACAGCATAGGGTTGCGCCCCGCGAATAACGATTCCCGACGCTTGACTGTTTGTGGGATTAACTATTGCCGCATAAAAACCCGGCGCACCTTTGACGCCTAACGATTTGCCATCTTCTAAATCTTTCTTTGCTTCATCTTGATAACGGGCGGAAGCTACGCAGCCCTGTAATTTCTTGGAGTCTATATCTTTGAGTTTTAACGCTAAAGCATCAAAGCTACCATTATCAACCAATTCTGCTTCATTGTTTAGAAGCTTGAACGCATCCCAATATTTATTTTGTTCTCCTGCGCAGTGGGCAAAAGATGCTGCCTTAATTGCATAGGTGTTCCCTTCGAGAGGATAGTCGCGTAAAATGAATTTAACCTTGTTGTTGTTAATATATTCATCCTGTAAGCGCGGAAAAGTTTTCATGGCAAAGGTGCGACAGGGTAAGCATTGGTAATCGTAAAAAGCCATCAAGACGACATTGGCATTGCGGTTTCCGATATAAGGATCATCTAAATAACTATTGTTCAGCACCACCGCTGTTTCTACTAAGGGTTCTTCTTTTTGTTGAGTTGCGCCTGCGGAGTTAGTGGCAACCTGGGAACTGTTACGCAATATGGAGATCTCAGATTTTAACTGCTGCATATCCTCCGTTAAGGATTGAAGATTGGCTATATCTTCTTTAATCTGGGCAATATCGTTGGCGTATCTATCATTATGATTGGCCGAGCTGGTAGCGTAGACCCATACGGCGATGAACACAGCCAGTAATACATATAGGCGATAATGTTTGTGGTTATTTAAAAAAGAAATAATATTCATATTATAATTGCCTAGAATGAAATAAAGCAACTGCCTTAACTTCTTCTTGCGCGCCGGCAGCCATCAATGCTCTTGCGGCCTCTGTTACGGTAGCGCCTGTAGTTACAACATCATCTATAAGTATAACTCTCCTGCCCGATACGATACTGTTATTTACCGCAAAGGCACAAGATAAATTCTGCAAACGTTGTGAATAATTGAGTCCCGCTTGCTGACGCACAGTTTTTTTTACACTTATAGCAGATAGCGAGTAGGGAGCATGAAAATGCCGGCTTATTTCGCGGGCAATTAGCCCAACATGATTATATCCGCGTTGTTGCTGGCGTTTTGGCGGGCTGGGGATAGGTATTATTAAATTCTGATCGGCTAAGGAAATATCTTTGTTTTGCTCAATACCGCTAATCAGTAACCGAGCAAAGAATGAAGCCATTTGATAATGGCCTGAGTATTTATATAAACGCAAGAGCCGGCTGGCGAGGCGATTGTAATCGTAAAAGGAAAAAATGCTCATCGTCTTTAACTCTATTTTATCGGGAGCGTAGCGCAGGTTACCGAGACAATCCGGACAGATAAACCAAGGCTCTTTTGCTTGTCTGGCAAGGTAGGACCGGGCGCAAAAATGGCACCGACAAGGTACAAAGGCATTGAGGACTTCAGTAAACAATCCGGATAACCACATAAAACCTATTTTAATCAAAGCTTAGAAGAGCTTGCTATCAGCTTTCAGCTAATCCATGCGCAAAAATAATTTTATTTACTGCTTCGCCTGTATCTGTATCCCCTAAGGCCGCATATAGCTGCTCATAGGCTTCGTTAGCTTGCCCTCGGGCTTTTTGCGCGAACGACCTGAGCACTTTAGCTGTCGCTTTTTGCGCACTCGACTGGAGCAAGGGTTCGATATTACCCAAGACGGTTAGTGCTTGGTCGTTGACTCCTAGGTGAATTAGTAAACTGCTTAAAAATAATTGACCGTCATAGGCAGCCACCGAGTTTGGTTCAATTAGCGACAGCGCTGATTTCACAGTGCTGATTGCTTTATCGGGGTTCTCCTGTCTCAGGCAGGCATGGGCCATTAAATTTAAAATTTCAACTTCCGAGCAGTTTTTATAGGCGCGGGTGTATAGTTTTATCGCCAGTTCATAATTGTTTTCTTCCTCAGCAAAACGCGCCAAAGTAGTTAATGTCGGAGCATGGTCTCGATAACGTTTTTCCATCTCGTTGAGAGCCAGCTTCCAGCTGGCTTCGGACTCGGACTTTTGGCGGAGGATCTCAAATTCTAAATCCGCCTTTTGGGCTAAAAGCTCTTGTTGTTGTGCGCTGGGAGATAGTTTGATCAGTTTCTCCAACAAATTTAAGGCGTCATCATAGCGATTAAGCGAGGCAGCGATGTGTACCAAGTTTTTTAATACGCATTTGCTTCCCGGTTGAGCGCGTAGAGCAATGGCCAAATTATCGTAAGCCGCAGTTTCGTTGCCTAGTTGCTCATTGAGCTCAGCAGCCAGCATTAGCAATTCCAGATTTTGTCGATCGGTTTGCCTTGCCTCATCGAGAATTTTTAAAGCTTCGCGGTATTTCCCTTGTGCTTGTCGGACCTGAGCCAACATGATGCGCGCCATGATGTTATTTGTTTCTGAAGACACGATTCGTTCAAATAAGTTAGCCGCTTGCTCTAAATCTCGCGTGGCTAAATGCTCGCGTGCGACAAGCATTAATTTTTTATTTGCCTGCTCAATATGCGCCTGCCGGGATTCCAGCCAGCTGATAAATTTTTGCTTGATGCCAATGAGGATGGCGACAAAAGAGGCACAAATTAACCCGATGCAGAAGATGACAATTAGCATTAATGCTGCCGGTGCCTGCCATTTCCCGCCTGAGGGCATGTTTAGTTCTATTCTCTGCGGATTTAAGTAAAAGGTATAAGAAACCAAAGTGACCAAAGCCAATAGAATCACCAGCTTTAATATCCACTTGGAAAGTTGTGGTGTAATTTTCATAATTTCGCTTTGTTAAATATGTTTTCTGCTAGGCATAACAAAATCACCAGATGGATACCATCTATAAAAAATTCTACTCCGACACCCCTACAATATCGTATAAAAGCCGATAAGTGTTGTTATTTTATTAGTCAGGAAAATACTATCTAAACGACCAGCTTTTATTTAGCGGCAGCTTAGTGTAGTAATGCCGGGGAGGAGAATCCCAGCCAATCGCTGCTGCCGTTTATAGGTAGTAGAGGAAAGTCGGGACACCATAGAGCAGATTGGCTGCTAACGGCAGCTTGGGGCGACCCAAAGAAAGTGCCACAGAAAATATACCGCCGTTTAACGGTAAGGGTGAAATGGTAGTGTAAGAGACTACCGCGCGTTAGGTAACTAACTCGGCATGGTAAACCTCAGTCGGTGTAAGACTAAATAGGGGAGCAGAAGGAAACTTCAGCGGCGGCTCGTCGCAGGCTCTCGGGTAAAGTCGCTTAGATGAATGATTGGCGGTGTTAACCAACAGAATCCCGCTTATGTGGTTCTCCTCCTTTTTATTAATTTTTATTACGACTACTAATTCCTTACCGGGTTATAGCTTCAAGGGTTTAGACAATAATTAAATGAAAATACGTTTGATGCAGCTGATTGATTACTGGGTGGGGGTGCCGCTGTGTTGCCTACTTAGCGTATATCAGCGTGTAAATTTGTTGTTTCGTCCGGCCGCTATCAAGCCCACAAAAAAGATTCTTTTTATCGAACTAAGTGAAATGGGTAGTGCGGTTATTGCGTATTCGGCCTTAGCCAACGCGGTGTGCCAATACGGGCGAGAAAATATTTATTTTCTTATTTTTAAAATTAATAGCGAAAGCGTAGAAATTCTCAATGTTCTACCTAAGAAAAATATTCTCACCATTGATAGCCGCAATTTCTTTGCTTTTGTCTTTAGCTCTTGGCGCATGCTGTTAAAGGTTCGGAGCTTGGCTATCGATACGGTTATCGATATGGAACTTTTCAGCCGCTTTACTATGCTCTTTTCTTACATGTCCGGAGCGGGGAAGCGTATTGGGTTTGATAATTATACCGCCGAAGGATTATACCGAGGCAAGTTGCTCACACATCCAGTGTTTTATAATCATCACCAGCACATGCAGATCAATTTTATTGCCCTTTTTCAAGCAGCAGTAAACTATCAAAATTCACAGCCGCAAATAAAAGAGAATGTTTTGTCCTCGCTTATCGATTTGCCATTATTTGTTCCGCCGGCAGAGACTGCTTCTGCCGCATTGGATTTACTTAAAGCAAGCGGCGTTGGTCGCCAGGCTCTGTTGGAAAAGAAGGTTATTATCTTCAATCCCGATCCGGGCACGGCACTGCCCATACGTGGCTGGCCTGCTGAAAGTTACACGCAGTTAGCAAAAATGATACTGCAACAGTGGCCGGATTATTACCTTGTGGTTGTCGGGCTAAAGGGCGCACAAAAGTATTATCAGGCACTAGCTAGTGAACTCAACGCTAAAGCGATTATCGATTTAACCGGGAGAACAAACACACTAGCTGACTTACTAGCGGTGGTTAATAATGCGGCATTGATTGTTGGAAATGACAGCGGGCCGGCGCATTTTGCTTCCTTAATCAAAGTAGATTCGCTTGTGCTTTTTGGTCCGGAAACACCTAATCTATATCGACCATTAGGGGACAAAGTGAGGATTTTCTATGCCGGCCTTTGTTGTAGCCCCTGTTTATCGGCCGCCAATCATAGGCATACTATCTGTAAGAATAATAAATGCTTGCAGGCGATTGGAGCCGCAGAAGTTTTTGCTGTTATAAAAGAATGTATTGAAAAGCGGGAGAATAAGCATTAGTTAAATGCGCAGAGAAATAATCGTAGGCACTAGTCCACAAATTTAGAGCGAAGGGATAAGTTTTGTTAAGACAACATTGGAAATTAATTAATCACATTGAAAGGCTCGGCGACAATTTAGTCATCATCGCTTCTTTTTATTTTACCTATTATTTTCGTAACACGATTCTTGACGAAGAGAGACGTATTTTCAGTACGCTGCCTAAGGCGATGACTGACCTTGGTCCGCTGAGCGATTATTTTATCATTTTGTTCCTAGGCGTGGTCTTTTTTAACGCCGTGCTTTCTGTGTTGGGAGCCTATCGTTCGATGCGCTTTATGTCCTTTACCCAGCTGTGCCGAATATTTATTTTCAGCTCTTTAATCGTTTTTCTTTGCCAGGGCGCTTTTCTTTATTTGCTTAAGCTGGATTTAAGTCGAAGCTTTGTGGCCATTTACTGCCTCTTCTGTGGCCTTGTTTTGATAGTGGAGCGGGCAATTTCATTGCAGCTGCTGCGCTATTTTCGCTTGCGCGGTAAGAATTTTAGAAATGTAATTATTGTGGGAACGGGAACTTTAGCACGAAAGATATATCAGGAAATTGTTCATCGCCCCGAACTGGGTATTCGCGTGAAGGGTTTTGTGAATATTGCTAAAGAGAAAGAGGCCGAAGAGGTAGCTGAGGTCAATGGCGATGTGATATCTCTGGCCGACAGTGATACGGAAGTGATTGTCTTACCGGCCCGCGTGATTGCTGAATATTCAACCTATGAGCGCGCGCTGAAAAAATACGCCATTGATGAAGTGTTGTTTACTGATCTTGTAGGCTGTTTTGAACAAGTAAAGACTTTAGCGGAAATCGCCGTGGAAGAAGGCGTGCAGGTAAGCTTAGCTGCCGATTTATTCAGTTTAGAAATCCACAAGTCCGATATTAGTTATTTCGGTAATATTCCTTTAATTCATTATGAGCCATCTCCGGCGGGAGCAGTATCGCTGCTTGTGAAACGGCTTTTTGATATTGCTGTTTCCAGCGGGGCGCTAATAGTTTTAAGTCCTTTAATGCTAGCTACGGCTGTGGCCATCAGGCTAGATAGCGAAGGGCCAATATTCTTTCGCCAGCGCCGTGTTGGGCTAAATGGTAGAATTTTTACGCTGCTTAAGTTTCGCTCAATGGTGGACAAGGCGCATCGAATGCTCAAGGACTTGCAGGAGCATAATGAGATGAGTGGGCCGGCATTTAAAATGACTAATGACCCACGGATCACATCCTTGGGACGTTTTATCCGCAAATACAGCATTGATGAGCTGCCACAGTTATTTAATGTCTTACGTGGGGATATGAGTATCGTCGGCCCCCGGCCGCCGCTACCTTCTGAGGTTAGCCAATATCAGCGCAAACAACGCCGGCGTTTAAGTATGCGCCCCGGAATAACCTGCACCTGGCAGGTTAGTGGCCGTAATAAAATCGTCAATTTCGAAGAGTGGGCAAAAATGGATTTGGAATATATCGATAGCTGGAATTTATTTATCGATATTAAGTTGCTGTTAAAAACTATCCCGGCCGTAATTTTTGCCCGCGGCGCTAAATAACAAAAGGGGCGCACTGTCGAGCCTGAGTCTTATATGTAAGTCTCTGAAACACATATTTATTGGGTTCTAGCGTTAGCTCCACGAACTCCTAAATTTGCATGACGTATTGTGGAGCGCGACCCATGTTGCGAGTGTTAGCGAACAACTGGGTCGCCGGCGTGTCGGTTTCCCAATACCCTTAAAAGTGGTGGCTAATGCCGAGAAATGCTGGTTCACGCGATCCTCAAGCGACCCAGTCGCTTCGCAACATGGGTCAATAGAATGGACCCGCCTTCTTTTTTACGGCTTTTTTGAAGCACTGAAAAAGTGTTTCATGAGCCAAATATGAATAACGGACTATTATGTCCAAGCATAATTAGAAGGAGGGTCCA
>JADZAE010000025.1 GCA_020852715.1 Deltaproteobacteria bacterium
CAAGGAAGATGCTTAGAGAGCAGCAAGCTCAAGACTCACTACTTGCTGCATAATGGGCTTCATTAATAACTTGTTACTAGGTTATTTATATCTGCTGGTTGTCCTGTTTCCGCTGAACCGGTACAACAGAATATCGGGCTGTTGGTATGCTTTGTTGTTTTAATTCTGGCGGGGCAGTGAAATATAATTCTAAATTCATTGATGCGCTTAATAATTTAGGGGTTGATCTTCGCTATTCGACTAAGGCAACAATAACTCCTGTTTATAGTGACCACGAAGATAGCGAAACCAAGATTAATAAAAAACGAATGATCAAGCGGGCGATAACACATATTAGTAAACTTCCCAGTAGATATAAAAATATCATGGCAGCTCATTACTGTGAAGATAAGGCATTTGAAAAAATAGCAAAAAACGACGTGGATTGTTCTAAAGTAACAGTTTTCAGGGTGCATCAAAGAGTAGTCGGTGAATTACAATGCCTTTTAGGAGCAGCAGCTTAATAGAGAGTTTCATATTTCCTTTGTTGAGTTATACCCTAAGCGTGCTGACGGCTTTTTGTCGATCAGCGAGTTTTTTGTTTTTTAGTGATCTAAATTGGAAAATAGATTAATAATGAATGATCAGCAAAAAATATTACAGTTTTTATATAGCAGTTTATTATTGTTTAATAGAAACATTAGTAAAAATTAGTGGCGTGTATTTTTTGTATTGATAGAGCAGGGGGGATAAAGTTTAAATGTATGTCTATGACAGGTTTTCAGATGCGAGATAAATAAATTAAAGCAATTGGCAGCTATATACCTTGCAAGTTAATGAAAACAATTCAGACCGCAGCCGTTTCGCCTACTTATCAGCGGGATGAAATCACCGAGCATTAGGTGTTCATTCCCTAGCGCTTTAAAACTATTATTTAAACTAACCCCAGAAACCGCACTCGGTTTGCGGTTATAACCCATTCAACTTTATTAGATAATATGCCGATTTAAAATAGGACTAAGAGTTTGGATGGCTATTAAGGGGGACGTAATAGAGGGCACTATGGATATTGTTGAAGGTCAGAATGAAAATCAAAATAAGCTCACAGCTGGAAAACTATTATTTAAGAATATGCGGGACGACTACAATCTTGCGCCAGTCTTAGCCGAATATGGCATAGACGCGTCAAACAAGCTTTTTGATAACAGGTATTCGATATGTGGAATTATGGGAAAAGGAGAACGAGGCTTTGTGGTAGCAGCAGTAGATAATGTTGTTAGTCATGATTTTTGTGCTCTTAAGATAATATTTCCCTATATTTCAGAAAGGCCACATTTACAGGAACGAATAGTTCGCGTAGTAGATTTAAGTCGTAGTCTAAACCATAAAAACATTGTTGGAATACGCGAAGTGGGGCGAGACGAAAACAATCTTTTGTACTATGTTATGGACTTAGTAGATGGTTGGAGCTTGGAGCGAATACTTCATGATGAACGATATAATGAATTAAGTTTTCCACAGGTTCTCTATATTCTTAGTGAGATAGCCTCGGCTTTGGTTTATGCTCATAGGGTTGCAGGAATAATTCACAGGGATGTGAACCCAAGTAATATTCTTATCGACGATGATGGGCACGTAATGCTTACAGACTTTTCTCTTGCTAAAGAACTAGAAGAAAAGAATGGGCTTTCCGATACCGGAGAAGTCGTGGGGAGACTAAACTATATGTCACCACGCATTTTTCGTGGCATGAAAGACTACGATATCTCATGCGATATTTATAGTTTTGGTATTTTGGCTTATGAGCTTTGTACGGGGAGTTGTCCGTTTCAAATTCCAGATTGGACCGCCATTGCACGAGAAAATAATGAATGCAAACTTCCTAAGTTTTACGGAAAAGCAAAACATTACCCTGCCTGGTTTCATACGTTTATAGAAAGATGTATATCACAGGACGAAAAGCACCGTTTTTTTGCGGCTGAACAGCTTGTCTTCTTTCTTAATGATTACATCAAATCTCTAGATCCAAGCGTTTTTGAATTAGTTGGTACAGAGATAAGGCGTGAAGTATTACGTGAAATGACTAGAGTTGGAAGTTTAGAAAAGCCTAGAGTAGCCTAAATGTCAGCAGGGATTCCAACACCAAAGCTTCCTAGTAGGTATAAAGTGGAGCGCGAGCTAGGCCACGGTGCAGTGGGAGATGTGTTTCTTGCACTTGACACTGATACTAACCGACAAGTTGTAATTAAGGTTTTAAATGCGATGCATGTCTTTTCACAACAAAACGGTGTTATGCATATTAGCCGATTTAATGCCGAGTTTGGAGCGTTAAGGAGTTGCTCTCACCCCAACATCATAAAAGTGTTCGATTTTGGTGAGTATAATAAGAGGCCATTTTTTACAATGGAATACTTAGACGGAATACCGTTAAGTAGTTTGATTCCTCCGCGGGTTCTGGAAGAAGATGAGTTTCTTTCTGGAACAAATGATGAACAACCTGTTACTAAAGACGTTCCCATTGTTTACCCTTCAATGGATCGTTACATTGATTATTTATTCCAAATAGCAAAAGCGCTTTATTACGTTCATGATAGGGGGTTAATACACAGGGATCTAAAGCCGGATAATATATTTTTAACTAAAGATGGAGAAATTAAACTGCTTGATTTTGGTCTTGCTAGACCAGAGCAGACAACGCTCAAGCTAACTGTGGCGATGCATGCTGTAGGTACTGCCTATTACATGGCTCCTGAAGCAATACGCAATGTCCCGCTTGATCATTTGGCAGATGTTTATTCATTCGGGGTGTTAGCTTTTGAACTCCTGACAAGAGAGCTTCCGTATAGCGAGGGGTCTAGGGTGCAGATAGCCCAGAAGCACGCAGTGGCTGAAATTCCGTCTGCAAAAGCTAAAAACCCTGAGATTCCTGATTGGTTGGACGGTGTAATCAAGACGTGCATGCAGAAAGAAAAGGATAGGCGGTATCAGTCTATGCTGGAGGTTATTAGTACTTTTGTTAAACACGTGCCAAAGCTTTCAGTAGACCAAGACTTAAAGAGTAAGCTTGACGAGCAAAATGACAGCCTTAAAGTAGAGCGCCATATACAAAACGAACGCGAAGACCGTAGAAAAGAAATCACAACCTCCCTTAAAACCATTCTCATAGTATTCTTCATCAGCATGTTTTTTACTTTTCTTTGGCTAACCCCCATAGGTACGTACAGTAACATCTTCCTCCTGCGCACCCTATTTTGGCTAAGAGGACCCATAGAGCCACCAAAGGATGTCGTCATAGTCGCACTTGATGACCTTACTTATCAGCACTTTGGCGTTTCCACACGCAAACCCTTTCCGCGAAAATATTGGGCGCAAGTGATCGAGAAGATTCACGCCACAAAAGCTAAAGTGGTAATTATGGATGGTTATATCCAACCAGAAACTGATGACGAGACTGGAGATAAAGCTTTAGAAGAGGCCGTAAGGAAAGGACCAACAGTTTTAATGAAATGGGAAGAAGAAAATAAAGCGTTGCCAGAAGAAGAACGTAACGAAACAAACAAGATAATTTACCACAACGATTCGCGTTTTGGTAAAGCAGCTTTAATGGAAATAGTTCCATTCTTTTTAGTACATCTAAATACCGTTGCCAAGATTAGCTTTTCTGATGAGAACGGGGAGACACTTGATGAGCGCATTCCAATACATGCTGTATTAGATAAAGTAAATTTAACAAACCTTTCGGAGCCATCGGTTAATGATTTTATTAATTTTTATGGATTACCAAATCGCATTACGTCTTATTCGATGTATGAGGTAATTATGGGTGATTATAATTTTGATAATAAAATAGTCCTTGTTGGGGTTAAAAGCATGACTCGATCAGATGTACCAGGGGCTTATGATTTGTTTAACACTAGTGGAAGTTTTTGGGGAAAATACTTTGGAGTAGAAATACATGCTACAATTGCGGCGAACTTAATAGATGATAGCTATATTCGTGGTTTCGCGCTTCAATATACAACTCTTGTGATGATGTTATATCTCGGCTTATTGTTAATGTTTTTATCAAATAAGAAACCAATTAGTGTTCTTATTTATGTTACCACAGGGTTGATAATTTGGTTTGTAGTTACTACTATAGCTTTTTTATATTTTAAGCTCTTTATCCCAGGAGTAATATTTGCATCTCTAAATAGTTTTATAATTTGTTCGGTAGCATGGCTAATTTATGGGTATAAAAAAGATATTACCCTTGCACACATTAAACAAATTACTGGTAATATGTTTTGTGATGATAGATAGTTAAATGTTTGCTACTCTGGCTCTTACTGTTATTCTGTGATACTTGTTAAACTGTTTTTGTAATATATTCCGATGGTTATCAATTAAAACTGAATTATATGAGTTTAACCTAGAAGTTAGCGTTAAAGCCTTTAGGAAAGGCGTAGTTTGCCGATAAATATTAACGGAAAGATGATGTACTACCTCTAATAGGAGTTAGGTTATTAGCGCCAAGAAAAACATGTTTTGTTTAGCTAAAAGTTCTAGGCGTGGTGCTACTATGATAGAATATGCTCTTTTAGCCGCCTTAATATCTATTGCTTGTATGGTAGTGGTTAGCGCTCTTGGAAAGCAGGTTGGTGAAACCTTTAAAACAGTAGGGGAAAAGATGCCTGGAGGCGCACCGATAGATAATCGGGATGGCTTTTAATCAGGTGGTCTCGTAAGCAAAATCAAATACTCATAATGTTTTGTTATAAAATTTTATCGTATAGTATTTTTGCATGTCGTTTGCGCCTACTTGTTTTGAAAACTCTATAAAAGCCTTTAATGTTAATGTACTAAAAGTGTTCGATTGTGTAGAAGATAAAATATAGCAAGATAGTCTTATATTGTTAAACTAAAACATTGTTATGTGGCGGGAGGTTAGAAGCTATTACCTCCCGCCATTTTTTTACTGGTAAATATCCCATGCAGCAACAGCGGATTCATGTTCTGTTGGAGTGGGGGTCGGTGTAGCAGTGATTGTTGGAGTCGGTGTGGGAGTAGTGATGTTCGAGTTTTCTTGGATTAGATTATTCATCCAATCAAAAAAACCCGGATCGTAGCCGAAATACTCAAA
Organism: Deltaproteobacteria bacterium; assembly: GCA_020852715.1. GTDB lineage: Bacteria > Bdellovibrionota_C > UBA2361 > SZUA-149 > JADZAE01 > JADZAE01. The sequence goes on from JADZAE010000025.1 coordinate 5,102, forward strand.
GCTAGTATCGGCATTCTCGCCTGAGTCATATAGCATGACTAAAATCCCGCATTGTTGAACTTTGCCATCAACCTCAATTCCAGCAAATCCACCAGAATCGGCAATACAAGCTATTCCGGGAAGAGGAACAGATCGGCTAAAATTCATAACTCCTTCACTCCCCATCAAAAAGTCATAGACCCCTCTGGCACAGCGTTTGTAGCCATCTCGGTATCCAGTGCCATTTGGGCCAGCTTGACTAGGGATGCCTGTCTGACCATTGCCGCCAAATAGGATAGTCTGGTTGGAAGTTATACTTCCAAAATAGAACTCTATCGGCATAACTAGAGCACCCGATTCGTTATAAACGAGGCGTTCGAGTTTTGCTAATGCGATGTCTTGGGTTGGATGAAAGAAGGCTTTTCCATTAACAACAGCTATACTTTTGTCCGGTAAGTATCCTGTAGTATCTTTAGGAAAGGCATCAAGGTATGATTTTTCAAAGGTGTATCTTATAAAATTAGTAACATTTAAACCTTGAGCATCGTCAATGGCGTGTTTGGCAGTAATTACCCATGCTCCATTTTGTTCATTATTACAAACAAGTGTTCCTGATCCACCACTATAGCGAGGACCTCCTTCAACGTCCCATAGAGCCGCACATCCCATAAACGGAAGTGAATTAGCAAGTGCCTTACTTGCCGCATCATCAACAGCATCTATGAGGATGGCAGAAGCAGGATAGCTGACTATTAATACTAACAGCATGATAAAGCGTTTCATGGAGTGTTCCTTTCTCCGCATCTGCGGATTTGATTTTGGTTTCTTTCGCAACAGTTGCGAGCTGAAGATCACTTCCTCAACTCGCAACTGTATTAGAAAACAGAAAGGAACACTAAAACCTTATAGACTATCTTGCCTTTATGTCTTGGCGGATAAGACCCAAGACATAAAGGCTAAGAAACTTCTTCTACTCTTATTTAGCTATAGTTAGTAAACTAAGTAGTTTATTACACATTTATCAACGAATATGACTTATTATTTAGATTTTTGCTAAATTCCCACTAGGAGTTTATTATATTACAGTAAAAACAAATGGTTAGATCCTTAGACTAACTAACTTAACTTGACCTCAGGGCGTCTTTACAAATCTTTATATTGATCTTCCCCCGAAAAAACGTACAGTAAAAACAGAGGTTGAGTTACCCACAGGGTAGCGCTGCGCTCAGGCTGTCAAAAGCCAGCTGCGCGCTACCCTATGGATAACTCCTCTCATGCACCCTAAC
>JADZAE010000026.1 GCA_020852715.1 Deltaproteobacteria bacterium
GTTAGGGTGCATGAGAGGAGTTATCCATAGGGTAGCGCACAGCTGGCTTTTGACAGCCTGAGCGCAGCGCTACCCTGTGGGTAACTCCACCTCTGTTTTTACTGTACGTTTTTTCGGGGGAAGATCAAGCAGAAGATTTAATCAGGATAGACCTGACACGTCTCTTAAATAAAAAGAATTTCAAACGTGCTAATTTCGAAATCGAATCTAAAACCAAAGCCATTAGCTTGAGGCTATCCTCTTCCCTCCTTCTCGCGCTTAAACAAACCGCCAAAAAGCGCGGTATCAGCTATCAAAAGCTGATTCGCAAAGCAGTTAAAGAATCCATTAAAAAAAAAAGCGGCATAAACAATATTCCCCGATTAGCCGCTACCGTTTTCAAGCCCTAGAAAGCGGGAGTTCTCGTTTCTGCATACCAAACGCCATTTTCTTACAAACATTAGACAAGGAATATATTTTTCTATATAGCTTTAAACGTAATACTGGCAAACAAACAGAAGAAAATTATGAAAACGAAACTAATTGCCCTATCCATTCTTGTTGTTGTTATTTTTTTACCCGGCGCAAACTTCGCTCAAGCTCAATTAAGCGATGCTGAAATTATCGCCCTTGCTCAAAAGCTTTTCCTCCCTGCCGACCAAGAACGACAAAGCTTAACCGCTGAACAAACAACAACCGCAAAACGCTGCGGGACACCAGAGCTATTGAAAATGGAAAAGGCACTGCGATCTCCATTCGTCGCAGAGTCAACACGAGAAACCGTGGCTCAAATAAAAGCCCTAAGTAAACCACCTTTCACACGCCACTATAACACCACCCACTTTGCCTTTAGTTACACTACCCCCGACATCAGCCCAACACATGGAGTATTACCCACTACAGTAAAGTCCCTTAGCAACGCCTTGGAAAGTTTATTCACAAAATACAACACTAACTTCGGTGGAATCGATACGCCAAACGGCACTCGAACAAACGTAGAAATCTATAACTTAGGAACATCGTGGGGGATGGCTTTCCCATACGAATATACTATTGCTCTTGCCCCCGCGGCCTTAAAAGTAATATGCGATTTGCGCACTACTGCCGCACATGAACTATTTCACCGCGTCGAGTTCGCCGCAGGCTGGCCAACTAATATTGCCGAAACAAGTTACAATTTCTGGATTGAAGGGCTAGCCACATGGGCGCAGCATTTTGCCTACCCCACTAACTACGACTACATCGCCTGGATCAGCGCCCAAGGCGGCTATTTGGATGCTCCCGATAAACACTTTAATGTCTCCCGAAGCTATAACGCTGTCACCTTTTGGCAGTTTTTATCTGAGCGCTACACAAAGCTTACCGGCAGGTCACCAGCCGTTTTAATCAGAAGTATTTTTAAAACATACAAAGACCAAGGCCCCAGCGCCATCATGTATGAAATCTTAAAAAGCAAAATCAACGCGCTTTGGGGCAAATACTACGTCGGCAAGCCATACACCGCCTTTGAAGGCATGATGCAAAGATTATATCTAACTAACTATTTAAAAGATGAGCCCGGCGTCACAGGATACACCTACACTGACGCGCACAATACCAACCTTACCTGCGGCAATCTGTGGAAAATGATTCCGGTACACGTTAATTCCGCTTACAACTTAACCCCATCCGCCCCCAACAAGAGTATTTCCAACCAGACAGTTAAACGTGGCGGCTCTGATTATCTGACATTTTATCCATCAACCGGCGCACGCACATTATCATTTCGCGTAACCAATAACGGTGTCCTCGTCTCCGTGCTTCGTTTTAAGGGATCCAACTTAATAAGCATCACCACCAAGAAATCTACCAGCGCCGGCTTTCAATTCGACAACAGCGGCGACATCGCCGACCGCATCTTGGTCGTCATTGGCGGACTAAAAAGCCAATACGCCCATTACTCACTCAGCGCCGCAGCTGGTTTTTGGGTTTTGGCGTCCGCTCGCCCGTTAGCTGTCTAAGCACACTTTGAGAGCTCCATCCCCCACTCTATGTAATTCATAATCTTACCAGCGAAGCAATAAGGGACATTCATCAAAAAATATTCTTTCCCTTCTGGGCTTTGATTGATACTCAGCTCGAACTGATCTGACCACAGACGAACGGCAAACCGGTTTCCAGATGCGTCGATAAACTGATGTAACGATCTCAATGTTCCCGACGAACCAGACTTAACCTCAATTGGGATAATTTTATCTTTGAATTGTACAATATAATCTACTTCGGCATTTGATTGCTTTTGTTCTCTACCCTAAAAATTAGGATTACGATTGGTGTAACTATCTATCCCAACTAACTCTTGCCCAACAATGTGCTCAGCAATCTTACCCTGATAAATTTCGTTTAAATCTTTCTGATCAAAATAATAACTCTGCAACCCCGCCACACAATTCAAAAGCCCCGTATCCAAAAACTGTAAGCGCGGTGACTTAGGTAAATTAAGATTTATCGGCGGCTTTACCTCCGACGTGGGATAGCATAAATAAAGTAACATCGCTCGTTCTGAAGTCCTCAATGCCTCAGCGACTTCACGTGAACGATAGGGAGTTTTTCCAAATCCCTCGAAAAAGCTACAATATCCTTGTTCTGCGCATAGTGTTTCACTATTTCAGGTATTCCCCCGACTAAGGCATAACGGAGAAATAGTTCCATCAGCTTAGAAGTCGCCAACGCCGGGACAGTTACCTGCCCATAATAATTTAATGCTTGCTGCTCAGCCGTGGCTCCCAAAAATTCCGCAAATGACAAAGGATATAGATATTGATACTCAACTCTCCCCACGGGGGAACTAATCTTCATCGAATTCAACATCACCTCAAGTAGCGATCTCGCCGCTATTATATAATACTCCGGAGCCTCTTCATAAAAATAGCGTATACTCTGAATGGCTTTTTCCGAATTCTGGATTTCATCGCCGCTTTAGTTAAGTCCGGCAGTTTCTTCGCTAAGGTCAGTCAGATTAATAAGCCCACGATAAGATCCATCAGGAGTAAGTTCTAATTGGCCTGCTTTAAACACATAATAATTTTTGTATATTGCGTTCTGATTTAAAGATGAATTATCACTACCACAAGCGACAAATAATACCGACAGCATAGCTACGATAAAAAGTGAAGATATTTCACTCATGGCATGTTTACCCCTTTTTAGAGGCTGGTGATATCCTGCGGCAGGCGATGGCGCCAGCTGTCATAGCCGTCGGTTACTCCTGGCATGTTCACCTGTTTAATTTGTCCTACTAAGTCCTCGATAGGAACGGTCAGCAGGTAACAAGATGTTTTTTGCAAATAAGCGATCAAGGCTTTGAATATGGCTTCGTCAAATTGCTCGATTGCTTCTTCGATAATCACCTCTTCAGCTAACGTTTGTTGATCCTTCAAGAAATATAATAGTCTTTCTTTTTCTTTCTGGCGAGCAGCTAACTCTTCTTCATACTTTTCTTCAGCAAGATAACCCAATTCTACAGTGAGATTAATATCCTCTCCTTCCCAGTAACCGCGCAGCGTATAGAGATCATGAGTGGTCGAAGTGACGAGCGATAAATGGGTATAGCAGGATAAATCCTGAAACCCGCTATCCCAGGTGCGCATAAAAAAGAAAACTTTATAAGCAAGCATTTTATGCTCGGCCATCAGTTCGCGAAAGCCCTGCGGCACTGTGCCCAGATCTTCGCCGACTATGATGCATTTATTACGCTGACTTTCCAATGCCAGGATAGCCAGCAAATCCCGTAGCGGGTAACGCACATATAGTCCCTCGGAAGCATGAGCGCCAAGCGGGATCCAAAATAAGCGCGAGAAGCTCATGGCATGATCAATTCTTAGTGCTCCGGCATATTTAAGATTTTGCTTTAACACTTCGATAAAAGGTTGATAGGCGGCGGCGCGTAAACGATGCGGCATTAGCGGCGGGAATGCCCAGTTCTGACCATTGGGGGCATATTGATCCGGAGGGCAGCCGACAGAAGCATCCAACGCATAGTAATCCTTACTTTGCCAAATATCAGCTCCACCTCTTTCTGAGCTAAGAGCCAAGTCGATGTAAAGGCCAATATCCAAGTTCTTTTGGGTATTGGTTTTTAAGACATCGCTCATTTGCCGATCGCCGTGCCATTGTAAGTAACAATAAAAGTCGATGCGCTGGGCATTTTGCGCACGGAACTGCTTAACAGCAGAGCTTTGCGGATCTTGAAATTCTTGCGGCCACTGAGGCCAACCACGCAATTCTTTATCTTGAGAGATAAAGTTCTCTGATAAAGCCTCGTAACAGGCGTAGTTCCCCAAAGATTGCCCGCCGCGTTTTTTAAAAGCAAGAAAATCCTCAGCTAATGGCGTGTGCTTAGCAATATGGTCCTCGACAAAGCGGCCATAAAGTTCACTAGCCGCGGCGAGTTTTAATTTTCTCACCTCGCCATAGTCGAGTAGAAAATTATCACGCATTACTTTCTTTTGTTGAGCATATTTTCCCAAGAGAGCTTTCACACCATCGAGACCCTGCTCGTCCTCGGCCATTTGCTCGATATCCAGATATAAGACATTCAACCAGCTACGACTTACCGGCGAGTAGGGGCTATGATAATCAAGGTTATGTAAAGAAACAGCATGGATAGGATTAAGGCCGACAAAATTACCTTTCTCTTTGGCTACATGGTTAGCGATAATTTTTAAATCACTAAATTGTCCAAAACCCCAGTTATGCGGCGAGCGCAAACTATATAACTGCACACCGATACCGCGCTTTTGTTGTCCGTTTGCCTCAGGCAAATAGCACTCATGTGGGGCAATAATAAGCTCCATGTTAAAACTCTTATCCGCAGCTAGAGTTAAGTGTAGCTCGTGGTAGCCACAAGAGATATTCTCCGGTAAGAGAAAATAAACTTTACGAAATATTTCACCTTTAACACAGATGTTTTGCACCAGCTTCACCTGGTCTTTGTTTAGTGACCAGCTATGTTCCGTTCCGCTCTCTTCTTTAATGACTATTGTCCAAGTTGAAAACCAAAGCTCTTCGGGCAAATAAAAGAAAAGCTTGTGTTGCTTGTCCGCAAAATCGACGAAGACCGGTGGTAGTGCCTTTTGACAACGTTCCAGTCGAAACGACTTAGCCTGCGCTTGATAGTGTTGCAAATCGGCTTCAGTAAACCCTAAGGCGGCCAGAATCACTTTTAGCTGTTCCAGCGAGGCATTGTGCCGATTCCCCCAAAGGTCAAGATGAGTTCGTTCTACTCCATATAACCTGGCAAAAAACTTGGCGCCCTTAGCAATCATTTAATCTCCTCATTTTCTAATTTTCTCGCTAGCAGCACGCAGCCCAGCGGTGGCACCGTGATCTCAATATGAAAAGGCCGGTGATGCTCCCATTCAGCAATTGTGCTAATCGTGCCGTTATTTAAGCGATCAGAGCCACCATAACAGGCCCTGTCGCTATTTAAACACTCTTGCCACTGACCTTGGTAGGGAACCCCTATTTTGAAGTTCTCATAAGGCAGCGGTGAGAAGTTACAGACACACAACAAACATTCCTTATGATGCTTGCTAAAGCGCAAAAAGCTCAGAATATTTTGCGGGGCATTTTTGCAGTCAATCCATTCAAAACCGGCTTGCTCAAAATCTACTTCATACAATGCCGGATGGGTCAGCAGAAAATGATTTAAATCTTTCACCCAGCTCTGCATTCCTTGATGTAGCGGATATTCCAAAAGCCCCCAGTTAATAGTGCGTTTAAACCACCACTCATCCCAATCAGCCAGCTCGATACCATTAAAAAGAAGTTTCTTGCCCGGATAGCTATACATGAATCCAAGCAGGGCGCGTAAATTAGCAAAGCGCTCCCAAAAATGCCCGGGCATTTTTCTGATCATTGAGCCTTTGCCGTGTACAACTTCATCATGAGAAAAAGGGAGAACAAAATTTTCGTTAAAGGCATAGAGCATACCGAAGGTGAGCTGATTATGGTGATGATGGCGAAAATAAGGATCTTCATGCATATAGGCGAGTACATCGTGCATCCAGCCCATATTCCATTTCATACCAAAGCCCAAACCACCTTTGTCTGTTGGTCGCGATACGAGCGGCCATGCTGTTGACTCCTCGGCAAACATCACTATACCCGGAACTTCTCGGTATAGAGTTTCGTTTAGCTGTTTGATAAAAGCAACGGCTTCTATGTTTTCATTGCCGCCGTTGATATTAGGAATCCACTCCCCTTCGCGGCGCGAATAATTAAGATAGAGCATAGCGGCCACAGCATCAATTCTTAAGCCGTCGATATGATAAACATCCAACCAAAAAAGCATGTGTGAGATGAGGAAGTTTCGCACTTCAGCACGACTGAAATTAAAAAGATAAGTACCCCAATCGGGCTGATATCCTTGGCGCCAGTCAGCATGTTCGTATAAATGCGTGCCGTCAAAATAAACAAGCCCATGCCCATCGATAGCAAAGTGTGCCGGCACAACGTCTAAAATCACGCCGATGCCGTGCTGGTGAAGCTGATCAATAAGATACTTAAAATCGTCAGGCGTTCCATAGCGGCTAGTCGGAGCATAGTAGCCGGTAAGCTGATAACCCCAAGAGCTATCACAGGGATATTCCATGACCGGCATCAGTTCCACATGAGTAAATCCCATTTCGTTAAGATACAGTGGCAGGCTTTGCCCTAAGTCGCGATAAGTAACCGGCGGCAAAGCACCATCATTACGCAGATACTCCTGGGCCGCGGCTCCGCCATGAGGAAAATGCCGCCATGAGCTTAAATGCAGCTCATAGATATTCATCGGCTTTTCATACGCCTCAGTAGCAGTGCGTTTTACTAACCAGCGAGTATCCTGCCATTGGTAAGCATTGATATCCCAAAGCCGCGAAGCTGTGCGTGGACGCACCTCGGCAGCAAAAGCGTAAGGGTCAGCTTTTTCCACACAATATTCATTATACTTGCTCTCAATATAATATTTGTAGAGCTGGCCCTGCTTTACTCCGGCGACAAACCCCTGCCAGATGCCGGAATTACCTTGCAATTCCAAACTGTGCTTACCCTGAACCCACTCGTTAAATTCGCCAATTACACTCACGCGATTAGCATTCGGTGCCCAGACAGTAAAAAAAGCTCCCGCCTCGCCGTCTATACTGGCAGCTCGCGCACCAAATTTTTTATAGCTGTAATCAAACTTACCATGCGCAAAAAGCTTCTTTTCTTGTTCAGTCAGATAATAAGAATATTTGCTCGGAGATTTTTTTGTTTTTTTACTTGGCATAGGTATCGAGGATAAAAAGAATCAGGCTGCGCCCTTGAACTTGGTATTGAGAATTAACTTGAAAAATCAGCGGAGAATCCCGAAATTCACCATTCACTGTATCCATAATCAGTAACCATTTTTGATCTGCACGATGGGCCGGCAAAACAAAGTTCCGCGCATCATAGCCGGCATTAAAAACGACAAGCACAGTATCGCCCTTGATTGCCCTGCCCTGCTCATCAAGCTCATCAATGACATCGCCATCAAAACAAGCGCCAAGACAAATATTCGGATTATTCCAGTCGGCTGTCGTCATTTCCAGCCCATTGCAGCTATACCACGTAAGATCTTTGGCCACTGAAGAAACATACTTTATGCCGCTAAAGAATTTGCGCCGCTGAAATACCGGCTGTTCTTTACGAAACTTAATGGCGGCTTGACAGAATTTTAAAAACTTTTGCTGCTCGGCCGATAATCCCCAAATATAATAGTTTAAGGCATTATCCTGACAGTAGCTATTATTGTTGCCTTGCTGTGAGCGACTTAGCTCGTCTCCGCCGCTGATCATCGGCACCCCGGCCGAGAAACAAAGCGAGGCAAACAAATTCCGTTTGTCCCGTTCCCGCCGCGCTATAACATGTGGATCTGTTGACCCCCCTTCTATGCCACAGTTCCAGCTGTAGTTATTATTTTCGCCATCATTATTATTCTCCAGGTTCTGCTCGTTATGTTTAGCGGCGTAAGAAACAAGATCCTGGAGAGGAAAGCCGTCGTGGCAAGTAACAAAATTGATGGAAGCGTAAGGCTTGCGACTATTATTATCATATAAATCAGAACTGCCGGCTATGCGCGTGGCAAATTCGCCTAAAGCATCACTGTCACCACGCCAGTAGCGGCGCACGGCATCGCGATAGCGCCCATTCCACTCTGTCCAGAGCACGGGGAAGTTGCCGACTTGATAGCCGCCCTCGCCTAAATCCCAGGGTTCAGCAATGAGTTTTACGCGCGACAAAATGGGGTCTTGATGCACGACATCAAAAAACGAGCTTAAGCGATCGACTTCGTATAACTCGCGAGCCAGCGCGCTCGCCAAGTCAAAGCGAAAGCCGTCAATGTGCATTTCTTGAGTCCAGTAGCGCAGGCTATCCATGATTAACTGCAACACACGCGGGTGCTGCATGTTCAGCGTATTGCCGCAGCCAGTGAAATCTTGATAGCGGCTTTTGTCTTTGGGGTCTAAACGATAATAGCATTTATTATCAATACCGCGAAAAGACAGTGTGGGACCTAAGTGATCGCTTTCGGCAGTGTGGTTATACACGACATCCAGTATAACTTCGATGCCGGCAGCATGCAGTGCTCGCACCATACTTTTAAACTCTCGCACCGGCGCTTCCCAAGCATCAAACGTAGTATAGCGAATATCAGGAGCAAAAAAAGCAATGGTGTTATAACCCCAGTAATTACTTAGTTGCTTTTGCTCAAGGCGCCATTCATTCACACGATAAAATGAAGGCATCAGTTCAATCGCTGTTACACCGAGCTTTGTTAAATGCTCAATGACAGAAGGACTGCCAATGCCGGCATAAGTGCCGCGAAGGTTTCTGGGCACATCAGGATGCAAGTAAGTTAGCCCTTTTGCATGAGCTTCATAAATCACAGTTTTATGCCAAGGAATATCAGGGCTGGTATCGTTTCCCCAAGTAAACGAAGGGTCTATCACCACCCCAAGCGGCGCATACTCCGCATTGTTGTGCTGATCCATTTCCAAATCGGCTCGCGGTGATCCGTAGGCGTAGCCAAACATGGTATCATTCCAAGTTATATCGCGGGCGATGGCCTTAGCATAAGGATCCAATAAAACTTTTTTAGGATTATAACGATGCCCTTTCTCCGGCTCATAGGGACCATAAACGCGGTAGCCATAGAGTTGGCCCGGTCTGACGTCAGGTAAATAGCAATGCCAGACATTGTCAGTATATTCAGTTAAAGTGATGCGGGTGGATTCAATATTATCTTTAGGCGAGTCAAAAAGGCACAGAACTACCTTCTCGGCATGTTCCGAGAAAATGGCGAAATTCACTCCCACTTCATCCCAATTGGCGCCCAACGGATATGGCTTTCCCGGCCAGATTCTCATCTAAATCGCACTATATTATGAGCTGCTAATACAACATCAAAGTCACTTAAAAACTTGCGCTTTTCTGTAACAAATTAGTAAGGTATAGGCAAAAGCCTTTTTGTTCATAAACTCATGGCTAGATTAAGATGAACAATAACTCCTCTGACGACAGTCAGGCATTAAAAATTGAAATCTTTTCTGATGGTGGTTCCCAACCGCACAGCGCGGCCTGTGCATGTATTATCAAAACCCCTGAGCGGCGCTACAAACTACTCGGCTATTTAGGAATGGCCACAAATGTCGAAGCGGAAATTATGGGCGGCTTACTCGGACTAATAGCCGTTCGTCAATTGGCCCCGAACTCGCAAACGCCCATCATTTGGCACTGCGACAACAAAACCGTTGTCGAGATAGCCGGAAAACACTTGTCCAAATGGGTGCAGCAGAGATGGAAGACCAACGAAAAGAAACATGCTAAACATCAAGGGCTTTGGCGAACATACCTGGCCTTAAGTAAAGATCTAAACATCGCGCCGCAACATGTTTTATCTCACAATGGTAATCGTGATAACGAATCCTGCGACCGCGCCTGCCGTTGGGCCATCGACACGGGCAAAGAAAAGCTTAGTCAAAATGGTGAAGGTTTTATCGGCAAAATGAGCACGCAAGAGTCTGCGCATGCCTGGTATTTGCTGGACTTAAGAGAGTGCGTGGCTGGGTTTAGGAAGCATGAGGATCTTGCTTTTGAACACTTCGGGCTAATGATTAAGCCGGTGCTTGTATAATAATTTCTGCAATTCTATTTACTTAGCCTGTGGACATCAAGAGCAAGAATCTGAATATCTGATTGCCTATAGGCGTCCGTGCGGTTATTGTGCGCGCACATGATATATATCGTGCCTTTGCATATGGTAGTGGCGGTTTTCAAACAGAAACCGGTTGGGCAACAGGAAATGCGCTTAATGGCGGAAGCTGGGCAACTTATTTTACCTTCACACTTACGTGTAACTGCGGCGTTGACCCTGAAGATCCTGTAAAAACAAGATGCGAAACAGCATTTGCCGTAGCTGAGGCTAATCGCAATTTTGTTTCGATAAGCCGCCTTCATATTGTTTCTTAACTGACTTAGTAAATTTGGGCATCAGCGACTCATTTACCGTTGGGGCTGGACAAATGGCACATTAGCCCTGGGGTCATATACTTTTGAGTTATATGCCGGCGCTGCTAAGTGCTCACTGACTAAGGGAACTAAGGTGGGAACTGTGAGCGTTAACTATACAGGCTCTTCGGCTATTGTTAGTTATAACTTAGATGCTCCTTATTTCTTGTCCGAGACACATGTTTATGCAGGGAATGCCCCGCTTCCAGTGAATAATGGTAGTTACACTGTTGCCCCCCCCGGACAGTATCCATATATTCATGGTGATTGGAACGCGATCAACAGTCGCCCAAATTCCGATTCGTTTAATGTCTCCGATATCAGCGGCAGCATTTACTACATTGCTCATGCCTCGGTTTGCGGCTTCCCGCTGCAATAAGAAAAAAGAAAAAAGGCGTGATCATATAAAGCGCCTTCTTCCTTTGTCGCCTTCCCAAAGGGCACGCGCAGCGTGCCCCTACACAAACCGTTGCGCAGCGGGCAACACTGCCTTTCTTAAGCGAATGCTTTTTGGGGTTACCTCCACTAATTCATCAGCTCGGATAAATTCAATCGCTCGCTCCAAAGTCATCGGCAACACCGGGCTAAGAATAATATTATCATCTTTGCCGGCAGCACGCATGTTACTGAGCTTTTTAGTTTTACAAGGATTTACATTAAGGTCATTATCGCGATTATGTTCCCCAACTATCATGCCCTCGTAAACCTTATCATTAGGCACAACAAACAAAGTTCCACGCGGTTCTAAGTGAAAAAGCGCATAGGCTACTGCTTCCCCGGCGCGATCCGATACCAAGGAACCGGTGGTACGCGACATAAATTCACCGCGATACTTCTCATAGCCGAGTAAGTAGGAATTCATAATCCCAGTGCCACGGGTATCGGTTAAAAATTCATTTCGAAAACCAATTAAACTACGACTAGGCACAGAAAACTCCAACCGCACACGGCCGGTGCCATGATTGACTAGGTTAAGCATACGGGCTTTCCTGATCGATAGCTTTTCGGTGACTATCCCCGTATAAAGCTCGTCGCAATCAATATATAAATGCTCAATCGGTTCCAGCGTTTTACCGTCTTCCTCTTTCATGATGATTTCCGGTCTACCGACCATAATCTCATAGCCTTCACGGCGCATAGTCTCGATCAAAATCGCCATTTGAAATTCGCCTCGCCCTTTAACGATAAATGTATCAGCCTGGTCACCATCTTCCACCATTAAAGCGACATTATGCAGCGTCTCTTTATAAAGGCGGTCAGCGATACGCCTTGACTGAACAAATTTGCCTTCTGTGCCGGCAAATGGCGAAGTATTAACGCAAAACTTCATGGCAACTGTAGGTTCATCGACCACAATGCGCTTTAAGGCTACAGCATTGTCTTTTTTGCAAAAGGTATCACCGATTTCCACGCCTTCTACTCCTGCTAGTACGACTACGTCACCAGCCAGCGCTCTTTCGGCGACTTCAAACTTTAAGCCATGATAAACTTGAATTGAAGAAAGTTTCACGGGCACGACTTTGTTACCGCGCTGAATGCAAACTAGCCCTTCCCTGTCTTGGGCAGAGACTTCACCGTTGACAATGCGTCCGATAGCCAAGCGGCCTAAATAATCGGAATAGCCGAGATTGGATACTAAAAATTGGAAAGGCTTTTCTTCATCGTAACTTGGGCCGGGAACTTCGTCGAGAATAGTTTCAAATAACACGCGCAGGTCAGTAGCTACATCGTCGATATTTTTCTTAGCAATGCCCTGTTTTCCCACAGCGTAAATAATGGGAAATTCAATTTGATCTTCGGTGGCATCCAAATCAATAAACAACTCATAGATTTCGTTTAAAACTTCTTGTGGGCGGGCATCACCGCGATCAATTTTATTAATCACCACCACAATACTTAAATGCGCTTCTAAGGCTTTTTTGAGCACGAATCTTGTTTGTGGTAGCGGCCCCTCGGAGGCATCGACTAGCAAAATAGCACCATCAACCATTTGTAGCGCCCTTTCCACTTCGCCACCAAAATCGGCGTGACCCGGGGTATCGACAATATTGATCTTGCAGTCCTTAAAAATAACCGAGCAATTCTTGGCAGCGATCGTGATGCCGCGCTCACGCTCTAAATCCATGCTGTCCATGACCCGCTCTTCGACTGCCGCGCCCGCCCTAAAGGTTCCGCTTTGGCGAAGCATGTGATCAACTAATGTTGTTTTCCCATGGTCAACGTGGGCAATTATGGCAATATTTCTAATCTTTTCGTTTCGTGCTTGTTTTTTCATTATATTTCCTTTTCCCTATTTTGAGCGCGGCGCTATAACACAAGTCATTGTTTCATTCAACATCGACAGCATATTAGATTACTTTGACACAATGAGCATTTTTAACGTTACACCACAGAAAGAAGCGGCTCTGAAAGCTGAAATGATTCGACTAGGGGTGGTCGAAAAGGACCTGTTAGAAATTTTTGTGCGCTCATCTGGAGCCGGAGGACAACACGTCAATAAGTCAGCAACCTGCGTACAGCTAAAGCATTTGCCCTCGGGCCTCGAAGTTAAATGTCAAAAGGATCGTTCACAGGCACTAAACCGATTTTATGCGCGGCGCATACTCTGTGAAAAGCTAGACGAGCTGCGCCAAGGCAAAACCAGCGCCCTTGGCCGTAAACAAGAAAAGATCAAAAAGCAAAAGGCTCGTCGCCGTCGCCGCACCCGCGCCCAATAATAGCGCCTAAAACCTTAATTAGACACCATCAGATGGTGTAGGATCATGCTGCTCGGTATCTTTCACACAAGTCCGATAAATGCGTTACTTTGGAGCAGCACGCGTCAGCACCACCAGCCTACAAAATATTGCTGCCACCGCTGGAAAGGGGACAAAAATAGCCACTATCAATATTTTCCTATTCAAAATACTGATGATCAGTTGTTTAACCGTTTGCATTTCTTCAGGCCTACTCGTAGCGACAAATAGCGTCAGCGCTGCCAGCGCATCGTTGGAGATGATGGGAGTTTGCTGAGCTGAATAAAGCAAGTTATTTCTTTTCAGAAAATACAAAAAGCAGGCCGCCCCTATTCGCTTATTACCATCGGCAAACGAATGATTCTTTACAATCAGATATAGTAGCATTGCCGCCTTCTCTTCTACGGTTTCGTATAACACTTTATTATCAAAGCTCTGCTCTATCTGACGAACCGAACTATCAAACCCCTTGTCTTTAGGTTTAGCAAATACATCAGATAAAAATTCGCACTGCAACGTCTCAATGATCTTCATGTCTTCACTTACTTTAGGATACACAGTCTTCTGGGTAGTTTTACCTTTTCCGTCTAATTGCCCGTGGTCATAATCATCAAATAGAGCTAGTCCTTTAGCAAACAACTCCAGCTACTCTCTGTCTTGCGTTGTTGCTTGGTGCGAAATCGCACGACTTAAAATTCTTATTCCTGTTTTTAAATACTCTACCTGTTGTTGCTTCTCAGCTAACCGTTTTTCATTGATAGCATAGCCTTTTTCCAGATAGTCTTTCAGGCGTTCAGTCGCCCACTGGCGAAATTGAGTCCCCCGTCAGGAATTAACCCGGTAACCAACCGAAAGGATAACATCAAGGTTATAATACTTTATCTTTTTTTCTTGAGTTTTTCCCTTTATAGCGCTGTGCTTAGTGGTATGTGCAAAATTTGCACACACCACGCGCTCATCCAACTCACCCTCTTTGAAAATATTGCGAAAATGCCTTGTAATAACAGTTCTGTCCCGTTCGAATAATTGAGCAATCTGTGCCTGCGTAAGCCAAAAAGTCTCACCTTCAAACTGAACTTTTACTTACGTTTTATTCTCAGGTGTTTGGAATATGATGATCTCGCTCATAAGCTAACCTTCCCCGTGGTCAATAATTTGGATAGAAATCCGCAGACTGGTAACTTTGATTTTTATATGCCCTTTCTCCCAGCTGATCAACATTAGATATGTAGATAACTCCACCGGCGGACAAGCGACCTTCTCAGCCACGCCGCTGCAGCGTATGATAACTTCACTCACGCTACTGGGAGCGCACGGACAGCACTTTGCGGCTAGCGAAGCCTAAGCTGAGCTAGCGCGCAAAGGCTGGCCTGCTCGTAATAAAAGCATCTCCTTAAATAACAATGCCCTGCGCCATCTCAGCACTGGTGGCGCTTCGCGCCAATCACTTCAAGCCGTGAAAACAGAAATGCGCTTAGATGCCCTTGCCCCGCTGGAGTGGTAATAAAATGAGCTATAATTCTCAATTTGGCTGTGATTTCACCTCGTAGCTAATGGAATAATTTTATTATGAAGGCATTGGCGAAGAATTTGGGGCAACAATACTTTTAGTAACCCCAAGGGGATGGCCATTCTTAAGTAATAATAGAATTGACTAGTTGTTACTGAAACAAACTATCAAAAAAGAGTTCCCCCTAACCGATAGAACGTAATGAGTAGCCAGAATGTGCAGCCGCATTACCAGAATGAAGGTTCTACAAAGTGAAAACTAAAACAAGAAAGGTTAATTCCCTTAGATCCCAATGCGGGGCTACTATGACCGATTACGCATTCCTGACGGCGCTAATTGCCGTCGGTTCAATATTGGTTATTACTTATCTAGGGCGGGCTGTAGCAACAACTTTTATAATACTGCTAACCAATTGGGAGGCCAACAGCTATCCCCGATTCAAGACCAAGCGAATAGTGTAAAAATATTAGACCAGATAGCCTTGAACCGTAAGTTTAACTTAATCTAAAAGGGAAGCATGAAGCTTGTATTCTTCACGCTTCCCTTTTAGCAAATACATCCCTCCATTTTACTGATATAGACCCCATTCCTCAACGGCAGATTTCTGCTCCGTAGATGTGGGGGTTGGAGAAACGGTAACGGTTGTTTACCTGTCAACATTTTTCAGGACGATGCACAGTCTGAGTAGCAATAGGGGTGGGCGTTAGGTCTCCGGCATTTGAATCGATGATATTATTCATCCAATCAAAAAGCCCAGAGTAATATTAAAGAAACTCAAACGCCGTATTAGTGCCCTCTCCCGAACGGTAGATTTTTGTTAAAAACTCAACCATTTCGACATTCCCTTTGTTTTCTATTGCCACAAACCCACCACTGTCTTGTTGACGAGGGATACCGGGAATAGCAACTGTATAATTGAAAATAAAAACTCCTTCGTTTTGCCACGTATAAGATAAAACACCTCGAGCACAGCGCTCAATGCCATCACGAAAGCCTGTTCCTCCAGGCGAACTTTGACTAGGAATCCCAGTCTGCCCGGCACCTCCGAACAACATTGCTTGGTCATAGTCGGGAGTTCCCTGGTAAAACTGGATTGGTCTAGTTAACGAAGCATCATTTTCGTAAACCGGATGTTCCAAATGAACCAGCGCAATGTCCGTTTCCCCATAGCAAAAGACGTCGGAGGCAGCGACCGTTTTTCCGCCACGTATCCTATGGTCCCCTTGGGAAAGTCATCGAAATAACTAGGTTCGAAGCAATAGCGAATAAAATTACTAATATTCCCTCCACCCGCTCCTCTAATATCACCTATTGCATGGCGAGCTGTAAGCACCCAGGCACCTCTTTGCAAATCATTTGCAATCAGGGTACCAGATGCTCCGGCGTATCGCGTTTCTCCTTCGATGTCTCATAATGCAGCACCACACATAAACGACATTTGCTCAGCAAGATTCTTGCTGGCTTGATCGTCCACCGCATCAATTAACACGGCGGAGGCGGGAGCGCTAAGCAGTAAAACCAGGACAAACACTATCGTTTTCATCCCGTTTTCTTTTCCCGCCTTAGCGGATACTTCTTTTTCGTTTCGCAGTTGCGAGTTGAAGACAACTCCTCAACTCGCAGCTGCCAAGAAAAACAAAAAGAAAAGCTAAAAGGAAAACTAAAACCTCATAGACTATCTTACCTTTGTTTCTTGGCATTCAAGAAATAAAGGCAATAACTTAACTTCTACTCATGCAGTAATGCTCTTTTATAGAAACTTATTGGCAATTGGGGACATATTCTCTGATTTAGTCAAGGGTTCTACTAATATAATGTCATTTCAGTAAGTTAGACAGTCACTAGCTTCGCTCATGATGCTCTTATTAAAACCAGTTACGCCATCACTTGGGTCAAGGACGATCTCCCAGAAACTCAGCAATTCGAGCCAAGTTATCTTCTTTAGTATTTCCATAAACATACCAAGAAGCCATCGAACGAATTCAGCAGACATTAATTTATAGCCGCATGTTGCGTTAGTGCGGTAGGGGTGACAAAGAAACGCATACGCGATCTCTCGTGCGCGGCTTAATCGTAAATATATTTCGACATCGATTTGAACATCGGGAGGCAGAGATTGTTTAGCGGGGCAAGAAGCGCCCGACGACCTCCTCGATACCACCGGCGCCGGCAGCGCGCCCCAGTGGGTAAGTTACTCCAATATTTTCAGTGCTCCATCGGGGCTTGGGGTTTGAGGCTTATTGACAATGCCACATAATTTAGCTACGTGGCTATAAAGCAACTTAGTTAATACGAGTAGATGTTCTATCAGCCTTTGATTCTTATTTCTTCTGCGGGGCTAAGCTCAAAGACAGATAGTCTATATGGTTTTAGATACTCCTTTTTGGAAGTTGATCTTGTCTTGGTAGCGGCGAGTTGAGGAGAGTTTCTTCAACTCGCTGCTACAGCGATAAATCAAAGTTTCATCCGCCAAAGGCGGAGAAAGGAAGTATCATGAGGAACTTAATCGTAGTCCTTTTGGCATTGTTGGTGGCTTTCCCCGCGTCGGCGATTTTAATCGACGCCGTGGATGACGCCGCCAGTTTGGCATTGGCTGACTCGCTTCACTTTATGGGGTGCGGGGCAGGATGGGATGAGGTCGGCGGCACGCGATATAGGGTTGGATCTTGTTCCTTAATTCGGAATAATGATCAAGATGGTGCATGGGTTATCACCGCTGCACACGCCCCATTTCACGAAACTACGGGAGCGACTTATCGTTATCTGCGATATACGTTTCTTTCATACTATGAAGCGTTTCTGAAAGGAACAATAAGCTTTGTTCCGGGGAAAAGCATAACAGCTAGTCCGGCAAATGTCTTTTATCACCCAATGCTAGATATCGCGTTAGTGAAATTAGACGAGCTGGTGCGGGATGCGTCGGGAACAATAATCACCCCTGTTGAATTCTATACTGGGGAGCTGTTTCGGGACCAAGTAATACTAATGGGGGGTTATGGAGATACTGGCCTTCCTAGCCAAGGGGGGGAAGGAATAAACGATACGCGGATTTTTGACGGATATCGACGCTGTGCCCGAGGAGTTATAGACTTTTTCTTCGGCTCGCTAGGATTGCTAGCATTCTTTCGAACAGTGCCTCTTCCGGGCATAGGAGCTACTGGAGACAGCGGCGGTTTCGCTGCTGTGGAAATAAATAGCCAAGTTTTGCTTGCTGGGATACTCGTTAAGGTCTATGACAGGGGAGAACACACACAGACTGGGTTTGAGTACATCAGTAATGACCCATCTTTCTTTACATGGATGAATGGGAAAATTACCGAGAATTCCGAAATTCCAACTCCAACGAAAACTAACACAATCTCACCAACTCTGACAGCTACCATGACAGATACTCCATTGCCGACGGCTACTGTCACAATTGCGCCCACTCCCACTGCTACTCCGACCACTCTTGAGGTTCAATCGACAGTGGAGAATTGGGGTAATTACGAGTAACGAATTGGCGGGGGATACCATACGACTATCCCCCACCAATTTTTAAAATGTTTTTAATTGAGGTTTAGACTATCTTGCTTTCAAACTTCCACATAAGATTTTACTTAGCGTTGCTTCCGTTTTCCTCTATGGGAGATCCACCCATCGCTGTTTTTAGCTTTTACAGAAGGAATTTCTGCTAGCGCGTGCTGATGGGCTAATTGAACCCGAGAGACATTTATGTAGGGCAGCTCTCGCGCTAGCAGTTCATACGCCAACACCCCAAATGAATAAATATCAGCCAAATGATCAAGCGGGATATTAAGAATCGCCTCAGGAGCCATATAATAAGCAGTCCCTACGGCATGCATAGCCACGGTTAGCTTAAGAGTAGTCTGCTCCGGTCTGGCCAGTCCGAAATCAAGGAGCTTAATTTGGCCATCATTGGTTAAAAGCACATTGTCCGGCTTTAAATCTCTATGAATCAGTCCCCGATCATGAACATAATAGAGTGCTTTTGCTATCTGAAATAAGTAATCTATATGGTTTTCTATGGGCGGATACACAATTTGGACATTTGTAATATCGGGCGCTTTAATCTTTTTGTCCGAAGCATAATACTCATCTTCCTCATGTCGTGGCGGAATTAAGCTACTTAGCGGGGCACCTTCTAAATACTCCATGGTGAAGAATGGCAGATTGTTATACTCAAAATAATCATACACCTGGATAATATTGGGATGAGAGCAGTTTTTTAAGGCACTAAATTCGCTATTAAAGCGGCGGATATGCATAAGCCCATTTTGTTCGGAAAAGGCGAGCATTGCATTTAGAACTTTGATTACGACTTTCTGGTTAGTATCGCAGTCAAGCGCGATAAATACTGCGCCTACGCCACCTTGTCCTAGTCGGCGCTCTACTTTGTATCTGCTGGGTAACTTCGGTAAGGGAATCCCGATAGACATATTTCACTTTTCCTCCCAGCTACGCTTTTCCAGAAGACCTCGGCAAGTCATTCCACGTAACGCTTGAAGTTTTATCACTAGGTCCATTTGAAAAGTGCCTGGATGCAAAGTTCTTATATAATTATTAATCAAATAGACCATTTCCCCACCGTGAAAGAATCGCTCCTCTTCGTCTTGCGATAAACATTTTTCAATAAATGCATGAAACCATGCGGGGTAATGTTTTGCCTTTCCAAAAAACTTAGGAAGCTTACGTTCTTTATTTTGTCGCGCGATAACAGTCCAGTCTGGTATTTCAAACGGACACCTGCCGGTACATAGCTCATAGGCCACAATGCCTAAACTATAAAAATCGCAGCTAGGGTCGTAATCTTTTACGCCGTTAAAAATTTTTGGTGACATATAGTTAAGTTTTCCTACGACTTCTCCAGTCTCAGATATTCCATACTTGTCTTCCATTGCTCGCGCCAAACTAAAATCTGTAAGTTTTATGTTCCCATAATCATCAACAAGGATATTGCTGGGATTAATATCCCTATGAACTATCCCCATTTTCCTATGCGCATAGTTCAATGCCAATGCTAGCTCTCTGATAATATATACAATTTGATAAAAACTTAGTTCGCGATAATTATCCTCATGTAGTATTTGAAACAAACTATCACCTGGGACATAATCCATTACATAGTACAAGAGACTATTTTCATCTCGGCCTTGCTCCCTAATTCCAACCACATTCCTGTGTTTTAGCTTGCTACTTAGCATTACTGCCCGATTTATTCGTTCATATACATGTGGCCTTTCTGAAATATGAGGGAATATTATTTTAAGAGCGCAAAGATCGTGTTCTCCAACCTCGTCATATACGGCTAACACAAAACCTCGTTCGCCTTTTCCAACAATCTTGCCTATCGTATATCTATTATCAAAAAGCTTGTTGTGTGCATCTATTCCATATTGGGCTAAGGCCGGTGCAAGGTTATAGTCATCACGAGGAAGTGAGTCATTTGTGCTAACACTTTTTGACTTCTCTCGTTTTATAGGTTTTTCTTTCGATTTGAAGATACCCATAGCTCCCCCAATTATCGCAGCTCTGTTTTGTAATTTAAGTTGCAAATATACTTTCTGTGCGTCATCACTTTCCCGAATAAACTTAAACGATTAGCTGAGGATTTTCACGGCTTAATCCGGCTAAAAAAAGACCGTTTGTGAATTACTTAGCGTTGGACCTTGCGGGGGACCGTCAGTCTTAAGTCTTATACACAAGACGTAAAAATGTGGCGGCGGGACAACAAAATATTATTCGGTTGTTTATTGACAAGTTTCACGCGCTAGCACCTATGACGCACAAAATATTCGCGGTGCCTATGGAACGCGACCCATGTTGTGAGCGTCAGCAAACAACTGGATCGCCTACGCCTCACGCGCACGCGGCCGTTGGCGGCCTTGACGCTTACCGCCACCGGCATTGCCAGCGTCGGCGCGTCAGATCTTCCGGCCTGCAGCCTCCAGATCAAGCCACTCGCCCCAAAAGACGCACGCGGCATTTTTATACCCTGATGGCGCTTAGCTTAGGCTTAGTAACGCGGCATTTACCTCTGCTCGCTCCATAACCGGTATATACTTTTGCGTGAGAATCGACGCATAATCATTGCCGGTGTTCAGATAGCGCATTAGATCGGAATATGTGTCCGAGGTGATATAACGAAGCAATGGTTGTGTTTCTGCATGAAAGCAACCAAGCGCATCTTTAATGATTTCATCCCAGCGCGCAGCATATCGATCTAAGTCATCAACGCGAACAATGCCGCGACAATCAGGTGAGCAGCAATAACAGCGAAAGTTTTGTTCAATATTAAAGATGCCGTATTCGTCGGTCATTTCTTCACCTACTTCTATATCGCGGATGGCAATTTCAAAGCCATAACCGGTACTAATCGCATTAGGCCGGCATGAGTGATTGACATACTTGGCGTGATCCCAACTAAGAACGCGAGAACCGTTTCCTTCCTGATACGTATATTTATCGATGATTGCCCTATATTGAGGCTCAGATACTTCATAATCTTGAGGAGAGATAATTATATCAAGGGTATCTCTTACAAAGGTGATTGTTCCTTTGGGAATAAACGCTGTGGCAAAAACTCCGTAACCGATTTGATCATTAACGATCTTGACCACTGTATCTGGATGTATCATTTATGTGGGCCTATCTCCTTCTTGGCATATTAATATTACTTTCATAAAATTTGCTGCTCACACTTAGATATCACTATAAGATGCGATGAATCATACATGCTGGACAGCAAAGACACTTGGCGCTAGTAATACGACAAGCATAGAAATTAGCAACATAATTGTAAGCGTTCACGCTTTTGGCCGACTACTTTGTCAGACTTCGTGGCTCCGATGGGCGAGTAGATACTACACTTACGCTCCTCTCCACTTGCCTTTAATAAGGAATAAACTGCTCACTAGCTTGCAGTTTATTCTTTATTATTGTTAGGCGCTAGATGTGCTTCTAAGATGGGATACATATAATTTTGTGTGGCGGGGAGCAATTCAAAGGGTGTTAATTATCATCTTAACACCCTCTAATAATGAGCGTTTATTCTTGTGCAGGGGTTTCTATCGGTTCTGTTTCCGCGGACTCTTCCTCGGTAACCTGGCCGGAATCGTCAAGCCCTTCTGTTTGATCTGAGAGCTCCGGCGCTAAATCTTCCGGCGCTTCCTCATCGGCTGCGGCTTCTTGGGCGGCCTGCTCTTGCTCAGAAAGCTTTTTATTATCGACTATATCAGCCAGCTCTTGGCGGAACTTTTTGCCTAAATACTCGGGCAGCATAAATACCCAATCTTTATACTGAACATTTATATCCGCTCCTAACTTAGCGCAAATCGTGTCTTTGCCGGCAACCTCTTCACAGGATTTTTCAATCTTAG
Source organism: Deltaproteobacteria bacterium (assembly GCA_020852715.1). Taxonomy (GTDB): domain Bacteria; phylum Bdellovibrionota_C; class UBA2361; order SZUA-149; family JADZAE01; genus JADZAE01. The sequence continues at coordinate 22,158 of JADZAE010000026.1, forward strand.
CAAAGACTATTTTATCTTTTGCCGCAGATCTAATCTTATAGGTCACTCCGTTGTTCAGTTTATAAACGGTAAGTTTATCAAAATTTATGCCCTGTAGCTCTGAACGGCCTTCCTTAAAAACATCGTCTAAGCGTAGGTTCTCAAGACCCGAAGTAACCAAAGGAGTAGCCATCGCATTTAGAGGAATTTCTTCTCCCGCCAATTTAAATTGTTTCTGGCCATCAATTTCCCCGGCGCTCTGCAAAGTATAAGAAAGGGCATTACTGTCCGGTGTCTGATTATACTGAGTGATGGTCTCAATATTTTTATTGATTTCATTGACCAGTCCGATAGAAAGCCAGTGCTGCATGGCCATGGATACGGGAATAGGTTCGCCGGAAACATAAACGACTTTATCTCCATCGCGGCGCACATAAGTGCCAACTTCATAGCGAAAACTGTTAGTCGTGGTTTTCCCGGTAGTCGCCGTTTTGTCGCGGCCTAAATATATAGCTCCCAGCTTAGTATCGTCTTGTGCATAAAAAGTGACTTTAGTTCGGCCGGACTTCACTGCCTGCTCTGATACTCCCAAATCGGCATAAGTGCTTTCATCTTGAGTAGCAACCTGACTAAGGCGCATTTCTGCCAATCGCAAAATAAAAGAATTTACTTTGCCGCTATCTGCCGCATAGCCATCACGACTAGGAATTACCCATTGATTGTTGACGACTTTGAGCTCAATCTGCTGCGGACCTTGCTCGATAGTCAGCCGGGCAATACGATCGGCAATTTCCGGGAAAGCGGTTAACTGCTCGTCTTTAATACGTTTCACTTCTCCGGTATTTAACAAATAAAAGGCCAGCGCCAAAATAATCAGCAAGATAACTAAATAACCTAATTTTTTCACGTTCATTAACTTTCTCCTAATTATTTTTGACGACGTCGACGGTCAACAATAACAACCCCAACAATAATCAACAACAGCGGCACAACAAAGGTATTAATGACAAAAAGCACATTACCTAACCCTTCAATGCCTTCGCGGAACTGCCGACGCACTTCGCGGATCTGCCGCATTATCGCCTGTCTTTCCATTTTTACATTATTAATCTCTTGAATGATCTGTTTACTTAGCAATTTACTATTCTCAGCTCCCTCGCCTTGCAGTTCTTGCAAACGCTGATTTGCCTCGGTCAAGCTGGCGTTGAGCTCTTCCTCTTTGTTTTTAAGCTGCTGACGCGCGCCCTCTTCCATATCCTGAACCACGGTAAAAGGGCGAGTAAAGCGGCCACGCGAGCGAATACTGATTAGGTCCGAAGAGCCTAGTAAGTTCTCTACAACATTTAAAAAGAAATTAATGTTATCATTTTTCAACGAGGCAGCTTGTTTGCCGAGGAAGTTAAAATAATTGATAGCATATTTGTCGTTAAGAAAATCTAAGTCGGCAATGACTACTATATTAGCTTCATTTTGCCCTTCTTGTAGATGCATTTTATCATCCAAGGCATTGCTTTCCTCTCTGGCATCCTTAGGCTTACCGTTCGGAAAATTAGTCGGCAGCTTTCCGCGAACACGGGCAGCAAGCACACGCTGCGCTCTGTCACCCTTATAATTAGCAAGCAGGCTTTCGACATTTCCGCCTTCAAAACGATAGTTACCCTCGGGAACCAAGATGGCATTTTCCGAGCTCTTGATCAGCGGTGTAACGGTGATATTGTCCGGAGCATTTATTTCTAAATTACCAATCCAAGGAAAGACGAGATTATTTAGTGCCGAAGTCGTTACATCCATTTGATCGACGTTCACGTTCTTAATGCTCGGCCACAAAACAAAGGGCACCGGAGCGCCGCCGCGCATCAAGTTGACCCGCGTCGCTAAAGTAAGATCGCCAACCACATTCCCTTTGGTCAAAGCAACACCCCACTTTGAAAGCAGATTATTCATGTCGCTGGACCGCGGGGCAGTCATGCCATCAAAAGCATTTTCGGCATTAACCGGAATGTCATGCTCGGCATAAGGATCAACCAAGACCAACATCGACCCACCGCGCAACACATACTGATCAATCGCGTAACTAAGCTTAGTCGGCATCTCTTTGGGATGAATGATGATCAAGAGCTGAATAGTCGGATCGATAGTTTCCTCCTTGCCGGTCAAAAATTTAATATCAGCCATTTGGCTAAGCTGAGTTGAAACTACCCAAGGCGTCAGGCCCATATACTGGCCGACAACGGGTGCTGCTTCTAATTTCACAGTGGTTAAAACCCCAACCACCGGTTTTTTTCGCTGCACGAGCATAGTCAGTATGCGACTGATGTCGTATTCCAAAAAGCGTTCTCTGGCAAAATCGAAAGCCGGAATAACTTCTTCGCGCGCATCTTTAGATGAGGCAACTAAACCCAAATAAATCGGAAAATCCTGGCCACTGACAAAAGGCTCCAAGCCATAACGCTGCGCCCATTCCTCTTCCTCTGTATCCGGTCGTGGGTCATAAACCTCGAGCTTAATTTTGCCCTTGGCCTGGCGCTCATACTGCTTGAGCAGATCAAGAACATTGCGTCCATAAAACTGGATCGTCGGTTCCATCGCGCTATCCGTGGAACTAAAAAAGTAGCGCAGAGTAACCTGTTCGCTCTCAGGCAGTGAGCCAATAATGCTTTTACTGCCTTTAGACAATGTGTAGAGGCCATCAGCGGTCAGATCCAAAGAAAAGCTGCTAAAAACCTTGCTCGCTATGGAATTAACCAAAATGAGGATAACCGCTAAAACAACAATACCGGAAATTGATAATAATGATTTTTTCACGATAAAACCCCCAACTAATCCGCTTTACTCTTATCTAAAATCACAGCACCGGATACCAAGAAAAACAGGATCACGGATACGAAGTAAACTAAATTACCAACATTGATCACGCCGCGCTGTATGGCTTCAAAATGATAGGGCACACTAAGCACATTAAGCATCAGCATAAGATCGGGAGAAATTTTAACTAATAGCTCTTGCACCGGCGAGTAGCCCAGCAATACCAAAAACAAGCAAAGAAAAGTGGCTACCACGAAACTGATCACCTGATTGTTGGTCATCGCCGAAACAAAAAGCCCGACGGCCAAAAACGCACCGGCCATAAAAAAGCTTCCGATATAACTAGCTAGTATCGGGCCATAATCCGGCTGGCCTAAATAAGCTACTGTCAGCACCATGGGAAAAGTCAGCAGCAAAGCCAAACCCAAAAAGAGCCAAGCGGCCAAAAACTTAGCGACCATCGCTTCGAATAATGTGACGGGCAGAGTAAATAGCAGCTCGACTGTGCCTGATCTTTTCTCTTCTGCCCAAAGGCGCATAGAAACAGCGGGCACGATAAATATATAGAGCCAGGGGTGCCAAGCAAAAAACGAAGCTAGGCTGGCTTGCCCCATTTCATAGAAGCTGCCTAACTTAAAAGTAAAAAACCCGGTAAGCACTAAAAAGACCACCAAAAATATCAGGGCTATCGGTGTCGCAAAATAGGATTTAAACTCTCTTTTAAAAATGGCATTGATGTTGTTCATAACTTTTAATTCCTCCCCGTATTTGTGAGCGTGCGGAAGACTTCATCCAAATATCCTTGTTCTAACCCCACACTGGCATACGGCCATTGCCTCTTGGTTAGCTCTTCAGTCACCGCCGGCAAGATGACAGCGTTATTCTGTGCATATAACAAATAAACAGCGTTGCTTTTTTTCTTGCTAATTTCTTCCACACGAGCCACCCCGGAAATCTTGGCCAGTTCTGTGAGCACATTCTCCGGAGCATTACCTTCAAAACTCACACTGAGCGCACCGGCAGCACGGGATCGGGCTTTTAGTTTTGCCGGCGTTTCATCGGCGACCAGTTTGCCGTTAGCAATAATCGCCACGCGGTTACAAACCTCATCAACTTCTTCTAAGATGTGCGTGGAAAGAATGATACACTTATCACGCGCCATTTTATTAATGAGCGTCCGCACTTCGTATTTCTGATTGGGGTCTAAGCCATCTGTCGGCTCGTCAAGAATGAGAATATCCGGGTCATGTATCAGTGCTTGGGATAACCCAACGCGGCGCTTGAATCCTTTGGACAGAGTGTCGATAGTTTGCTTAGCAACTGACCCGATGCCGGTTAGATCATAAACTCTCTCCACCGCTTGAAATTTATGCGCGCCTTCATAGCCGCGCACATCGGCAACAAAGGCCAGAAACTCGCCAACTTTCATCTCGCCGTAGAGTGGCGCATTTTCAGCCAAGTAACCAACTTTCTTCTTGGCTTCAATGCTGTCTTGCTCAATATCATGCCCCAAAATCCGCACGGTGCCTGAAGTCGGAGAAATAAAGCCTGTAATAACTTTCATCGTAGTTGATTTCCCGGCGCCGTTGGGCCCGAGAAAACCAAGCACTTCTCCCTTCTCTACATTAAACGAAATATTATCAACTGCCTTGGTTTCACCAAAGTAGCGACATAGATTTTGGACTTCGATCACACTCATAAAATTACCAATTAAATAAGTAGGTTAAAACTAAGCACGGGCGATTATATATACTTTGACTTTATTTGTCGCAAAGTATTTTTACCCAAATTTAAGGTGATAGACAGGAAGACATCGGCCCTTATTCAAAGTAAGTTTGATACGGGCGCCCAGTGCCCCTGAGTCTTATACATAAGCTGCCCACTAAGAATGCCAGGTTCTAATGTTGTTACAAAATGGCATGACGCAACATAAAGTCGTGGCCCCTGTGGAACGCGACCCATGTTGCGGAGCGACTGGGTCGCCTGAGGATCGCAAAAAACTGTATTTCTCGGCTTTAGTCGCCACTTTTAAGGTCATTGGGAAACCGATACGTAGGCGACCCGGTTGTTCGCTGACGCTCAGAACATGAGCCGCGTTTCACAAAGCCTCATTGTAATTTGAAAATTTGTGGAGCTAACGCTAGAGCCTTTTAAAAGCCCCCTTTCTCAACTTATGTATAAGACTCAGCAGTGGCCGCCCCTACACGCACCAAATTTGCAAAAAGTAACGACCGAGAAGTTATCAACGCCGATAATTACAACAACATTATTTCGATATCGAAGATTCACCGTAGGGGCGCTGAGAGGCGCCCGCCACCTCCATAACATCATAGTGGCTCTCGGCGAAGCCGCATGCGGTTGATGTGATTTAGGTCTACATGTGTAAATGTTCGGGTAAGCGTTCACTACTTTTACTGAGTTTCTATACAAAGGCCCCCAGAGGGGGCAAGTTTTGCGAAGCAAAACTATGGGGGGACGGAGACTAGGCCTTCACAAGACTAGTCGTTTCCGATCAGGAAACGTCAATAAATAATAGCAAATGTTCATATTTGATTTGTAATACTTTGGGAACGCTATTAGTGATAATCCGTGAAGGTGTAAAGTTCGGTGGCGCTGCGCGTTAATCACCATGATCACGTGATCCTGGCGGACAGCCAAAGGCTATTCCTACCTTTCTTTTGGGGGTTCGCTCTCAACTTCGCTTTTGACTGGCGGTTTGGTGTAACGGCGCACAATGCGACCACGGGTCAAATCATAAGAAGAAATTTCAACGCGGACATGGTCGCCGGGCAGCACACGGATGTAATACTTGCGCATCTTACCGGCCAAGTATGCTAACAGCTCATGGCCATTTTCGCATTTGACTTGGAAAGTGGTGTTTGGAAAACACTCTTTAACCACGCCATCAAGTTCTATTGAATCATCTTTTCCCATACTTTATAAATCAACTATCTCTTGAGATATTAGTCATTAATTATTATTTCGTTTTCTCTGCCGCCTTCATCCTCTTCACGCGGCTTACTGAAACTTAAACGCTCTCTTTCTTGTCGGCGGCGAGGTCTTCTATCGCCGGAGCTGCGCTGCTCGCGTGGCTCTCTCTCTTCAAAATCTTGGCTTGCTCTCCTACCTCTTTTCTCGCGGCTAGGCAAATGAGCGCGAGAATCATCATGATCGCGGGAGTCACGAAAATTATGCCCGCCATTATGATTATTATTGTGACCGTGGTGATTATTGCCGCCCTGCAATTCATGCATGGTTAAGGGAATATATCCTGCTGGTAAACGAAACATCTATAAACTCCAATTTATAAACTAACTATTGCTATTAACTCACTAGTAACGTGGAAACTTGCTCAAGCCGCTTGTTTCACTGAATTGCAAAAGCCCCTACTTCGAAGGTATGTTTGGAAACCTACTCTATCGCGAAGATGATTTTGCTAGAAATAACAAGGCAAATTAACCTTATCCAGAACAACTCTCTTAAAGACAAAACCTAATCGGCGCCCTGCCCAATCTTTCGAAATTTCTCGTATCGTTTAGCTAAAATTTCATCCATAGTCAACTTATTAAGCTGCTTTAGCTGCTTTAGTAAGGCTTGCCCCAGCAACTCGCAAGCTTTGTCCCGATCTCTATGGGCAGCACCTGCCGGTTCCTTGATGATCTCATCAACCAACCCCATCTGAGTAATCTCCGGCGCTGTAATCTTTAAAGCTTGAGCGGCAACCTTGGCATATTCAGCTGTTTTGCTCGGATCATCTTTACCCCAAATAATCGAAGCACACCCTTCCGGAGAAATAACTGAATAAACAGAATTCTCCAACATCAGCATACGATCACAAATACCCAGCGCTAGCGCGCCACCGCTACCGCCTTCACCGATAACAGTCGAAATTATGCGTGTGCGCAAATTCGAGAGCATCAGCAAACAGCGCGCTATCGCTTCCGCTTGCCCGCGTTCCTCAGCTTCCAATCCGGGGTAAGCACCCTGCGTGTCAATAAACATCAGCAGCGGCAAATTAAACTTCTCTGCCATTTTAAATAAACGCTGCGCCTTTCTATAGCCCTCTGGCTGCGGCATACCAAAATTTCTTTTAATCTTTTCTTGCGTTGTCCGGCCACGCTGATGACCAATAACAACCACGCTATTACCTTCAAATTTACCCACGCCGCCGATAATGGCCGCATCGTCGCCAAAAGCCCGATCTCCATGCAGCTCAACAAAATCAGTAATTAACTTATTGATAATATCTTCTGTTTGAATGCGCTCAGAAATACGAGCTAATTGCACACGCTGATAAGGAGTGAGGCGACCATAAACATCTTTGCGCGCCTTTTCTAATTTCGTCTCCAATTTTTTGGCCTCCTTAGCGCGGCCGATATCACCGCTTTCCACTAAGGCACGAACTTTAAGAATCTCTTCTTCCAATTCGACTACCGGCTTTTCAAAATCTAAAAACTGTCTCGTATTTGCCATAAATTTTGCATTAAATGTTATTCGTCGCCGTTGCGGCATTACCTTAGTATGCATGGACAATCAACACAGAAAGCCCGGCCATGACCTTAAGTTACTGTTTATATTAGGTAAATAGCTCGTTATATTAATTTAAATTTGGAGTAGATGGAGGACAAATAACCCGTTCAAAAACCTCATATCTCAGCCCTAGTCCGCTGGGGTTTATGAAAACACACAAACCCCCAGGGGATATTTGCTCTTACAAATCGCCTATTGCCCTCATAACCAGAGAGCAAGCTTCGCTGTGCGAGAGGTTTCTTACCACGATGTGTCGCGGCAAATAACCGCGAATCTCAAGAACTCGGTCGCGAAGCAAACCCCTTCGGTGCGGCCGTTCTTAGTATCCCCGTGCAGGAAACGCGAGGAATCCCCATCGAGCTCCAACGCTACTTGTCCCCTGCGCTTGTGATCAATTACAAAATCGATCCAGAATCCTTCGCAGAAGACTTGGGAACGAAGCTTTCTCACCCGCTGAGCGACGACTTGTTCAACGAAAGCCTCCAAGTGGTTGCTCTTCGGGGGTTTGCCTTGAGCCTCAATCAGGGCATTTTGGCTGCGCGTTCAAACGCCGGCGGAGCATCAATTGCTTCCGCCAACAAACTCTGATGAATGCGCTGAAGCGAAGCCGAATTAAACTGCTCAGCTTTTGCCTCGAATTGCGGCATCACCTTAGCAAAAAGCTCTTCGTTGCTCCCCGGGCGCGTTACCGCCATGTCCCATAAAAGCTGACAAAGTCCGAGAACAGAAAAGTCTTTTCTTTGTTGGGCTTCGGCTGCCAGCATATCGGGAAAGTCGTTTTCATACCCCTCACCGATAGCTAGGCTCCAAGCCATACTGGTCAACACTGCCGAATTGAACTGCGGAATTAATGTTTTTGCGGCCTTTAATAACTTGGGCCACAGCGGAACATCACAAATTCGCATGCGCGCACAGGCAAAAATTACATTCGCCAGTGTCCATGCATCACGTTGCCCGCCGGTCTGTATAAATCGCCGTACTGCCACAGGAGCCAGTTTCTTATATTCGGCTCCTTTAGCCAACAACACATCTGGAAAATGCCAACGGGCCTTTTCCATCGCCTTACTCCCTAGCCAGAGCCACTGAGCAAAACAAACCGAGTTAAACTGATCCTCATAATAATCCCAAATCCAAAGTAAATCTTCGAATGCTCTGGCGGGATCCTGTTTGTTCCCCACAGTAATTAGCTCCGCGCTTACTCTGTGCGCAGACTGCACAGCACTTGGCATACCAAACTCCTTTCAAAACCATTTTGTACTCCATCCTAGGGAAAACAAGCTCACGCTGCTCTCCTCCGGATGCAAGAAATAAAGTCCTTCTACTATACTAGTTTTAGAAATAGCTTTTTTGCTCAGCGGTGCTTAAACAGCACGCCACCAGTTAGCGGCTGGGGCACGCCAGTCGTTCCAGGAACGCTAAGCGGCAAGCTCAAGATGGAGCGCATAGCAAGGTAAGCAAAAATTTCTGCCTCCAGCGACTCTGCGCGCAAGCCAACTTCATCGGCTGTGTGCAGGGTCGCAGGCTTACCCGCGCGCTGATTGAGCCTCTCTTGTAACTCTTTGCAAATAACAGGATTGCTCCAACCGCCACCATGCAACACCCAGGTAGTCGGCATTTCAATCCCCAACTGATCAATGCTGGCGACTAAGGCTTGCGCAGTAAACGCTTCCAGTGTGCGACAGCCATCTTCCAAAGACAGCTGTAAAACTTCGGGAAGTAACCGCGAGTCCGCCACGTCCAATGACTTCGGACCTACTTTCTTAAGATAATTCTGGCCCTCAACGATGACCGCCTGCTCCATACAAATCTCAAGAACCCTTTTATTGACTTTTCCTTTCTGACCATACTGACCATCACGATCACAAAGCTCAGCCCCATTGGTGGCACCCTTGACCAACGCATCAATTAAGGAGTTTCCCGGCCCCGCGTCAAAGGCAACAATATCATTCTCTCCTTTGCCCAACACAGTCACGTTAGAAATGCCACCGCAGTTAGCAAATGCGCAGGGAAGAATTCTTGCCTGGCGTGCCAGCAACTGGTGATAAAGCGGAGCAAACGGGGCACCTTGTCCGCCATGCTCAACGTCGTTACGACGAAAGTCAGTAACCACATCAATACCCAGCTCATCAGCCATGCGCTGCGCATTTCCAACCTGCACAGTCACGCGCGCCGATGGCCGGTGAAACAAAGTTTGCCCGTGATAACCAATGCAGCAAACATCAGCAGCTGATAGCAAACACGAAACAAGCGTCTCTTTTACTACGGCAATATGATAATCAGTAGAAAGGTCTACTATGCCCTGATAACTGACAGTGCCGAGCGTTTTACTCAGCCAATCCATAACTACATCAGCCCTGTCCTTATTAGATAGGGAAAGCAGAGCCGGATAGAACTTATCGGCGAATGTCTTCTCAGCCGACGTCGCATCTCCCAGAGTTTCGCGAACCAAAGCCTCTAGCCCCTTAAAAGCTAATTGCGCCTCGGCAGAATAACGAATATTCGCCGCGCCTATAAACTCAACAAAGCTCTCTCCATCAGTCCTAATCGCAAGACCATCCACCCCATCCATCGAAGTGCCACTCATCAAACCAATGACAATATTCTTTTCCATTCAGGGCTCCCCATGGGAACATTTATCAACCAACACACCCCCGCATTCCTAGCAATTTTTTCCTCTAATGTCTAAACCCAAGCGCACGGCGATTTTTCTACCTTTATTTTTGTGTAACCATCTCGCGTAAGCGCCACGAGGCAAGAACATTTCGCCAACGCTTTTGGGTGCGCATGACAGGGTTTGCGAAGCAAAACCCTGGCTTGCTAATAATATTTAGCATCTCCTTATATCAGGGGCTGTATCAAAGGGGCACTCTAAGTAGTTTAAATATGTTAGTAGCTACCTATTGGGAGGAGCTACGATGAAGAAATTTAAAGAATACCAGTAAGGGCAAATGATGCTACTGCCGCCATCGTTGGATGAGTTGATCGAAGACAATGATATGGTGAGAGTAGTTAATCGAGTTGTAGATAGCTTAGAGACAGAAGAAATCCGGGAATGGTTTAAGGGCGGAGGTTGTCCGTCATATAATCCGACAATGATGCTCAAGATAATAATCTACGCCTACAGCAATAAGCTATACTTGAGTCGGCAAATTACAAAGGCGTTAAAAAGAGACGTTGCCTATATGTGGTTATCGGGAATGCAAAGACCGGAATTTGCCACGATAAATCGCTTTTGTAGTGAATATTTAAATCCAGCTTAGCATCGATATTTTCGAAAGTGGTTTGTTACCTGCTGGAGCATGGCTAAATCAAGAGCGAGAATTATTTTCTTGATGGCACGAAGGTCGAAGCGGACGCGAACAAATACAGCTATGTATGGAAAACGAATATTACGCGCTACAAGCAGAAGGTGGTTAAGCGAGCTGAAGAAATATTTGCGGAGATAGAAAGGATAAATGCCGAGGAAAAGGAAATCTTTGGTGGTGGAGATCTTCCTGAATATGGACAGGGGAAGCCTATTTCCAGCAAAGAGAATGCAGGAGTTGCTGAATCGATCAACGAGGAATTAAAGCGAAGGGATATAAAAAAGCCAAAACGGAATTAAAAAGCCTCGGCCAAAAGCTCAATAAAGCGGTAGCGCCACCGACTGTGTTCGTCTTCGCCGACAACCACGATCACGGGTATATTCACCACAACCTTTATGAATTACGTTTATATGTTCGCTGACGCTGACGCGTAAAATCACCACGATCACGTGAACGTTGCGGACAGCCAAAGGCCATCCCTACTTGGATAATTTTATCTCTTCCAATAGGCCGGCGATGGTGTGTTTATCGGGCATGATGGCGCAGGGGAAGCCGACGCTTTCGATGGCGGCTTTGGTTACGGGGCCGATGGCGGCGAGTTTGATGTGTCCTTGGTGCTGAGAGAAGAACTCTTTGCCAATGAGGGCAAAAAAGTTCTCGGCTGTAGATGGACTGGTAAAAAGGATAAAATCGATTTGCTGTGCTTTGAGGAGCGTTTGCATTTTGGCAATTTCGCTCTGCTCGTACTGGGGGATTAGCGTGTTGTAAATGGGTGCGTCGAAAACTTCGGCGCCGAGTTTAGTTAGTTCAGCGGCTATTAAATCCCTGCCGATTTGCGACCTTAGTAAAATGATTTTACGTCCAAGTAGCGTTTCAATTTGGCTAAACTCGTGAACAAACTTCTCCGCGACAAACTCACTAGGGACAAATGAAACTTCTAAGCTCTGCTCTTCGATAAGCGCACTAGTGGAGCTACCCATGGAGGCAATTTTTATAGGCTTAAGCTTTGCCCGGTCATAGTTTTGCTCGGCTAAGATTTCCAGAAAAATACGCACCGCATTTTTACTAGGAAAGATAATCCAATCGGCTTTTGCTAGCTGCGCCACAAGGATCTGAACCAGCGGCGCATTGTTGTTTTCCATTACTTCAATAGTCGGGAAATTAATAACTTCAAAGTCTGTTTGGCTTATGTCTATATCCGATGAGGAAGTGTTTAGCAGCCTTATGCTCATTTAACTTTACTATTTAACTTTGCTTAAAGCTTGCTTAGCTAATTGAATTCCCAGCTCATAGGCATCAACCATGTTGCCGGATATTGTTTCTAAGATATATTGTTCGCCGTCATTAGGCATATATAGGCCGGTGGCGTGCAGCTCACTGCCTTCAACATAAGCATTACAAGCCATGGGCACGCGGCAGCCGCCACCGAGGCCAAACAAAAAAGCCCGCTCGAGAATGCCGCAGCTTTCGGTTTCCTTATCATTGATGCGCGAAAACAGTTCTATGCTCTTGCTGTCATCTCTGCTTTCTACGGCGATGATACCTTGCGCGACTGCCGGCAGCATTACTTCATAAGGTAGCAGTTCAGTGATCAAATTCTCTTTTCCTAGGCGACTAAGCGCGCAATATGCCAAAACCATACCGTCCCAATTAGCGTTGGCCAGTTTTTCTAAGCGCGTATTGATGTTGCCACGGATTTCAGCGATTTGGATTTGCGGCTTAATTTTTTTTAATTGCAGAGCGCGGCGCAAACTGCCGGTAGCAATCACCGCATTATCAGGCAAATCAGCAAGGCGCTTGGCGTGTTTTAAAACAACAATGTCATTTGGCTTTTCGCGCTTAATGCAGGCCGTGGTTTTAAGCCCCTGCGGCAATTCGACGGGTAAATCTTTTAAGCTATGAACAGCAAAATCAATCTCGCCGGAGAATAAGGCATTTTCTAGCTCTTTAGTAAAAAGTCCCTTGTCCCCGATTTTAGCTAGCGGCACATCGAGGATTTTGTCGCCTTTGGTTTTAATTACTCGCTTTTCTACTTCCAGGTCAGGGTAAACGCGCGTGAGCTCAGCAATCACCAAGTCGGTTTGAATCTGCGCAAGCTCACTGCCCCTTGTCCCCGCAACAATCCTCCTCATAACTTTATCGCTTCCCTTGACTTTATCGCTTCATTGACACTGATGCCGCCTAAATAGTTTCCTACCAAATTAATTGTCGGCTCTTGCTCCAGTATTTCAAAAATCTGCTGCTTAATTTTACCATGTCCAACATTAAGCTGAGGAATGGCATTATTAATTCGTCGCACAAAACAAAACTCCGGCTCTCCCGAAATACTTAAAATGCTGCCTAATTCTTTGTTCACCACTTCTCTTAACTGCGCCTCTGATATTTTCAGCGCTTCTCTATCGTGCTCGCCGCCAATATAAATTGTTGTCAAAACTTTTCCCTCCGGCGAGCGCCCGGGGAAAATGCTCGACGAAAACATTGTGCCCAGCAGCCGAACACCGGCGCCGCGCGGCACTAAAAAACCAAAGCCTTCCAAACTATGCCCAACTTGTTTTCGATCATAGCCCAACGAAAGCGTAGCTATATCTGTATAAGATATGTTCTGTAAAGCATTAGATATGTCCGGCGCTATCGGAGCAATTAAATTAGCGGCGATGTATGCCGGTGTGGCAAATACTAGTCTTTTGCTCTGATATACACCCGTTGTCGTAGCCACGCGATAAAACCCATTGGCTTTGCTCACCTCCTGCACGGTCGAGCCAGTAACTACGCTATGCGGATAAAGCTCGCGGATTTTTTCTGAAATCCGGCCCATGCCTTTTAGAAAGGACGCAAAGCGAATTCCTTTGGCCGTCTTGGGTTGATTGGAGACATTTTGTTTTTTAAACTTCATCAGGAAAATTAGAAGGCTGCGGTATTCCTTTTCAATATCCGCAAGTTTTGGAAATAAAGATCCGACTTCCAATTTACTGATGTCTCCGGCACACATACCGGAAACCATCGCATCTAAAAAATGATCGGTAAGCTCTTTCCCAAAACGACGATTACCGAATTCACGCACAGTCTCTTGGATATTGTTGCCGCGCCCGATAAAGGGCTCAGCAAAAAGGCGCAGCTTGACCGAAGCCGACAACAGCGGCGTCTTAATCAGCGCCAGTGGATTTTCTGGCACAGGATGAATAGCTCCGTTTCGATATAAATAACGCGCCGTGGATTTAGTATCGTTAAATAGCACTTCGTCTCTAAGCCCGATCTCGTCCAATAGCTTCCAGATATGCTCATAGCTTTTCAAAAATACTGTCGGGCCGATGTCTAACAAATAGCCATCTTTAAAATCGGTTGCCACTAAGCCACCAACGCGCGGCTCCTTTTCTAAGCAAAGAACGCTTTTACCTTCAGCGGCGATCTTGGCTAGCGCGGCCATGCCGGCAAGCCCACCGCCGATAATTATAAAATCATGAATATCGGTTTTCTCGAGCATGTTCGATTATGATATTTCTTAAACAGCGAATAAATTTTGGGCTTTCATTTAACGCCGGAACACGAATCAAATTCCGGCCGCCGTGCTCAATAAATATCTCCTTTTGTTCTATGTCGTTTTCATAATTAGTTTCAAAATTATCAGACACAAAGCTCAGCGGAACGAGAATTATCCCCTTGCCGGCTTGCGCCAAATCTTTCACTACACTTAAAGTGTCCGGCCCTATCCACTCTACGGGGCCGGTGCGACTCTGATAAGATACTGAATACGGGACAGGTAAGTGACTTTGTTCATATATCGCTGCTGCCCCCGCTTCAATTTGCTCTTTATAAGGATCCCCGAGCTTCAATATTTTCATCGGTAGCCCATGAGCGCTAAACAGTAAATGATGGTTAGAAATATCGATACCGCGGATGAGCTCTTTAATCCTCTCTGTCCAGGCCTCAATAAAATTCGGATGGAGGTGATAGTCGTGAATAAACTCGGCGCTGAAAGAATATTTTTTAAGGGTATGATGCAAAGCTTTATAAAAATTTTCAGTGGTAGCTAAAGAATATTGCGGAAATAGCGGCAGGAATATTACTCTGTTCACTCCTTCTTTTTTTAGCTCACTTAAAGCATCTTCTATGCCGGGGTAACTATAGCGCATGGCCAAAACGACTTTAGCCTTCAGCCCGGAATTTCCCAAATCGGCTTGCAGCAAATCTCTTTGCTGTTCGGAGATTTTTAATAGCGGTGAGATGCCATCTATGCGCTCATATTTTGCTCTGGTCTTAGTAGTCCGCACGGAAGCGATAATACGCGCGAGCATGTTTAAACAAAACTGTGGGATAGGGAGACCAAAGACATCGGGGTCGGAAAAGAGACGCACTTGAAAGTCATAAATATCATCAAGGTCACGCGGTGCCCCAAAATTAAAAAGCACTACGCCAATTGTGCTATCAGATTGTTTTTGAGAATTGTCTTTGCTCATCTTTCTTTAAGTAGGCGTCAAATACCATGCAAATGTTGCGGATAAAAACTCTGCCCTGAAACGAAACTTTCATTGATTTCTCGTTTACGGTTAATAACCCATCGTCAATAAAACAGACAAGGCTATTTAGTTCCGGTCCAAAATAATCCTTAAAGCAAATACCGTGCGCCTTTTCTATGGCAGCAAAGTTCAGATAGAAATTACAAATAAGAGAATTGATTATATCGCGGCGCAGTAAATCATCATCAGACAGGCGCAACCCCCTAGATGTCGGTAATATTTTATCGCCAACGAGTTGCGCATAAAGAGCTGTGTCGCGCACGTTTTGTGCGTAGTAGCGGCCAAAGCCGCTGATGCTTGTCGGGCCAAGTCCGATTAAGTTTCGCGCCTTGGCTGTGGTATAGCCCATAAAGTTTCGATAGAGAGTGCCGTTTTCCAGCGCCAAGCTCAGGTCATCTTCAGGCAGTGCGAAATGGTCCATGCCAATGTAGTTGTAGCCGCCACCGAGCAGCGAGTTAATAGTGGTTACCAGTATTTTGGTTTTTTCCTCAGCCGAGGGCAAGTCCTCTTCTCTAATCGTCATTTGATTGGGTTTTAGCTTAGGCATGTGCGCGTAGTTATAAATCGCGATGCGATTAGGCCTTAGCTCTTTTACTGCATCTAATGTAGCCTTAAAGCTCTCACCGGTTTGAAACGGGAGACCATAAATCAAATCAAAATTTATGCTTTTAAAATAAGACTTGTTTTTTGCGCTCAGTGCTTTTACTAGCAGTTCGGCAGGCTGCACGCGCCCTATTGCCTCCTGCACGCGCGGATCTAAATCTTGCACGCCAAATGAAATTCTATCAATGCCGCACGCAGCGTAAAACTGTAGTTTCTCGTTGTTTAAGCCGCGCGGATCTATTTCGATAGAAAATTCGCTAAGCTTACTTTTCTCGATAAGCGGTGAGATAGCTGCTAAAAACTTTTCAAACTCTGCTTCATTCATATAAGAAGGCGAGCCGCCGCCGATATGTAGCTGCTCAATGTAGCTGCCATCGAGGACGTTTGTTTGCTTTATTAAAAGCTGCACTTCTTCTTGGAGCGAAGAGATAAAAGCAGCGATTTTAAGTCGGCTATCAATAGTGTCGCTATTACATGCACAGTAAGCGCATTTGTTTTCACAAAACGGAAAATGCACATACAAAGACAGCGCTTTACTTGTTCGCGTGCTGAGGTGTTCATTGAGCCCCGCGGCATAGTCGTCTTCTGTGAAATTATCCTTCCAAAGCGGTGCCGTAGGATAACTCGTGTAGCGTGGGCCACTAGTTGAGTATTTAGTAATCAGTTGGGCATTTAACCCGTCAAAACCGCTATTCATAAAATTTTTTGGATACTCGCTTCACTGTTTCAATGATGTATTTTACCTTTTCTTCTTTGGTCTCAGGCAGCACGCCATGGCCGAGATTGAAAATATGACCGGTTTTGCGCCCCAGTGCGCTGAAAATATTCTCCACGCTTTTTGCGATGCGCTCATCGCTGGCAAAAAGAATAGTCGGGTCAAGATTTCCTTGCACGGCTTTGTCAGCAAAAAGCTCAGATGCATATTTAATATCGGTGCGCCAATCTAAACTAAACACGTCAGCGTTTGTTTCTTTCAGCAAATCTAAAAGGTGGCCGGAATTATTAACATAGAGAATGACTTTGCCGCCCTTAGCTTGAAGCGCGGAGATAATTTCCTTTTCATAAGGGAAAGCAAACTCCAAATAATCTTCGCGCGACAATGTGCCGGCCCAGGTATCAAAAAGCTGCACATAATCAGCACCGGCAGAGAGCTGCATTTGCAGGTAAGATATTGTTTGTTTGGTCGTGAGTGTTAGTAGCTTTTTAAAAAGCTCCGTATCTTGATATTGTAGTGCGCGAACCGTCACTAAGTTTTTTGTCGTCTTTCCTTCAACCATGTAAACGCAAAGCGTGTAAGGCGCGCCAGAGAAGCCTATTAGCGGATAACCATCAAGGGCAATCTCGGATTTTATTATTTTAAGAGCATCGGCCACGTACTTAAGTTCATGCGCCGGATCAAAAAGCTTAAGTTTTGCCACCTCCGCCGCCGTTTTAATCGGGTTGTGAATCACCGGCCCTTTCTCGCCAAACTCCAGCTGCAACCCCAGCGGTTCAATAGCAGTTAAGATATCTGAGAAAAGAATAACCGCATCTAGCTCAAATTGTTCTATCGGCAATAAAGAAACCTGCGCTGCTAGTTCCGGGATTTTACATAAAGTTAAAAAGTCATACTTTTCGCGCAGCTCGCGATAGCCCTTCTGATACCTGCCCGCCTGGCGCATCATCCAAAAAGGCGTGCGATCCACCTTCTTCAGAGCAATGGCATTTTCAAAAAGATCCTTTGGTAATAGCATGTTTTCCCCCTTAAAACTCTCCGCTAGCATTTTGCACCTTAGCGCTAAAATGTCGAGGAATCGATGCTTTCTGTCGACTTCGCCGAAACCCCTCAAAGCATTTCCGCAAGTATTTTGCTCAACAATGATCAGCTTATAATTTTGTTTTATCCCTAAAGTGATCTTCCCCCGAAAAAACGTACAGTAAAAACAGCGGTGGAGTTATCCACAGGGTAGCGCTGCGCTCAGGCTGTCAAAAGCCAGCTGTGCGCTACCCTATGAATAACTCCTCTCATATGCACCCTAGCACACAACATTCACGCAGCCAATGATAGTACATGTACCATGGCCGGTGTTTTATAATTCAACGTCGAGTGCAAACGTTTAGAATTATAAAATTCTTCGATATAACTTCTAATCCTCGGCACAGCAGCTAAGCTATTAGCGTACTTATTGAGGCAAGCCTCCTCCACTTTGAATGAATGAAAGAAGCTTTCGCACACAGCATTATCATAGCAATTCCCCTTAGCGCTCATGCTCTGCCTAATGCCACGATTTACTAACAGATCATGAAATTTATGACTCGCATCCTGACTACCACGATCAGAATGAAAGATTACCCTATTGTCAAATTTCCTCGTTCCTGCAGCTCTAATTAAAGCATTACACACAAGCTCAGCATCAATACGATTAGACAGCGCCCAACCAATAACTTTA
>JADZAE010000027.1 GCA_020852715.1 Deltaproteobacteria bacterium
TTCTATCGCCTGCCGGCCAATAATCTTTTCCAGCCTTTCAACTTCAACCTGCGGTTGTCTATGTCCAACTTCAGCTGAAGTGGCTAAACTTTTACTCCCGCCATCAAGAAAACGATCTCGCCATTTAAAGTATTGACTTTGTACTATCTGGTGGGCACGGCATAAAACTTACCACCCCACCACCAAGCTAAATTATCGGACGGTTAGCCGTAAAGCTTGTGATTACCGGCAACGTTCCCACCGACACCCGCAGCTCGTAGTCCTCCAACAGCCGCGCCGGCACCACGCCCTGCTTTTTCTTTCATAATTGCCGCTCCCAAGTCCCCGACAGCAGCTCCTTTCGCCGCACCTTCAATCACATTTCGCCCACCGCCCAGTTGATTGGCAGTATAATCACGTCCGGCTTGCAAACATTTTTGCACATCGCTGCTGGCCTTTTCTGAGCCGGCCTTTTTTAACTGTTGATTGGGATACAAATCGGAATATGGTTCGGCTCCGGCAATTTGCGGAAACAAACTTACGATAAGAGCTAATACGATAATTACCTCAGGCATTCTTTCCTCCGACTTCACTGTATAGTTAGCACTATTTTAAGCTGTTTAGGTTTACCGAGGTTGGAATTTATAGTTAAGAAAGCGGGACTGCCTAACCGGACAAGAAGATCACCTTATTCTCTAGCATTTCACTGGCTAACTTTAAAGATCAGACCACATGTACAAAACAGGAAAGAATTTATCTAGGACTAAGGCAAAAATTTAATGATTGCCATGAATATTCGGATCGAAGCCACCGCCACCTCCGCCACCACCACGATGCCCTTTGCGCTGAGGGAAAACTGTATTACGCAGTGCCTCACCAAATTCACCGGCAGCACCAACGGCTAGCGACCCGTAAGCAGTAGTTCCCGCATATAATATCTTTGTGGCAACGCTGCGCTCCGTAAGCCCCACCCAAAACTCACCTGAAGCCATTTGTGTAATAGCATTACCCGCTAACCCGGCAGGTGCCGGCAATTTCAAACCCTGCAGCGAAGCAGCTAACTGCTTCGGTAATGATGCTAAAGTATTCAATACTGAAGTTAAGGCCGCCATGATTATTTTCCCAATGTCTGATTCAAACCAAGCACCAAGGTTATACACTTAAAACCAGGTAGTGTTACCTTTTTATTTGCCTAAAGTAAGCTCGCGATATGAGCCAAATTAAATGTTACCGAAGGGGTAATGCATAGTGTTGAAAATACTAGATTAAGTTATGCGATGAGTCATAATTCCGGTTACCGAAAAGCAAGAAAGGGAGTAACCGGTAACATGGAACTATGACTCAACACGAAAATACCCTCTCCAAAGCTCTCAGAGGACATGTTTAGTGTGCATTTTTAGGAGGTTAGTTCGGTCCAGACAGTTGGTGCAGGGCACCAGAAACCCGGTGCTAGGAAAATATTTTTTCTATTCCTTGTTGCCAAAAGAGACATTTGACTGCTTCCACTTGGCGAGGGGTTTTGTCCAGGGATAGAAGGTAGGCACGGGCATTCTTAAATTCAGGAAGAAGTTTATTTCCTGAAGCGCAATCGCGAGAATCAATTTTATCTTTGGATTTTATCTCGACCAGCAGTGTCTCTTTGCCGGGTCGTTCAATAATTAGGTCTATCTCATCTTTATCGTTTACTCTTAAGTGGGAAAATTCGTAACGTGAGTGTTTGTAAGCATCGAGTTTAATGATTTCATTGATCACAAATGATTTAAATAATTTACCATATTCAAAAGAACCAGGTTGGGGAGTTTGGCTTACATTGTTTTGTAAGGCGCGAACTATTCCCAGGTCATAAAAATAAAATTTAGGAGCTTTTTTCTGTCGCTTGCGTTTTGAAGTATGGTAAGCAGGCAGATAGAATCTGATTAGTGTATCCACTAAAATAGAAAAATAATTTTTTACAGAAATGGCGACTACGCGGCTATCTTTGGCAATATTTTCATAATTTATATTTTCGCCATTTGACTGTGCGGCTACTTCAAGAAAAGCACTAAACGGTTCTATCTTTCGAACCAATTGCTCGAGAATGATTTCCTCTTTCAAGTAAGTATTAACGTAGAAGTAAAGAAAGTCTTCTTTGTCGCGAGCCGTAGCGGAATTAACTACGCTCGGTAAAGACCCCCACTGAAGGACATCAGATAAGTTAAAATCTTTTCCTAGCTCCTGAAAGCTAAGAGAATATAGTTTATACTCATGGGCTTGGCCTGCGAGCAAGTTCACCCCGGCTTTTCTAAATTTTCTCGCACTAGAACCCGTAAGCGCAAAGCGAATGCGCTTATCTTCAATTAACTTATGAACTTCGTTAAGGAGCATAGGTATTTTTTGGATTTCATCGATAAAAACTATCTCGCGGTTGGCAACAAGTTCGCGTAAATTCCATGGACTTCTAGACAGTTCTAAGTAGGTGCGAGAATCAAGAAGATCTATCTCGATTACATTTTGGGAAGCCTTTTCCGTCAAAGAGAAATGTTGACGCAAAAGAGTGCTTTTCCCTGTTCCGCGCTGGCCAAAAACAAAGAAACTACCACTATTAGGCAATGATATTAGGCGCTTATACATATCCATACTCCTACTAAAGATTTTGAGGCTAATTCTATAGTAGCGCTATGGATTTTATAAACGATTATTTCAGATCCCTCTGTTTATGTGTCCGGCACAATTTAGGCTGCCGTATAAATATCTGGAATTATATAACAACAGGTCCTCTGAGAGCCGGCCGTGGTAATCAAAGATGGGAAATTATTATTTTCCATCTTGAGCTTAAAATTTACAGCCCCATATCCTGCGCTAAAAACCTTAACATCAGCAGCCGTATGTTTAGATGTGGCAAAAGTTACTGCCGGATAGCCATTAGTCAACTTATCTGATGTTACTTTTAACCCTCCGGTTTCGTGGTCAGCGGTAACAATAACCAGTGTTTCAGAATTCGTCGGTAACCACTTTAAAACTTCCTGCACAGCCAAATCCAGATGTTTTATTTCTTCTACTGCCCGCTTGATATCTTTGCCATGGCAAGCATCTTCAATGCGCCCGGCTTCTATCAAAAGGAAAAATCCTTTGGGATTATTATCTAAAATCCGCAAAGCCGAGTAAACCATCTCACGTAGATGAGGCAGCGCTCCCAGTCCATCTGTTTCGTAAGGCTTGTCACCCACCCCGAATTGACGGGAAACTTTTGTTGCTGTTTTCGTATTCAGCTCTCTCAGCGTCGCCGCATTAGCTATGACGGTATAGCCGGCAGCTTGTGCTGTTGTTTTTGACATTCCGCTACCCGCGCCGCCAAAAAGGACATCAGGTTTGCTTTGGGTTAGATAGTCATTGATGATTTGCTTGGCATTATCACGCGATGGTTCGGGCGCACCAAAAGCCGCCGGTGTGGCATCGCCAATAAAAGTCGTGGTGACAATGCCGGTAGATTTTCCTCACTTTTTATAATACTCAAGCAAAGTTATTCTATCTTGGCCGTCGCCGGAGTATTCTGGCTAATGACACCATTTTGCACCTTTATTCCGCTCGCGCCATAGCTGTGGCAGCAGCCGCCGAATCAGTAACCCCACTGACACTACTCGTGACAACATCGCCAACATAAGCAAACTTTTCGAATGAGAGCGAGGCGCCCTTACTTAGTCGCGCCGCTTTAATTTGCTCGCTACCCATACCATCGCCAACAATAAAAATTATATTTTGTGGAGACATGCGTGGTCCCATTTGAGCCGAGGCTAAGGACTGATAAACACAGATCGATAGGAGAAAGCCAATAACCGCAAAACACGTAATTTGAGGAATATTCTTAGAAGTTAACGACATAACAACAACCCTTTTAAGAACCTGTTATCGATAAATAGCAGCCCCTTTTGAGTTAAGTCGTTTATTGATTAGCAATACTTTATATTTGGAGACTGCGAGGCATCGGCAAAATATTCAATATCTTCGGTGGCTTCAAAGGCAAGGAAGTGATATTTTGTTGCTTAGGCCGGGGATTGGCGAGTTTTTACTGTAGGCGAATTTCGTCGACGCTGTTGCCGAGGCTACACCTACAGTATCGCGTTTATGAATTTAATTTATTGCGAAAAAATGAAACATGGGCAGCAATTTTTGCGCTATAACTTGGGTCGCTGGCATAATGATCACCTGTATCGGTGCGCTTAAAATCGGATTTGATTACATCTTCCGCTGTCTTGCCATAAGCGCGCGACATTAATTTAAGGTAATTCTCAGCTCCGGCTTCCCAAGAATCCATATAACGGTTAGCTCCGGAATCAACGTTTCCTACATTAAATATGTTTTTGGTCCTTAGCGGTCTCCCGGCAGCTGTTCCGATATGGCTTTCCTGCAAGGCCTGACCAAGAAATAAAGAAATATCAAAGCCATGATCTATACATAAATCGATTATAGTTTGCGCAGCCAACGGACAGGGGCCTTTACACTTCTCATCAAGCACAGCTTGCAGCTTTTCAGGGCTCACATCCTTAGCAGCTACTACCGGCGGCAGCGCAACACAAACATTGGTATTAAGCAACTCCAAGTCCTTTTCTATGGGCAACGGTTTTACTTCCGCTTTCACTAACTGCTCTTCGGGGGCTTCTACCTTTGGCATCTCCACTATTTCTTTCTTGGCAACATAAGGTTTTTTGATCGTCTTAAAATACTCTTCGGCCGACAAAGTATTACGTCCGGCTGCTAAATCCAATGCTCGCATCGTGCGTGGTCCGACTATGCCATCAACTCTCAAGCCGCCGCCGTTAACTAATTGCCCTTGATCGTCAATGCCATACGATGTCTGAAATTCTTTCACTGCCTTCGCCGTCGCCGCGTCAAATTTTCCGTTTACCTCCAACACCTTCCCCTCTTCGCCTCGCGAACGGGACAATCGATTGAGTTCTTCTTGGAGCCAGCTCACTTTTTCGCCGCTGGATTTAGAGCTGATAAACTCTTTGTTGTGTCGGATACGTTCCAGTCTCGTGTCTAAGTCCAGTTCTGCTAGTTGCGGTTTTTTATTTACAGATAATTGAAAAGCCATATGCCTCTTATTGCCAAGAAATGTTGTTACAGACACCCTGTTATGGAGTCTGCCCGATCTCTAGTTTCATAAAAATGGGCCTAGCTATATAGCCAATATGAGCCAAATTAAATCTTATAGCAGGAACAGCGCAGGGTGTTGAAAAGACTAGAATAAGTTATACGATAAGCCATAAGTTCCGGATACCGAAAAGTAAAAAATTAAGCGGTATCGGAAAAAAACAAGCACTAACCGGCCTAGGATTTGAAAGGTTTAGGCGTAATGCAACAACATACACTACGGGCACGCTTTAGCGCCTAAAAACACTTACTCTATAATCTTACCTGCCCATAGCTCTTGCAAAAATACATCAATTGGATAAACCTCAACGCCAAATTCATCTTTTCTATATCGTAGCTCATTACAAATAATTATTTTACGCCTTAACTTAAGCTCTTCACCCAACATCAATAGCCCTTTTCTATCCGCCGCGCTACTGCGCCCTGTCGCCTTCACCTTAATCGCCACATCATCCCCAACGACAAAATCCACCTCCACTTTCGATCTACTGCGCCAATACCTCAAATCCCTCTCCGACCGACAATAATCCAAATAGGCCTTCAACTCCAAAAATACCTGATGCTCTAAAGCCTTAGCAAAAAGTTCAGATCCCTCGTTAATCGCTCCTCTTCTCAGCAAAATATTCACAACGCCTAAATCAAAAAAGAAAAACTTAGAAATAGATACAGCCTTGCGCTTCACCGTCTTTGTATAAGATGGCAACTCGGCACCAATCAAGGTATCTTCTAAAATCTTATAGTACTCGCGCAAAGTCCGCACTGGCATACCCACATCGTTAGCCACAGAAGCAAAATTAAGCTGCTCGCCATTGGATAATGCAGCCACCTCCAAAAATCGCGAAAAGTTTTCAATCGAACGCGTAAGCCCCTCCGCCTTAATTTCCTCTTTCAAATAACAACCAACATAAGCCTTAAGATCTTCTCGGGCATCAGCTGAATCAATAATTCCCGGTAAGCTCCCAATATTTAGCCGATCCTTTAACCTCGAAAACCCAAGCTCAGCAGAAACAAGAGGATGTAAATTAATAAACCAAGCACGACCTCCCAACAAATTCGCCTTGCCTCTTTTTAGTTTTCTCGCACTGCTTCCCGTCAAGATAAAATGCAAATCCTTATTGCGATCTAACAGTAACTGCACCTCATCAAGCACTGAAGGCAGCTTCTGCACCTCGTCGATAATGACTAACTTCTCCCCCGGCAATAAACTCTGCCTTAACTCTTCTGGCCTAGCGCTCAAGCGTCGAAAAGTATCAGCCTCCAGCAAATCAATATAACGCGCGTCTGGAAAAACAGTTTTCAGTAAAGTACTCTTCCCCGTCTGACGTGGCCCAAACAGGAAAATTGACCGTTCCTTAATGACTTCCCGTAAATCTAATATTCGTGAATACATATAACACCCTAAGCCTGCTTATTATAAATCGGCAACTATTCTGCTATATTACATGCAAATCGGCAACTCTGCTGCCGCTATTAAGCCTAATCTCCTAGCCCACACCTAACCTAGTAGAATTATTACATAACATGTTCTCTGAGCGGCTGTGGAGATGGCTTTTAAAATTTGTTTAGCTGCGGCTAATCTCTTGCCATGTCGCGCCCTAGTCTGTGGCTACCGCCTCTTTTGCTAGATAGAATATATCTTAAGTAATATGGAATCGACTCAACACGGCGACTAATTAAGTAGTGCTAAAGCCTGCACAGCCAACACTCCGGAGAGCTGCCCTGCCTTTTCCTGATAGTCCTGGCTTTGCTCGGGAAAAGCTTTATCTTTGATCGATTTGTGAATTGCCTGCACCTCATCAACAGCAAAAACATCTGTCTTCTTGAGAGCTTCGTCCGAAAGCAAATAGCGGCTGCGCTCCGTTTGGTTTTCCCATATCCATTTCACCGGAGAGTCGTAGCCGAATTTTCGGCGATTAACAATATGTTTAGGTAAGACATTAGCCATCGCTTTGCGCAAGACGTATTTCTCTTTCAGCGCAAACATCTTATAGCCTTCCGGGATAGTCAGAGAATAATCGAGTACTTCATTATCTAAAAATGGCAGTCTTAGCTCGACAGAACTGTGCATAGAATTACGATCGGCCCGGCTAAGAATATAATTAGGCAAACGTGTTTTTAGTTCAATATATAACGACTTGTCATATTCACTAAGTCCGACAAAATGTCCATTGATGTTGTCAATAACTTGCAGCATCGCACTATCTGCGGCCAACGAATCATAGTCTTTATCTTTGAATAATCCTTTTCTAGCTTGGTTGGCGATAGCCCACCACGGATACCAAGCCGGATAGGTGCCGAACTTAGCAATAACTTCATCGGTCTGCGTGAGCAAAGTATGCGCCACTCGGGTAGAAAATTCTCCGCGCCCAAGAAAATACTCTGTCACCTTTTCCAGCAACAGCGGGCGCATCGGCTCAATAAAAGGCATAAAGATTGCGCGACGCGCTTGATTCAAAACAAAGCTCACATACCCGCCAAATAGTTCATCCGATCCCTCTCCGACGAGCACCACTTTACGCTCGTTCTCTCTGACCATAGCCGCTAACTGCTGCATCGGGATATCCAGCGGTGTAAACTGCGGCTGTTCAATAACCTGCACCGCAGCAAGAAAATCATCAGCAGTAGCTTTCTTCATTGTTACCACTTTTGCCGGCAACCCAAAGATCTTACTTGTTTGCTCAAACACTTCCGATTCATCAAAGTTACGGTCAGCAAATTTAATGGAAAATGTCTGCAAGTCATTGGTTTTAGCATAGCCTTGCCTAAGCAACCCTGTAACAATCGTCGAATCTATCCCACCGCTTAGATAAGCGCTCATTGACACATCCCCAATTGTGTGCGTATCCACTGCTTTGCTCAATAAAGAATTAAGCTGATTAGTATAGGTGCCCATACCTATTTTCTTCTTCTCAGTTGCCGGCACAAACTCTGGTGCCCAATATTCCTCGCCGCTAAACAAATTTGTAGTCTGGCAATAAGTCATTAAGTGCGCCGGCGGAACATGATAAATATCGGTAAATGCTGTTTGCTCACCCGGAATATAACCAAAGGTAAACGCATCTTTAATGGCTCGGCTATTCAATTTCGGGGTCGTGGCCAGGGCCGGAATTATGCCGCGAATTTCTGAGCTACAAGCAAAAGTATCTGCTTGGTTAGTGTAAAATAGCGGCTTAATTCCCGTGCGGTCACGGGCTAACAAAATTTGTTTTCTTTGTTCATCGAGCAAAACAAAAGCAAACATCCCTTCCAGCCGTTGTACAAAAGTTTTCGGCTCCTCTTCGTATAGATGCAAAATTACTTCGCAATCGCTCTTGGATGTAAATCGATGACCTTTCGCTGCCAGCTCTTCGCGCAGTTGGCGATAATTGTAAATTTCACCATTGCAAAGCAGAACTTTGCTCCGATCCTCGCTGAAGAATGGTTGCTGGCCGGTGGCCAGGTCAACAATACTCAGCCGCACGAAACCTAAGCCGATATTTTCCCAACAATAACTCTGCTCATCATCGGGGCCACGATGGCGAATGCGGCTATTAGCTTCACGAATCAAACTAGGAGCAACAGGCGTGCCCTGTTTATTTAAAAATAAATTAATACCACACATGATCCGCTTAATCCGAATCTGTGGCCAGAACTAAAGCTGTTCTGGTTGGCAAATATAGCTGAATGCGATGGCCACCGGGCGCTTCGTGCGAATGATATTTCTGACCGTTTTGCAACCGTCCATGCCCGCCCAGCTCAAGAACATCAGTATTTAAGACCAATGAATAAGTGTGCGGCCCTACCGGTATCCCATAATCGGTATAAGAGTTTGTCGGGCTAAAATTAAAAATGAAACGAAAGCCCGCCCGATAAACCACCAAGACCTGGTCAGCGCAATGCGCGTAAGCTTTTTCACCGATTCCGGCACGCAGTAAATTATGATCGCGAAATAGTTTAATCATCTCGCGATCAAATTCAGCCAAGCAATGGTAGTATAAATCCGGATTATCTCTTAGGCTCCAACAACGACGCGCATGATGATAAGACCAGTTATTTCCCTGACGCGGAAAATCTATCCACTCCGGATGACCAAATTCATTGCCCATAAAGTTTAAATAACCATGGCCCGACATGCAAAGGGTTGCCAATCTAATCAGCTTATGTAAAGCCACCCCTCTTTCCACCGCCAAATTATGATCGTGACGATGCATATTATGATACATGGCCGCATCGATCATTTGAAAGATAAATGTTTTGTCACCAACCAATGCTTGATCATGACACTCAGCATAGCTGATTATTTTCTCCTCCGGGCGGCGATTGGCCAGCTCATAAAACATTTCATCGACATTCCAATCTTCATCTTTCCTTTTAGTCAGGTAGCGCAGCCAAAAGTCAGGGATACCCATCGCCAAGCGATAATCAAAACCAATACCGCCATCATTGATCGGCGCAGCCAAGCCGGGCATTCCGCTAACATCCTCAGCTATTGTAATTACGCCTTCCAGCTGATGACAGACTTTATTAGCCAGCGCCAAGTAAGTGATGGCTTGGCGATCAAGGTTATGAGAAAAATAAACATCATAAGAACCGAACTTTGATTTGAGGCCATGATCCCGATAAATCATGCTCGTCACGCCATCAAAACGAAAACCATCAAAATGGAATTCTTCTACCCAATAACGTATATTGGAAAGCAAAAATCTCAACACCCAAGGATTATCGTAATTAAACAGCCGCGAATCCCAAACCGGGTGCTGCTTCATATCTCCACCGTCATGGAAATATTGATAGTATGTACCATCAAATTTGCTTAGTCCCTCTACTTCATTCTTCACTGAATGCGAATGGACAATGTCTAAATAAACGCTGAGACCGGCTTGATGTGCCGTATCGATCAACTCTTTTAAATCATCAGGTGTGCCAAACCGCGAAGATGGTGCAAAGAAATTGGAGACCTGGTAGCCAAATGACCCGTAATAAGGATGCTCTAAGATCGCCATTAACTGCACAGCACTATAACCGGCAGCAGCAATGCGCGGAATCGTGTATTTAGTAAAATCTTTATACGAAGAAACGCGGCCTTCCTCTTGAGCCATACCGACATGCGCTTCGTAAATCAGCGGCGCCTCGGCGCGCGGTGTAAACTTGGCCATTTTCCACTGATAGGGGGTTTCCGGCTGCCAAACCTGTGCATCAAACTCATTGGTTAACGGACTCTGCACAGCACGGCGCACAAAAGCTGGAATACGTGGTCCGCCCCCACCCGGCCATTCAATATACAAGCGATATAAATCTTCGTGATGCAAAAGTTCACGGGAGAAAATACCTTCCCAAATACCATCGTTTAAGCGCAGACATTTATAGCGCTCATCTTTGCGCCATTCAGTAAAAGCACCTATTAAATAAATATTGCTAGCATGAGGGGCCCATTCGCGCAAGACCCACTCGTTATCAATTAAATGTAAACCAAAATATTGATGGGCCGTCGCATAATCTTTAAGGCTAACTTGGCCTTGCGTTAATCGCAGCTCTGTTGCTTGAATATAGGCCTGTAAATCACTGATCGCCCAATAAAAATGCGAAAGAGCCGGATCACTCTTGATAATATTCCACTCGTTCATCACCACTTTCTACCTCTCCGCTTTTTTCTTTGTTGACTCCCCTTCCGCTGATCGCTTGTGAAGAAATGCTGACTCCGGATCATAGTCCTGCAAAGTCGTCGGCAAGGGCTTTACCCGCCAAATATCCTCGCAATACTCTTTGATGGTTCGATCCGAAGAGAACTTACCAATACGTAAGCAGTTCATGATCGACATGCGTGTCCAAGTTTCCTTATCCTTAAAAACTTGTGCCACTTTCTCCTGACAATCCAAATAATGCTGAAAATCAGCGAAGAGCAGATATTCGTCACGTGTCAATAAGGAACGCACAATCGATTCAAAAAGTGTAGTATCACCATTAGAGAACCAGCCGCTGGAAAGCCGATCAATAACACCACGAAGCTCGGCATTACGATTATAATAATCAGCAGGATTATAACCGCGCCGTTTAAGCTCCTCTACTTCCTCCACGCGTAAACCAAAAAGGAAGAAATTATCCTCGCCGACACATTCACGGATTTCGATATTCGCCCCATCGTAAGTGCCGATGGTTACCGCACCATTTAAGGCAAATTTCATATTGCCTGTGCCGGAAGCTTCCTTACCGGCAGTGCTGATCTGCTCAGACAAATCCGCTGCCGGATAAACACGCTCGCCCAGGCTGACACAGAAATTAGCTAAAAAGACAACTTTGATCTGGTTGCGCACATCAGGGTCATTGTTCACTACCTGGGCCACAGAGTTGATCAGCTTAATAATCAGCTTAGCCATCATATAGCCCGGTGCCGCCTTGGCAGCAAAAATAAACGTGCGCGGCGTAATTTTCAGGTTAGGATTATTTTTTAAGCGATTATAAAGAGTAATGATATAAAGCACGTCAAGTAGCTGGCGTTTATACTCATGTAATCTTTTTACTTGCACATCAAAAATGGACTCAATATCGACCTCGACCTTATTGTGCTGAAGAATATATTCGGCCAAGTCGTCTTTATTTTCCAGCTTAATTTGCCGCCAAGCACGTTGAAAGTTGGGATCGTTTGCATAGCTTTCTAAGCGCTTCAGCTCATCAAGATTCTTAATCCAGCCACGCCCCATTTTCTGCGTAATCAACAACGCCAGCTTTGGATTAGAGAGCAATATCCAGCGCCGCGGAGTGATGCCGTTTGTCTTATTGGAAAACTTCTCCGGCCACATTTCGTGAAAATCTTTTAAGACTTCTTTCTTTAAAAGCTCAGTATGTAAAGCCGCTACGCCATTGATGGCATGACCACCCACGCAGGCTAAATGCGCCATTCTAACTTTCTTCTCCTCTCCCTCTTCAATTAAGGAAAGACGTGAGATTTTTTCATTATCACCGGGAAAACGTTTGCGCACCTCATCAAGAAAGCGCGCATTGATCTCGTAAATGATTTCCAAGTGCCGTGGCAATAAACCGCCGAATAAGCTGATCGGCCATTTTTCCAAAGCCTCTGTGAGTAGTGTATGGTTGGTATAACCAAAGCATTTTGTCGTGATACTCCAAGCTTTCTCCCACTCCACATCATGCTCATCAATCAAGAGGCGCATCAGCTCGGGCACACCAATGGCCGGATGCGTATCATTGAGCTGAATCGCCACTTTTTCCGGCAATAAATCAAACTCATTATGATTAACGTTATAGCGCCGCAAAATATCCTGCAAACTGCAAGAAACGAAAAAATACTGCTGCTGCAATCTTAACTGCCTACCTTGCGGAGTCGAATCATTGGGATAAAGAACTTTAGAAATTGTTTCGGAAAATGTTTTTTCGGAAACAGCTCTCTCATATTCACCGGAATTAAATACTTGGAAATCGAATTGTTTACTTGCTCCCGCCGCCCATAGTCGAAGGATATTAGCATTGTTCGTCGCGTAGCCGGGAACTATCGTATCATAGGCGCTACCTAAAACTGTTAAATCTGGATTCCAACGTGTGCGCTTTCTCCCCTTTTCATCGATGTAGTGCTCAGTGCGCCCCCAAAATCTCACCTTGTAAGTCAATTGCGGTCGATGAATCTCCCACGGATTTCCTAACTTCAACCAGTTATCAGGGCTCTCAGCTTGCCAGCCATCTAAAATAAGCTGCTCAAAAATACCAAACTCGTAACGGATCCCATAGCCTACTGCTGGATATTCCAAAGTGCTCAACGAATCCAAAAAGCACGCCGCTAATCGCCCTAAGCCACCGTTACCTAAGCCCGGCTCAAATTCTTGTTCCAACAAGTCATACAAATCCAAGCCGCTTTCTTTTAGTGCCTGGAAAGTCGGCTCCCAAAGACCGACATTGATCAAATTATTCTGCAGCTGCCGGCCCATCAAAAATTCGGCCGACAAATAATAAACTGTCTTCGCATCGCGGGTGTACATTTCCTGCTGAGTATGCATCCAACGATGCATTAAGCGATCGCGCACGGTGTAGGCCACAGCCATATAGTAATCATATGGGGTAGCAAAATACTCATCAACGCCCTGCAAATAATACAAATTATCGGCAATCGCGCGCTTTAAAGTATCGATATCCGTTCCCGTTCTGTCATTTTCAACTTGCTTTTTTACATACTCACTACGGTGGATATATTTATCATGAGGCAGGTTCTTCTCTTCCTTAACACCTTTGGTTTTGTAATATTCTGATAGTCTCACGACCCTGCCTCCAGTTGAACTTTAATGTAATGTAAAGAACTGCTATAAACGCCAATTGTAAAGTATCAGCTACTAGCACTGCGTAGCTTTAGCTGCTAGTTGTAAAATAATTGAATAGTTTAAGCAAGTTAGTATCTCTAGAACTAGGGATCTTGGCAGAAGCCACGAATTGAGCTGAAACTAAGTCTTCACGGCGCAGGTTATTTAATAAAGCAGGGCACTGAATGAGGGCTTTAATTATTTTTATCTTAATTAAGGAAAATTATGAGCACAGTATATTGTTGGCGAGATCTAAGCGATTTACAAACCGGCGTAAATAAGTTTTTTGCCGAAATTCACAAGACTATGCCCGGAAATAAAGTCGGGTTAAAAGTCCACTTCGGCGAAGAAAAAAATACCACTTATATTAAGCCTAAATATTACGAAGGCATCAAGCAATTTTACTCTGAGCCTTGTTACGTTGAATGCAACGTCCTCTACCGCGGAGCCAGGACAACAGCTGCCAGCCATTTAGAAGTAGCGCGCAGCCACGGTTTTACTAATTTGCCGATAAAAATTCTCGATGGCGAAGATGGTTTGGAAACACATGAGGTAGTGGTCAATCAAAAAAACATTAGCACCGCAAAACTCGGACGTGGTATCACTGAATTTGATCAATTAATCTCCGTCGCCCATTTCAAAGGGCACATGCTTTGCGGCTTTGGTGGCGCCATCAAAAACGTCGCCATGGGTATAGGCAGCCGCACGGGCAAACTGGAAATGCATGCCGGTGCCGCACCCATTGTTAGTAAGAAGAAATGCACAGCCTGCAACGCTTGCGCTGAGAATTGCGATTTTAAAGCCATCACTATAGACGGGGATGCCCGCATTAACGATGAGCTTTGCGCTAACTGTGCGCGCTGTATCGCCGTCTGCCCGACTTCTGCCATTAACGTTAATTGGGGAAAACTTCCACCGCAAATTATTATGGAGCGCATTTGTGAATATATGCTCGGCGCTATGCAAAATAAAAAATGGGCCTTCATTAATTTCCTCACCGACATCACGCAAGAATGCGACTGCATGAACATGGTGCAAAAACCTCTCATGGCCGACGTCGGAGCGCTCATGTCTTTCGATCCTGTGGCTATTGATCAAGCCTCAATCGATTTACTGAAAGAAGTTAAAGGGGAAGATCCTTTTTTCGAGCAAAATAAAATCAATTCCCAATATCTATTGGACTACGCACAAAAATTAGGACTGGGGTCAAAGACTTATACGTTAGAGCAGCTCACATAAAAGCCCGTGGGAAAACAGTTTTACTAATGGCATTTTCTGAGTATGCTGCAAAGCTCGTTCTTTTACTAACATCCTCCATGCAGAGCAGAGTTTTACCTATATTCTCAGGGATTAAGCTTGAAGCGATTCCTTGAGAATATAGCATCAGTAAGAGGTTATATCTCACTCGTTGGTTTTCGCCGACGATGATCTATTTTTTCGGGGGAAAACTATGGATGGTATCCAATTACTCACTGAGCTGTGTCGCTTGTCACCTTCCGCGACAAACGCTGCGGGGAAAGCAGCTGTTGTTAAATTGATTCTTGAGGCTTTAGGCAAGTATCCCCTCAGAGTAGAACAAGTTACTTTCCCAGGGGGAGACATCGGCATTGTCGCCCGCGGCGCATTTGATTCTCTGGGCGGAATTGTTTCTTCCTTTCTGCTACTGGACTCACTAATGGCCAAAAGCGGATTACGTGGTAATCCATTAGTTGTCCTCTTCTTGCCCTTTGGTCATAGTCTGAGCAATGAATGGCGTGAATGGGTAAAGGGCTGGGGATCTCGGATAGCGGCCGCCATCTCCATGGATTATCCACCAAATAATCGTGGCACAGTGTACATTGCGGCACCCGGCTACGCCGAGTTCCAACTCAATTCCACAGTGCCTTTACCATGTGCTAATCTGGCTGACATTGAAACAGGCTTCATTGATGCCCTGGAGCTTGCCACCTTAGTGAACTTATCAGCACGCCAACAAATAGGCATTCCTTCGCGTATGGTCGGCATGTCGTTCAGTTCCTCGGAAGCAATCACTAACGTATCAGCCAAAATGAAAGCGTATCCCCGTCCTAGCCAACAATTAAATACGTTGCTGGTAATCATTACAGAAAAAAAAGATCTTTCAGTTCGGATTGAAAAGAATATTCCCGGCTGGAGATCTGCTGAACAATCCAGAGAGTGGCCAGCAGCAACAGGTTTATCTAGCATAGATAATGGGACAAGACCTACGGTATTGAATTTTCTCAACGAAGGGGGTGTAAACTACTCTTTGGTGGCCTTGGACCAAAGGGAGACAATGCCGGCAGCCTTAATGAATATGCCGAAATAACAGATATTTCCGGATCTGCCAGAAGAGCGGAAAACCTGTATCTGAACTTACTCTGTACGCGTTGAAAATTGGGCAATCACGCCTCAAGTTGCGATATGTTGTGGTAAGCTAAAATCCTTGCCACAACATATCGCGTGCTAAATTAAAAATGGAACTTTCGATATAACCCCCTGCCTCTGTTGGCTTGGCCGGCTTTATCTATCGGAGAAATACTATCTAGCTTACCTCCAGACTAATAAGGTGCTCTATTTTTAAGATTTTCTCCTGATGCTATTCCTAACATTTTTGCGAATACGGTGTTTAAACTTTAACCAGCAAAAAATATTTGCAACCAAAAAGGAACCTCACTGCATAAGTTCTTTCTGTTGAAACCAAGTCAAATCGACAAAATTTCCATTGATTGTCGAGAAGCGCGGGCATACTATTGACCTATAAATGATAAAAGGGTAGAAGATTTTTAGTTCTCACAGCTATCGCCCAGCGATATTTGTGAGAGTGCTTGGAACAAAGGATTTATCAAGGTTTTATCGCTATTTCACCAGAATCCGCCAGAGAGGAGAATAGTTGCTTAAAAAGCAGTGTGCTGTTCTTTAAGCAGCTATTCAGCTCAGAAAGGGGGAAAGGTATGATAGTCAAATCGGCTACAAAAGCACCAAGGGGATAGAAATTCCAGACGTGGAAAGACTATTCTTAGAGCCAGCTTGGCGGGTAGAGCGTGAAGGTAGGAAAGCAAACAATCAGCGGATTGTTTGCTTGGGAAAGTCCTGCTTCACAACTACTTCGACACGAGAAAGCTCCTAGGTGCCGTGACAAAAATCCTGAAAGTGCCTAACAAAGACCTGAGCTGATCACTCAAGACACCGTTAGCTTACTTCAGTGGGTGGAAAAAAGAGGTTTCATTACTCTTGAGGATCCAAGCACCTCACCACCATTTTATCTTAAAACTAATCCCCAAATTGAAACTTAAAACTAAGCGCTATTATTTATCTTCTATCTCCTTTGTTGATTATTTAGTCTCTAAGTAGTTTTTACTCGAAACGATACTTTTGCCTAAACGCTTTTCTAACTGCTCTCTCGCTCCTCCCGCAATAATATACCGTACGCAAGAAGCTAGTTGAACGGTATATTACTAAGTAATTAAGTTTTGCTTGCGGTATAAAGAAAAGCAAGGATGCTTTTCGCGAAAGCGAAACCCCGATTCGCTTCC
This sequence comes from Deltaproteobacteria bacterium, assembly GCA_020852715.1. GTDB lineage: Bacteria > Bdellovibrionota_C > UBA2361 > SZUA-149 > JADZAE01 > JADZAE01. The sequence continues at coordinate 16,925 of JADZAE010000027.1, forward strand.
GTAAATGCCCATAAATAAACCATGGATGGCCTATTTATGGGCAAAATGAAGATATGCCATTTGCTTAGGGCAAAGATAGAAAACCGAAGGCTTTTCAGCTCAAAAGTTAATTTACTTTTTGTAAATGGTATACCTCCTGCTTGAGCATTGGATTTTAGCTTATCAACTCCTTTTGAATCCTCGGTGCGGTGAATTTCAGTAGTTGCGCGTTCTCCAAACATAGTAAATATTAACTCAAAGTTGTCCATGTGATCGCGTAAGTTTTCGCGTTTAAGATTTTTGATTTTTTTTATACTCGCTTGGAGTAACACCAAAAGTTGCCTAAGAAATTTCAGCTGTCAGAATTTCGTAATCTTTTTGATGCTCAGCTCCTCGGTTTTGCCACTCATCAGTAAGCTCTTCTCGAATTGCGATTCCTCGCATTCTTTTCTCGATCCAATCGTCGCTATAACCCTTGAGCGTACAGAGTGTGCGCGTGCGTTTGGTTGCTAACTCAGGGTTCTCTATTTCCTGAATTCGTTTATAACCAACCTTTGCCAACCAACGCTTAAATGGTTCAGCTTTAGGGGAAGGAATTGACTGGATTATACGAAAGAGCCCTTCGGTGTTGGCGCAGTCTGTCGCGTATTTTTTGCCGTCATCAGACTCTAATTTCAGTTGTAAACAGACTGTCGAGAACTGGAATCCTTCATTACTCTCTACCCTCACCTTCATTTTATACCAATAGTCTTGAGGATTTATATTATCAGTCAACGCTCCAACTACATCCACAACAGAAAACCACCATTCATCTTCATGAATTATTCGTCTGATTTTCTTGCCTTAAAATAGAGCTATTTTACTCAATTCTTCTGTCATAATTAACGCCTTGCTAATCAATACTTCTAATTGTTTGTATTCCAGAATCCATTATGTAGTTCAAGTTGTTCTTTGGGCGCTTTCCCGCTCAAAGACACTGCGATTAGGACCACACTAATAAGTGCTGATTATATGTCGTAACCTTTAGCTAATTTGTTTCTGGTTATTTTTATATGAACAGTTGCTTGATTATTAGGACGAAAACCGTTTAGTGACATAGGGGGTATTGTTGTGTGAAAAGTTTTTGAAAGCAGCAAGTGCTCCGAGTTGCGCTGAGACTTATACGCAAGTCGTAAAAACGTGCCTTCGTGATAAAATTTTGCAACACTCTCGGCCATGCCGCCACGGGGATAGATAATTTTGCAAACGCTTGTGGAGCGCGATCCCTCTTTGGAAGCGAAGCGGACAAAATGGGTCGCCTGCGGCCAATAGGCACGCGATATTTGGCGGCTTAGCCGCACACCACAGCTGGCATTTCTAGCCTCGGCGCGTCAGATCTTCCGGCCTTCAGCCTCCAGATCATGCCACGCGTTCCAAGGCGCCCGTGATACTTTCATGCTTCGGTAGCGCTTACGTGTAATGCTCTAGAGTAACGCAATTGATGGACTTGTGTATAGAACTCAGAGTTGATGATAATATCAAAATTGTTTTATTCATTTAAGTATTCTATTAGCTGCTGACGATTTTCTTTGCTGAGAAAAATTTCCAGATGCCCTTTGTTGGGAAAGGACCAGTAGGATTTAGGTTGCCGGGCTAAGTTTTCTAGCACCGGGCCGTTAGCGGGGGGAACAATGAAATCATTTTCCCCTTGGATTAACAGTAAGGGAATGGGCGATATTTTAGCAATATGTCGCTCAGCACTTAAATCTTCGGGGAGAGAATAAGACAACGGATAGGCCAGCACGGAAGTTAACCAAAACAGAGAAGCCTTTTCCCTAAATATTTGTCGGTAGCTGGCAAAGGTACCCTCTAAGATTACCTTGCTTAACACAGCCTTTACTTGCATATCACTGAGGGCAGAGACAGATAATGACGCCCCAAGACTCTGTGCATAAAGATAAATCTTTAAGTTCCCGCCAGACATAGATTGATTTAGTTTTTTACTAAACAAAATAGCGCGTTTGATATCTTTAGCTGCGCCGGTTAGTGATTTACCGCCGGCAGACTTGCCGTAACCGCGATAATCAAAAGTTAGCACATGATAGCCCGCCGCCGGCAGCCAATAAATGCTGGCCAAGTGATTGCTCATGTTTTGCGCATTACCGTGGACAAAGACGATCAGGCCTTTGGCCGGTTGGTTTGCCAGTAGCAGCCAAGCCGACAAATCCGCTTGATTTTTATCGCGAATAATCAGCTGGCGATAAGCAAGCGATAATCTTGCCGGGGAAACGACATAATCTTTTGTCGGATAAAGAAACATATTGCTGCAAGCACTGCACAATAGCAGAGCTCCAAGCAGCACCAGGTATTTAGAAAAAGAAGTCATAGCCAACAGAGAATTCCTGCCAATCATAATAAGGATCATTGGTATATTTATAACCCAAGCGAAGCGCGCTTTGATTTGTCAAAGTATAACGCAAATCCTCTACCGCAGTCAGCGCAAAGCCGCTAGCGGCAGTGACATAACTTTGCGCAGAGACCGCAGATATTAATGCCAGCTTGTCAGTTATGTAATAGTTAGCACCCACTTCTACGCCAAAACTTAAAGCATAGTGATCGTCAACCTCAGTAAACAAACTGTTGTTAGCGATAGCCAAAGCATAAACTAGTGCCTCCGGCGCTAGTTTATAAGTTAGCCCCGCGCCTAGATTTAAAAAAGTATTATAGGAGTTATTATTTTTATCCAGTAAGCGCTGTTCAATACCTGTTTCTATCTTATAAGAAAGTGGCCGAATAAAATAACTGCGCGGCGAGAGTGATGCTATTTTTAGCACATGAAAATAATCCATCATCACTTGCTCCAGCTCATCATAACTCAAGGCCAGATCAAAAAAGACCAGCTGTGATCCGTGCACATAACCTCGGTCAGGATCAATCAGCTCATGATAAGCAGGACGAATACGCAGCCCCCCACCATAGTCATCATCCACATTCTTACCGTATAAAGTTAGGAGCACTGTGTCGTGTCCTTCCTCGGGACGAATGGCCGGGCGCTCTAATGGCGGATAGCTAATGACGGCATCAATTTGACTGCGTTTGGCTAATAACTTTAAAGCTCGAGCCTGCGCAGCATCTTCTTCCACGATGCCTTCGTTTTGATAAACCAAATAATCATAAGCCAACTCTAAAACCTGAGCTTGCTCAGCACTGTTCAAACTAGCCTCCGCCAAAACATCCTCCGACCTATCGCTAATCGCCAAAATCTTGATTAGGCTGCGCATCTCAGCGCCCATGTCTTTGGTTTTAAACTCCAGCTCCGTAGCCGGGCTTGACCGATAACTAATCGTTTCCACCAAGTCTTTCTGTGCGACGATAGTTTTGATTGTATCAATCGGGAGGATCCAAGGCCGACTTTGCTCCTTCAATTGTAAGCGTGGTCTTCCCACCTCCAACAAAGATAAAAGCAAATATGAACAATTATCGTCAAAATAGTAGTAATCCAGAAAACGGTCTTTTATCTCCCAGAGGTGAGTAACCAGTAATTCGGTTTCTGCTTGAGTATAATTAAGCTTATATTCCCAAATATCACGATGCTCGTAGTCCGCATATTGCTTGATTCTTTCGTAATAAGGCTCAATGGAAAAATAACCTTTATAGCCACCGAAAATGCCCTTGACCGCATAAGTAAGCATGTCGTCGGCTTCCACACTGGCTGCATAATTGGCCGCATAAGATAATAGACGAGTACTATCACTAGCGCCGGACTGATCTATTCTAATCAGCGTATGACCAAAAGAAGACGCCGGATTATTAATAAACGTTGTTGGGAAGATCAGCGTTATCCCGCTAGGATTAATTGTCTGAAACCACTCTTGAAAGCGCGGACAATAAACATCAGCCACAGCAACAATTTTTAGACGCTCCTTTAAAAACTTATAACGTGCCGGAAATTTACACTGCGCAGAATTCTCCGAATTATCTCCCGAGAGCAGCGCCTTAATCGTTTCTGCCAACTCCAGTTTAGGATTATGTTTTCCCTCCGGACTTAAAAAAAATGCCGGATCATCAACCAAGCTCTTCCAACCGCAGGCAGCCGTTCTTTCATAATGCCCAAGACTCAACCACTGACTGTCTTCGTGTAATTTTAGCCTTTGCGCCTCTTGAACAAAAAAGTCTGGAGTAATCGCCATGCAAGGCAAACAAAGCAGAAAAAAAACACAGCATTTAAAAATAATAACTTTCAACATTTTATTTTCGGGCAACTTAGTTTTAGGAGTCGGGCAAGAACATTATAAAAGGCCCTTAGAGTCAAGTCGCCCCGAATCCTGATAAAAATATGCTGTTATTTGTTTTGCTCTAAAGAAAGCCGTTTTACAAAATTCAAAACATCAGTTACAAAGCATCACGCTGACGCCCGGATGGTGGAATTGGTAGACACACAGGACTTAAAATCCTGGGTTGGGAAACCGACGTGCGAGTTCGATTCTCGCTCTGGGCACGAGAGGTTACACGAAACCTTAAATTTTCTCATTTTTGCTTTCTCGTACTCTTTTAAGTTCTGTTTTCGTCTTTAAAAACTGTAAAATATCCATTCTCCCTCATTCTCCTTAAGGTTCACACACTTAATGCGATAGGCCTTAGTGAGAATGGAGTGAACAGATGGCTCAGACTAATTTACATCATTTGTGTGAAGGGGTTGTTCTTTACAAGCGCGCCAAGAGCAAAACCAATTGCTGGTATGGCCGTATTAAGCTGCCGACTAACGGGCGCTGAAAAAAGTTCACGACCAAAGACAGCAAAAAAGGCGGTGTTAAGAACCGCGCCATTCAAGTTCGGGAGATGCTGCGTGATTTGGTTCTGTTCTTGGTAAACACTGGCATGAGATTTGGCACTGAAAGTTGAAGTCTCAAGTGGAAGCACATTTCAGAAGTCACAATCAACGGCGAGAACTACATCAAAATAAACCTTGAGAAAGGCAAAACTGGCGGCAGAACCATAATCGCCCGTCATACTGTCCGCCGCTATCTGAACCGCATTAAAGACAGATTTCCGCAGCTAAAAAACCGCTTGCTCGGACAGATGCTGGAACGGCACTATTCGCATTTGGATGTTCTACATCGTGCCGACAAGCTCGCGGGCAGGAGCGAAAAGGCCGTCAAGAAGCAAGAACACAGACTAGAACAAGATGGGCCCCAGACCAAGATACTAATCGTTGATAGACTGCAGATACCGCAACTGTTGGGCGAGCAAGCAACCCCAGTAGTTAAACAAAGTGAAGAGCAGCCTGCAGGATTTGCTGTCAGTCCGCTTCCGCACTTCCGCGAAGGCATTAAAACCAAAGGATTTAGAAATGAGATCCCAACGAAAGAGTAAAAATCCCAGTGCTACCCGAAATCAGAAGGCTTTGCCGCCAGCGCCGCGGCTTAGATGGTTCTACCAAAAGAACAACAAGCTCCTTGTGCATCCAGTAAACAAAACATTTGAAGAAGTCCTCTGGATGACTGACCGCGAATTTCAAGATTGGATAGCCGAGTTACGCCGAGTTGTCGTTCATATCTGGGATAACGACGGTATTCCCCCTACAGTTGGACGAGATGAAGATGAAATCATTGAACAGTTTGAGCAAATTCATTCCTTCCCCGTTTCTGCCTTCTTGAAGCAACAAGCTGGAAAGCCCAACCAGTATGCAATCCGAAACACCTCGACGGTCGGCTCGGCTGCAAACCAGTGGTTTCCGACAATGATGGCAACAAAAATTAACGACACCTCAAATCTTAAAAAAGGGGCTTACAATCTACGACCACTTTAAGGATGAAAATCTCTTTAAGAAGATGGTCCCCTACGGTCGCAGGAATTTTAAGAGAGACTCCTTCCGCCATTTTTCGCAGCCAGTTCCATATCGTACCGCCGAGACAGACCATTACCTTTTCTGCTGTAAAACTGGTCGAGAGTGGATTTTGGAATTTGAGGCTCACTCGAAGCAATTAAGACAGAAATACGATTACTAGCTTCGCCCAAAGAAGGGAGAGACTGAATACACTGGTTACTGTGTTGGATTTCGTGGTGCTAAGTTTTTGACCATTTCAAAACAGGAACTTACACATCTTCAGATACCCTGCCAGTGCAAAACTAACGTGGCCTCCAATCCTACGGCAGAAGCTTATGAAATCTACGTATTCGAGAAAGGACAGCGACTGTTTCCCTTCGGGTTTAAACCCTTTCGCATTACGTTTTCCCAGTATGCGGTCAATTTTCCGCCGCTTACCGCGAAGTTCATTTATGATGAGATATCTTGAAAAACTTGGTGTTAAAAAGGCGATTATTTGGGACCCCTCCGCTGGCTGGGGCGGAAGAATACTAGGCGCAATGGGCATTCACAAGCAGTTCAATGTTCACTATATCGGCACCGACCCCAATACTGACCACAGCACTGAAGGCGGTCGGACAAAGTACCACGAGTTAGCTGACTTCTATAACGACGTAAGAACTGGCAAGAGAAAGAGCCAAAAGAAATGACGGCGGAGGGTGCCGACAGTCAATACCTATGAAATTTATCAGTGCGGCTCTGAAGAGATGCATAAGCAGCGAGTTTTCAAAAAATACAAAGGCAAAGTTGACATCGTATTTACGAGTTCGCCGTATTTCGGAAAAGAGGTTTATTCTGACGACCCATCACTGAGTGCCATAAAGTTTAATGGTTACGCCGCGTGGCGTGACGATTTCTTAACGCGAACATTGAGAACGGCAGTAGAATGGCTGCGTCCTGGAGGCTACATAGTTTGGAACATTGCCAACATACGGCTTCAGAAGAAGAGATTGCCATTGGAAGACGATAGCTGTCGCATCCTGAAAGACCTCGGGATGAAGAAGGTTGAAGTTCTCAAAATGGCGCTGGCAAGAATGCCAGGCGCTAACCGAACACAGACCAACGTCACTATTTATAGAGGAGACAATCAACGACATCCACGGCGCTAAGACAGTCAAACGAGAAAGAAGGAAACTCTCTACTTCGCATGGCTGCTAGATATCAGCCGCCGCGACCATTAACCACACTCCTATGGATATGGCAAAGGTCGTCAGTGATATGGCCGCCGAGTTCAAGCGTGCCGTCAGCGGGCCAAAAATCAATCCAAATTGGCTGCGGGCAATCTATGAAGCGCTTGAGAAAAGAACCGCTGGAAAGAACTGGAGCGAATTCTATAGCGCCTTTAACAGGTGCAGGAAAAATAATTTTTTCATTACTGAGAAATCGTTGGAAAGAGCTAAAACTGGGGTGCCGTAGTTTGTTCAACGTAAAGCCGCTAATGGTTCACGGAAGAAGTTCGTAGGTAAGCCCGCGCTTGTGCAGTTCTGGCACAGAGATAGTCGTGGAAAAGTTGAGCGCTGTTTCGCTTATGCGGATGTAATGAAACCCGAGCCAAGTGATGACAAAAGAACTGTCTGGGTGAAAATCTCAAGCCGCAAAGGCTGTGCTGAAAAATGTGGTGGGCTTACTATGGAGCTGTGCCGTTGGGATGTGCTTTTGCTACCGACAGAACCATCACCGTTTCTGACTAAACAAGAAAATTGGTTATATTAGGCAGCAAAGGGCGGTCACAAGTGCCGCCCTGTTCGCTTGTCATCGGGATTAAAGTCTAATGAGGACGTCCCGATATGATCGGCATTCACTTGCTTTTCCAGATCCTCGCGAAAACTGCCTTGCAGCTCAGGCTCAGTTCCATTCTTGGCAGCGAACCGATTAAACTGCCACTCTTCAATGCAGTTAATTCCTTGGCGCCGTGCCTGCGTCAGCTTGGTTGGCGATGGCAGTCGGAAGCTCAACTTGCAGCGTTGGCTAAGAAAGTTTGGCTGCCGCGTGAACGTCGAAAAGTTAAGCTTATACTTCACGTTGGTTTCAGTGCTGAAGCAGCAAAGCCAAACGTGGTGCTTCTTGGCGTCTTACATTCAGCAGCAAATCCAACTGGGCTGCTTTGTCGTTACTTTCTTCCGCGACAAGAAGAAGCTGAACGTGGCTAAAATTTCCACGGTTTATTTAAATCGGGACTACATTAGCGGAAGTGTTTACGCGGATGCGCTGCTTGATTTTCTACAGAAAGAAATCTATCCTGTGCTGAAGACTTCCCGCGAAGAGCTGAAGGCGGATTTCGTTGGCCGTTATGTTTGGGCCAAATCTGGCTTTCAGTTCGCTGAAAAGTATTGGTTCAAGGATGCTGGCTGCAAGAAAGAAACAATGTCGCTGATGGAAATGGTTCAACGAAATTTCGAGCGATTTATTTCAAAGCATTCCATTAAAGTGAACCAGTTAAAGATAGTTCGCGACCGCAAGAGCGTTCTAATTGAAAGCATCCAAGAGTTGAAAACACCCGCCGACTTCGCCGCCGTGGTTCACAGCCAAGGCAAGGAAATTAAAGTGGCTGCACTGAAAGACGAAGGCTCTTTATCAAAGCCTGAGCCGATGCACGTTGGCAAAGCATTTATGCTTTCCAATTATCTCCCTGAAGGAAAGATGTTTATCAGGTCGCAGGGGATGGTAAATTTTTCGGTGACGGCGTTGCCGTACTACAATGGTTATCGGGATGTTTTCGGTTTGTAACTTCTTGCCTTTTTACTCTTGGCCGAGTGCTTCTGCTCCTTATGGCAGCCACCTCCCCAAATCTGGGCTTTACTGTTTGATGCGTCGAGTAGCGATGATAGGCGCACACTTGCGAACTCCTTTTCAACCGCACCAATTGCTCTGTCAATTGCTACCTGAAGAGGACAGAGCTGTTCAGAGCTTCCATTCTCGTGAACGGGACAATGCTGGACGCGGCGAATGGGATCCACGGCATTGATTACGTCAAGAAATGTTAGTTCGCATGGGTTGGTCGCTAACGTGTAGCCGCCATAAAGCCCACGCTGTGACTGGGTAATTCCAGAGCGTGCCAGTAGGTCAAGAACTTTTACCAAATAACTTGGCGGAATATGGGTGCTTTTAGCGATGATTTCGGTTCTTAGGCCAGTTTCGCGGGCCTCTGTGGCAAGGCAAACAATGGCTTGGAGAGCATATTCGGCGGTTTTTGACAGCATGATCTATATCTTTTCAGATATTTAGACCTTGATATCTGAAAAATAGCATGGTTATAATGATTTCTTCAAGCAGTAAGACTGTGAGAGGGCTAATGTTATTGGAATAGGTCGGGGTTTAGCTTTCGGAGGAAAAGTTATGAATTCAGGGCAACTTAGCAAAGTATTTTTGGTTTCTGCTTTAGTTTTCCTCGTCGCGGCACCAGAGAAAGTTTTTGCGCATTGTGATGGATTGGATGGACCTGTAGTTAAGGCAGCTCAGGCAGCTCTCCAGAGTTCAAACGTCAATCTCGTTTTGCCGTGGGTCAAAAAGGATGATGAGCAAATCATTCGGCAGGCTTTTACGCAGGCGCTTGAAGTGCGAAAGCTCAGTCCATCAGCCAAAGAACTAGCAGACCGATATTTCTTTGAAACCATTGTCCGTATACATCGTGCTGGCGAAGGTGCGCCGTACACCGGTCTAAAACCAGCAGGTCGGGATTTGGGGCCTGCTATACCTTCGGCGGATAAGGCCATTGAGCAGGGTTCGACAAAAGATGTGGAAAAATTACTGACTGATACTTTGAGCGATGGAATTCACGAACATTTCCAAATGCTGATAAAAGCAAAGAACTACGACAAGAACAATGTTGAAGCGGGGCGGGAGTATGTTGAGCATTACGTCACTTGGTTTCGTTACATTAACGGCATCTATCAAGCCATGGCGGCAGCGGCGGCACCCCACGGAGAGGAAGAAGCCGCCCACTTGGAACACGAAGAATAATTTTTTTGGAAAAGGAGAAATTTATATGAAGGAGAAATTTATATGAAAGCGACTGACATTCTAAAGGAAGAGCATCAGGTCATACTGCGAATGTTGGATTGTTTGGCGGCTATTGTCAAAGAGGCAGACCAAACAAAGAAACTCGATACCGAAAGTCTACGCAAATCGCTTGAATTTTTCCGCGGCTTTGCTGATGCTTGTCATCACGGCAAAGAAGAAGCCCAACTGTTTCCAGTCCTCGGCATCAATAATGCCTCTTGTTCGCCAGGCACGCAGCATATTCTTCTGGCCGAGCACGAGGAAGGCCGTGAATATGTTCGGGAAATAGGAGAAAACCTTGAAAAATACGAAAAAGGCGATGCGGCCGTAATCCCACGTATCTCTATGCTCGCAACCCGCTTTATTGAACATCTAGCAAACCACATCCATAAGGAAGACGGATGCCTTTTCCCGATGGCAGACAGCAGACTTTCAGCGGCCGAGCAAGAAAACCTGCTCAAAGCGTTTGAAAAGGTTGAACGGGAAGAATTTGGTGCTGGCACTCACGAGAAATATTTGGCGATAGCCAACGACCTTTGTAGAAAGTGGAAGGTTGAACCTGTGGCGTCAGCTCATAGCTGCTGTGGCCACTGAGTAAGAGTGCTGGTTTTATTGAGGAATCAATGGAGACAGGGAAACTCTTCCCCACGGCGCGTCCGAGTTCACAGTCGGTCTGGTTGCGTTCTTTGTAGTTTCAAGGCATTATGTGCGCGAGAGGTATGACGGTGTGTTTCGGGGAAGGAGAAAAAGATTTACTGCCATCGTGCGAACTTAGGTGGCGGCATCTCTATTTCATGTCCGAACAAATAGGGAAAAGCGCCGTCCAGTCTAGAGACATCTGGTGGCTCCTAAGAGGTTTGCAATGTGCGCTGATAAGCGTCACCAAAGCGTTCCCGAAGGAGCTTGACCCAGCATTGGATCCAGAAGGCTTTGCGATGAGGCGCTTCGTAAAAGCGCTTCTGGCTGCGCTCGACAACATGGAGAATAAGATTCGCAAGGAGTAACGTATGGTGGAACGGCGAGAGATATACATCACGGAGCATGACCTGCAACGACTTGAAGGAATCGCTAATAGCGGGCACTCGCCGAACCTAGAGCTTCTGAGAGAGGAACTATCTCGGGCAATGGTTGTGAAATCTGAAGACGTGCCTCCTGACCTTGTAACGATGAATTCAAGAGTTAAATTTACGGACCTTGAAACAGGCGAGGAGTCGGAAATCACTCTCGTCTTTCCCCGGAGTGCCGACGTTTCTGCTGGAAAGGTTTCCATCCTAGCGCCTGTGGGGGCTGCTCTTCTCGGGCTTTCCGTCGGCGATAATATTGACTGGCCTGTCCCTTCAGGAAAGACGCGCAAGCTCAGGGTCACAGCTGTCCTCTATCAGCCCGAAGCTGAAGGCAAGTTTGATTAGCGAGAGAATAGCTATCCCCTGTCGCCTTAAGCTTTAGAACGGATAATATTTGATCCTACATTCTCATTCCATGCTCACCTTGCTTTTCTCATCGGGAATATGTAGGCCATCAAGTGTGTGAAGCGTTTTTGGTTTGAGTGAGAAAGCAAAGCCATTCTCATTCTGTTCCCATTCGGAGAAGAGCTTTGTAGTTGGTTGATTTAGCAGCGTTTTCAGTTTGCACAAACTTCTTAAAATCCTGGGTTGGGAAACCAACGTGCGAGTTCGATTCTCGCTCTGGGCACTCACCACATATTCTTACGCCACAGCGCTACGCGGCATCGACCGCAATCACATGAACCTAGCGGACAGCCAAAGGCTGTCCCTACGCACACATCAAAAAAAAGGGGAACAAAGTCCCCCTTTTTCACAACTATGATTTTTGAACTAAATCAGAAATAACCCGATACATACATCTGGTAGCGAGTATCCTGTGTACTGTCGCCTTCCTCTGGGCTGTGATCCAAGAAAGTTACGCCAGTTTGTACTTTAAGATTATTACCATTGAGGTAACGGTTTAAGAATACATTGTATTCATACTCATCACCTGAACTATCGTAGTTAACGGCTGAGAAACGACCAGCAACTTCCCACTCCTTAGGAGCAAAGAAATAACCAGCTTCTACGTAGTAACCAAGATCATCGATAGTAGAATCATAGTCATCGAGATCTACAGTGCGCCACATAATTTCAGCAATTAATGATAAGCCTTCGCTCTTCATACCGACATCACCGGTTAAGCTGAAAGCATTACCGCTTAACTCTGCTGTCTCAGCTTCTGAATAGGCCCAAGACATACCGGTTGTCCAACCCATACCACTGGTTTGTTTAACATCGGATTCTGTCTTACGATCGTAGTTATCAGAGAAAGCAACATAACCTAGGCCGGTTAGATCTGTATCTTGACCCGGACGGCTCTCGCCTTCACCCTCTGACTCACCATTGTTTACGCCTACAGCATACTCAAGCTTTCCGTCGCTACCTAAAACAGCAACACCGGTATTTCTGCCTAAACCGAACTCTGATGTAGCAATAGAGTCCTTAGGAAACATTGTCATATTGTCAGTTAGCGGCTGCTGTCTTGTAAAAGTAGTTGACCATTGGCCTAAACGAACCTGAACAATATCACAGGGATTCCACTGAATCCATGCATCTTTCAACGCTGCGGTATTTTTTCCGGATTCATCTTTATCACCAACAAAATCACCGTTTAAGAAATAGGTGAACTGCTTATCGAGAACAGTGCCCTTTAAGCTTAAACGTGCTTCGTTAACATCGAAATTGCTCTTATCCTTCGCGCCGTCATTAGACTCGAAAGTATAAGAATTGATTATTAAGGTATTAAGTTGAGTACTAAAACCCTGTGCCGGGGCTTCAATCTTAACACCATTATCATAATAGACACGAGCGTCATCAGCAGCTTTGGCATCATTAATCAATGCCGGGGCAGCAAAAGCGATAGCACCTAGTGTCAATGCTGTTGTTTTCTTCATAAAGGTCTAAGCTCCTTACTTAAGTTTGAAACTAATACCACAAACTAGTTTTGCTCGCAGACCCGTCGAAAAATGATTCTTCCTTTAAGACTCATTCTTCAACAGGCCAACTTAAAGCTAGAGACTTGTTATCATGGTCAAAAGTATTACGACAGCTTTATTAAACTTATAGCAGTGCTGATTTCCCGCTAATTAACAATGATATTATTCTTCATTTATGCCTAGAATAAGGGAATAATAATAATTCGTCGACAAACATTATATGATATTGATTTGGGTATGCAGAAAGTCAAGCACTCTTTTTATTGATCTTTAACTCTATCATTTGCCAAAATTGGGACGTATGGGCCTCGACCTTAAAGGCTATTTCTCTGGCTAATTTGAAACAGAGCGCCTCACGATTAATATATTTCCCGAGCTTTATGGCGTCTTTTTCGGTCACTATTACTGGTGGCCGAACGCTTATTCTATCCCAATCGTTTTGTGTGTAATAGTGGTGATCAGGATAAATGTAGCGTTTGACAATCTGTGCACCAAACTTAGACAAAGAATCCTCAAAGCTTTGCGGATCAGCTAATGCGCATGCGACACTCACTTCAGTATTAAGTAGCGAGGTTAGTGGTTTTACTTCTCCGCTATGCACGTCTTCAAGCCGTGCCGAGCCATAACCAATACAAAACACCGGCTTATCTATTTCACCTAAATATTTGCTAGGCTCAGCTAAATTCAAAGCATCATTCTTGTTTAAAAGAAGAATAGCATCAGCTTTTTTTACTCCGTGCTTTTTTGTCTCGCGAAAATATCCGGCCGGAAGTAGCCTCCCCTGTTGCCAGTTTTCTAACGCCCGCGCGGAAGATAAATCAACCATCAGTAAATTTACGTCTCTAGCCAGAGCATAATGCTGATAGCCATCATCAAGGATAATGACGTTGCCAAATTTCTGCTGTTCAATATACTGAGCACCAGCGACGCGCTCCTGGGAAACTACTATCGGTATTTCTCGCGGCAGCGCAGAAAAGTTCATCAGCGCCTCGTCCCCGACTTCATAAACCGTATCCGTCTCTCTTACCCGATGCGGTTTTTTGTGTTGTCCTTTATATCCACGGCTTAAAATTACCGGCCGATGGCCACGCGCCAACAGCCCTTGGGCCAAATAAGCGGCAAAAGAAGTTTTACCGGAGCCGCCGGCAATAATGTTGCCCACGCAGATAACTGGTAATTTGGCTCTATACTCATTGCAGAGCCCAACCTGATATGCACGTTCCCTAAGTCCTGTTATCGCCTCATAAATAGACGCTAGCGGCTGCAAACAAGAATATGGTTTCAACGCAGACATTACTCGAGATAACTCTTAATTATAGCGCAGACTTGTTTTGTCGCGCCCTGATGTTTTTGCCATACGGTAAGGGCCTTAGCACCGGCGCTTTGCCGGTATTCTTCATCGGTAAGCAGTTTTTCAATTGCCGCCACATACGCGCTGGCATCTTGAACAATTTGCATTCCACCTTGCTGCTGTAAATCCAAAGCAATTTCCCTGACGTTATTCACGTATTTACCCATGACGACAGGCTTACCATACGCTGCGGATTCAAAAGGATTATGTCCGCCAATATCTACTAAGCTGCCACCGACAAAAGCAAAATCACAAAGTGCGTAGGTTTTAGCCAACTCGCCCATCGTATCTAAGAGCAGCACATCTACACTCCCAACAACCGGACCGTTGCTACGGCGATGAATGTTCAGCCCATAGCTTTTTAACATCTCGCATATCGGCTCATACTGATCAGCATGACGCGGAGCAATGATCATCTGAAAGTTTTTGTGTTTATCTAATAGGGCCTTAAATGTTTCGATAACAATTTTTTCTTCTCCGGGACGGACACTCCCGGCAACAAAGGTCACTTGTTCCGAACTCATACCGAATTCTTGTTTCACCTTTGTTAATTCCGCTGCACTAAACTGCGGTGCCGGTTTATCGTATTTTGTACAACCGGCGCGCACAATTTTGTCAGCACTTGCTCCGATCGCCAGAAATCTTTCTTTGTCCACTTCCGTCTGCACTAAAAGGTGGGCAAAACGGTTTAACAAAGGCGCAAAATAATTTCGTGCCCAGCGATAACGGGGAAAAGAATAGTTAGATATTCGACCATTAATCAGCATCAGTGGGACTTTCTCTTTGGCCAAACGCTCAATCAAATTCGGCCAAAGTTCTGTTTCCGAAACAACAAACAAGCGCGGCTTAATCCTTTTTACAATTTTTTTCACTACAGAATAACTGTCAAAAGGCAATAAACAGTGATGCGGGGACAGGCTTTTCTTTTCTATCTCGGCCTGGCCGGTAATTGAGGTCGTCGTCAACAAAACTTTTTGGGCAGGCAAAATCTCCTTCAGCTCTGTCAGCAGAGGAATTATTCCATTTAACTCCCCTACCGAAGCACAATGTATCCAAACGAGATCAGTAGCCGTCAATTGCTCCCAACGGCCGGCACCAAGGCGATCTTCCATGCCTTTAGCCCATTGCTTATCTTGTAGCGCCCGTAACCGCGAAGCAATAATTCCTACTTTAACAACGCCACGATAAAGCACTCGTAAAATATCATTGGCCATTACCAGTATTCTCACTAAATTGAATTTCATATAACTTGGTGTATTCACCGTTTTTTGCCAGCAAGTCTTTGTGATTACCTTGTTCAATGATGCGTCCATTGACAACCACGGCAATTTGATCTGCATTACGAACGGTGGCCAAGCGATGGGCAATTACGAAAACTGTCCGTCCTTGCATTAAGCGCTCAATTGCTTCCTGCACGAGTTGCTCCGACTCGGAATCCAACGCTGCTGTCGCCTCATCGAGTATTAAGATGGGTGCATTTTTCAGTAGCGCCCGGGCAATCGCTATTCGTGCCCGCTCGCCACCGGATAATCTTAACCCTTGCTCACCGATCCTAGTTTGAAACGTCTTGGGCAACGCACTGATAAAATTATAAGCATTAGCCGCTTTGGCTGCAGCTATAACTTCGTCACTTGTCGCCTCCACGCGACCATATAAAATATTGTTATAAATCGTATCGTCAAACAAGAACGTATGTTGAGAAACAATAGCAATCGCCCGGCGCAAACTAACCAAAGTCCGTTTTCTTATATCTAATCCATTTATACTTATCGCACCGGCCGACACATCATAAAAACGCGGCAGTAAATTAACAATCGTCGACTTCCCGCCGCCGGACATACCGACAAGCGCAAGTGTCTGACCGGGGTTAACAGAAAATGAAATACTATTCAGCACCACAGCTTGATGGTTATCTGAAGTCACTTCCCCATTTTGCGGATAGGCAAAGCTAACGTTTTTGTATTCGACCACCGGCGACTTAATAACTTCATCAATCGCATCTTCCTCATCGAAAATCTCCGGCTTGGTATCCAGGATTTCAAAAATACGCTCGGCAGCGGCATTGCCCATCTGGATAATATTATTAACGCGGGTAATTTTTTTCAGCGGATCATAACAAAGGAACAACGCCGTGATAAAAGCGATAAAGTCCCCCTGTGTGCGCACACCGCTGATTACCGTATAGCCACCATAAAGTATAATGCCGGCAATGGCGACGGTGGCAATCAACTCATTAGTCGGCGCACCTAAGGCCCCATACTTTTCCGCCTTTAAATAGGTGCTGGTTAACTTTTTATTCTCCGCATTAAAACGTTCCTGCTCATATTTTTCTAAACCAAAAGCTTGGACGACTTTTTGCCCTAAAATGCTTTCCTGCAAAATAGAGGTTAACCCACCAAACTGATCTTGGCCAACCTTGCTCAAACGACGAACTTTTTTGCCGTAACGAATCACCGGATAAATCCCTAAAGGGAAACCAAGAAATGCCACCGCAGCCAACATCGGGTCAAGGTAAGCAGCCGCACAAAACAAAGCTATCATGCGTACTGTATCGCGCAGCACTGCTGCGACAGCATCCGTGAGCGCACTGCGCACCAGTAAAGTATCATTAGTCATGCGCGAGATTAAAGAACCGCTAGAGTGGCGACTATAAAACGATGCCGACAACGTAAGCAAATGGCTGTTTATTTCGTTACGAATGTCTTTGATAATCGCCAGACCAACGCTGGAAGCTAGATATTTTTCAAAAAACCCAATAAGTCCTCGCGCAACACCGAAACAAATTAAAATGATAGGCAACATATAAAGCATCTGCTTATTTTGCTTGCCAAAAATATCGTCGAGAATGCTACGGATTAAAAACGGAATTACTCCGTCAGTGCAACCATAAAGCACCATAAAAAACAGCGCCAGAGCGAAACGCCCACGATGTGGTTTTAAATACCCCAATAGCCGCCGATAAACCTGACTAGCTTTATTAACCTGCTTATCTTCCACTTTCATTGCCACTTTCGTTCCCCAATTCAATAATAATCTGCGCCACGCGTTCACCGGCTGTCATTTCCCCTTGCTGCCTATGCTTGAGCTGCTCTTTGACTAAACGCAGCTGCTGTTTTTTTTCAGTGCGATATTGCTCGTCTGTTAAAAGCTTAGCGAGCTCCGCCGCTAATACTATGGGATTAACCTGTTCTTGAACAAATTCACGCACAATTTCCTTGCCTGCAATGATGTTGGGCATAGCAAAATTCTTAACACCACCAATCAGACGTTGTGCAAAAAAATAGGACAAAGATGTTAATTTATAGACAACCATCATGGGCAGCTCAGCGAGCGCACCTTCCATAGCCGCAGTACCGGAAGCAATAATTCCGGCGTCGGCGACGGCCAAAGTCTCAATCGCCTGGCCATTAATCATAACTACCCCGGCCGGTAACGGTTGTGCCGGAGCCAGCCAATGCTCTTTCACTGTCGGCGCAATAGGAATTATCGCCTGCACATCAGGAAGCGTTTTTCTCAGTTCCATAATTGTCTGCACAAGCACAATTAACAAAGTTTCAATCTCTTTTTTGCGACTGCCCGGAAGCAACGCGACAATCGGCTTTGCCGGGTCTAAACCCAAATCATGACAAAACTTTTCTCTATCCAAAGCAAGCGGCTTTCTATCCATGAAAGGATGGCCGACAAACTCAGCGTTAATGCCCAGACCCCGATAAAAAACTTCTTCAAAAGGGAAAATCGTGGCAACTTTCTTAACGCAGCGCTTAATTATTTTTGCTCGGCCCTGGCGCCAGGCCCAGAGCTGAGGGCTAATGAAATATAAGATCGAAAACCCCTGCCCGTGTAGTTTCTTGGCTAGCCGCAAATTAAAGTCTGGGTAATCGACGAGCATAACTAAATCAGGTTTTTTTTCTGCGGCAGCATGTTCCAGTGTTTTGAAAGCCTTGATAATTTTACCGGCGCTGCCAAGCACCTCCGTTAGACCCATCACTGAACCGTGTGTCTTGATATCAACCAGCAACTCAGCACCGGCTTGAGCTAAATAATGCCCCCCCATAGCAAAGACGTGCCAATCAGGTTTGAACTTTTTAAGCGCAGTGATTACCGCAGCCGCATGTTGATCACTGGAAGCTTCGCCGGTAACAACCATAATTAGTTTGCTGTCTTTCATAAGATGGAATTAGGCATGCGGAAGAAAACCAAATTTTTCATTATGCTCAGCAATTGCGGCTCGCACAGCATTAGCAAATTTCAAAGCTCTTACTCCATCTTGACCCGTGGCTTCGGGTTCTTTCCTCTCCGCTACGCAGTTAACGAAAGAATCGATTTCGGCCTGCAACGCATCTTCTTCGCGCACCGGGATTTCTTGCACATCGACATTGGGGAAAAGGCCAAAATTTTGTTTCTCTTCGCTAAGGCGATAGATTTTTAATTTTCTTTTGCCAAAATCTAAGGAAATATAGAGGTCCGGCTGAAATATTCTGATTGTGCGCTCGGGAACTAACGCTGTGCGGCTGGCCGTGATATTGGCAACAGCGCCGCCGGTAAAAGTAATGCGTGCACTAACAACATCATAAGAGTTAGTGATCACCGGCGTGCCCACAGCTTCTACTTTTAATAATTCCTGGCCGGTGAGGTGAGCAACTATATCCAAATCATGAATCATTACATCAGAGATAACATCAACATCAAAGCTGCGCCCGGAAAAGGGGGCAATCCGACGCACTTCAAAATAACGCGGTGAGGACATAACATCCTTCATTGCCCGAAAAGCCGGATTAAACCGCTCTAAATGCCCAACTTGTAAAATCCGATTATTTTTTTTGGCTAAAGCAACAAGTTTCTCGGCGTCTTCAATCGTTGTGGTGATTGGCTTTTCTACTAAAACATCAATGCCATTTTCCAAAAGCCAAGCGGCAATTTCATAATGCGTTGAAGTAATCGAGGAAATGCTGGCACATTGCACACCCAACGAAGGCAGCATTTTATAATCTTGAGTGTAAATAGCCCCAAATTTATTAGCCAGCTTAGATGCGTTTTCCGGATTGGGATCGACTAGCGCCACCAAGTCTACTTGTTTTGAATTATGATATTTTTCTGCGTGAAACTTTCCTAAATAACCGACTCCTACAACTGCACCTTTTAACACAGGGCACCTCCCTTCATTCACAATATGTTAGCGGCGGCTATATATATAACAGTAAGCCTCTAGTAAACATATTTACTAGCAAGTTAGTCGGTTTTAGCCGAAAAAGCTCATTGATGAGCGAAAACTCTCTTGCTATCAACCATTATCTCACTGAGTGAAATTAGCAACGATTTGCTATTATACCGTACGCAAGAAATCATTTGAACGGTATATTACTAAGTATTCAAGTTTTGTGTACGGTATAAAGAAAAGCAAGGATGCTTTTCGCGGAAGCGAAACTCCGATTCGCTTCCGTAAATGCCAATAAATAAGCCATGGATGGCTTATTTATTGGCAAAATGAAACTAAGCCCCATCGGGGCGGGTTTTGCGTAGCAAAATCATGAAGGCAA
>JADZAE010000028.1 GCA_020852715.1 Deltaproteobacteria bacterium
TACCAGCTTGACTGCTTCGTCTTTGTATTCCTTAGTGAATTTCCTGGGCATTTCTTGCTCTCCCTTTTTATTTCCTGACAGTTTTACTTACTCCATTATTACTGTCCGGTAAATCGGGGGAGGGTCAAAAATATTGTTTATGTTTATACGCAAGCAGAAGACGACGCTACAAAACGCTATCTATTTGCCTCCTTCTATGAAGGATCTGTTTGTAGTGGAGAGTTAGTTAGTATGCCTTACGATACAAGAGCAGGAGTAGTAGATTTAGAACTTTTAAATGGACGAAAATATTCCTCTAATGCCGATGTGAAAATTTACGCAAAAAGGGGGATTTATTAAAAACTTTATCAGTAGAATTAAAGCCATATACTATTCGAAACATAATCATTAATTCTTATGCCCCCAATACTCTCGGGCAGATCAAATTAAAAGGAACTCAACGAAGTAGTTTTTGTTCTGCTATTTCTCATTATCAATTTGATGAAAATAATTTGCTAAGTAATCACTTCATGCTTAGGTCCAAGCAAGGATTGGGAGAATATTTTCTGGCTAGCTATCGTACTAGTCCGCAGCAAGAAGAAACGTTAATTATTGTTAATACGACAGACAGAAGTAAAGCATTAACGATTCAGCTAACTAATGACCCAGCTGGTAGCGCCGGAGAGTTGGCTGATCAGACGACAACGAGGAAAATTGGTCCAATAATCGTCTTGGCAAATTTTTCGTACCGTCTTAATTTAAACTAGCTAGAGCCAAAAAAATGAGAGTTATTCGCATTCAAGCAAGCAGCAAAAATAAATTTACAGCTTGGATGCTTCGTTCTAAAAGTGGCCAACATATTATGCCATTATCAGTACACAGTCGTTACAATCAGTTATCGATTTAATACCTACAGAGTGTTTTTGCTTACCCACGAAATTGCTTAATTAGCACTATCGTGTTGATAAATAGTAAATGCTGGCAATTATCTTGCCTTAGTTGCTAGTTATGAGTTATACCGTTACCAAAAACTAAATTAACTTTTGAGCTGAAAAGCATAAATGCTTTCTATCTTTGTCCTAAGGTAATGGTATATTTTTGTTTGGCTCTAAATTTAGCCTGTCCTTGTTTCATTGGCTTCATTAAGAGCATTTTTGGGGGCGAATCGGGGTTTTGCCCCCGAGGAAACCATCCTTGGTTTTCTTTATACCGTACACAGAAATAGTATTACCTAGTACAGCACCGTTCAACTTATTTTTTGTGTACGGTATATTTGCAGCCTCGAAAGCTAACCCAAGGTCTAGATAAGAGGCGAAGATATGTTTTCTGTAGATGTTTTTTATGGCAACCTAAATTTGCCCGTTCGGGAAAATCTCGATCCTTTTATTTGGCAGCTACTCGCTCTGGTTGGAATTCAGCAATCGGGGTTTTATTATACACTCCAATTGATCATTGTATTTTTAGGTTTAATTTCGCTTTTTTCTACACTAGAGTTATCGGCGAAGAATATCATCTTTTCAGCGGTGCTGTGTTTGGCCCTCGTGCTGACGTTTAGTGGGACCAATGTGTTTTTATTGAAAATACACTGGATGCCATGGGTTATGACTTTTCTTTTAAAAACAAGAATTACCGGGAAATTAACTTCAACTTTGGGTTTGGTTGTTGTTTTGTGGTTGTTCGTTTTAGCCTCTGGGGCATTAGCGCCAACAGGTATCATTTTTATAGCTCTAGGTTATTTGTTGCTCATATCTCAGGAGCTGGAAGTCAATCCAGATAAAGTAGGGCTTCGAGTAAACAGTTTTTTACTTATTTGTTCTTATGTCCTATCAACCTATATTATGCCTATCTATGCTATGCCTGATTATCCTGGCGATGCGCGCTTAACTACGGTTTCCCCGCTAACATTTAGAGAACTTCCGATGGTTGGCTATTATCTTTTCCCGACACCGGTTCTCTGGGAGGGTTACCGTGATTTAATCTTTCGTGATGTTTCACTTTATAGCTTAATTTTTATATTTACTTGCCTAATTGTTTATGGCCCAACTCGTAATAAGCATTTGCTGCTAAACCAATACTTTATCGGGCAAATTGCTCTAGTTATTATTGTTTGTTTGGAATCTGTTGTTAATGCGCAATTTGTTAATTCTACACCTTATTATGCTATGCGTAGAATCATTCCGGGATTAGCGCTGCAAGAAATGCCATCAACCCTTCTTTTGTTAGGCAGTAGCGCGCTTTTTCCGGCTTTACTTTTACGCTGGCAATGTGTTCTTAATTTTACATTGCTTATGCCGGCATTGTTGGTTATGGTTATGAGCTTTTCTTTACCACAATTTACTTCCTTGAAGAACGCAAATTATTATTTCTCTGATCAATTCTTCTCCGGTCGTTATCCGCTAGCAGCCACTTCAAATTATGTGGTGAGTCGTCTTGGTGGTTGGCTTCTTAAAAGCGGCATAAATAAGGAGAGGGCGGTAGAGAACTTAAACAAGTTAAAAGCTGGCATTGATTACAAGGTGATTGTAACCAGTAGCGTTAATCAAGAACAAACTATTAATCTACTTGATGGCGATATGAAAACGATTTGGCGGACTGGGAGAAGGCAACAGGCTGGAGATAACATTATTTTGGAGTTTAACTCACCACTAAATATTGTCAAAACAGTGCTTGAGAATAAAGGTGCGGAGCAGGATTTTCCGCGTGGACTAAAGGTGAGCGCAAGTAATGATGGGGTTTCCTACGAAACAATTTTGGAGCAGGCTGACTGGCAAGGTGGTTTAAAATGGACTGATAGTGGCTTACCTTATTTTACGAACCAAGCGAATGTCAGTGTTGATCTTCCTACTCAGGAAAAAGTGAAAAATTTACGGTTTGAACAAATCGGATCAAGTGATCGATTCGATTGGACAGTGGCCGATATCAGCTTATATGCCTTGAAATGACGGCCTGGCCAAATGTCCTTACTTGGCCAGGCTGTGTGTTCGAGGATTACTTTTCTGCCATACGTTTAACCAATTTTCCGTCTAGATAGAGTAGGCCCTGTTGAGTTTCAACTCGATTAAGCATTTCTACTACAGATCTTACATTGCTTTCTTCTTCTACTTGTTCGGTGATAAACCACTGTAAAAATACGCTGCTCGCAAAATCATTCTCTTTTTGCGCCGATGCAGCTAGTGAGTAAATAGAAGAAGTAACAAACTGTTCATGTTCTAAAACTTTGGCAAAAAGAGCTTTTGGGTCAGAAAAGTTCTGTTCAGGACGTTTTAAATCTTTAAGTTGAATTTCTCCGTCTCTTTCTAGAATATAGTTATATATTTTCATAGCATGGCTCAATTCTTCTTTGGCTTGAACACTTAACCAGCTGGCCATACCATGAAGAGACTGCGAACTAGCCCAGGCCGACATGCCTAAATAAATATAAAAGGAATGAAACTCGATTGCTAATTGATCATTAAATTGTTTTTGCATATTTTCATTTAACATATTTTCCTCCGGAATGATTTTTAACGGTGAGATTATAGAATAAAGCGATTTTCTAATCTATAGTAGGGCGGAGGTTTATTTAGCCTCTACTAAAAGTTCTGTGTTAAAATTGTGCTAACGCGCTTGTTCAAGAGGGGGATAGACGAATTAATTCTCGACAAGAGTCATTACTTTGCCAGCAATAGCCGCCAAAGGTAAAATATGATCCACGGCATTATTTTCCACAGCGGCTTTAGGCATCCCATATACTACGCAGGATTTTTCATCTTGTGTAATATTGATCGCGCCGGCATCCCTCATTTGTTTCATGCCATCGGCACCCTCACATCCCATGCCTATTAAAATAATGCCGATTAAGTTGTTACCGGCATATTGAGCAGCAGAATTAAACGAAACATTAATAGCTGGTTTATGTCTACCAACAAGCGGCCAATTTTTTACTTCTACATAATATCTTGCCCCGGATCGTTTTAGTAATATGTGCAAATTCCCCGGGGCTATCAACACTCGCCCGGGCAGAACTGAATCCTCATCTTCTGCTTCCTTAACTTCAACATGGTAAATGGCATTTAGCCGATCGGCAAATGATTTGGTAAATCCGGCGGGCATATGCTGCACGACAACTGTTTCCGGGGCATTTGACGGAAACTCGGCAAGGAGGTAATCCAGAGCTACAGTTCCCCCTGTGGAAGCGCCAATAGCAATAACTTTATTTGTAGTCTTGGCTAAGGCAGCTATTTTTTTGGTTGACTAGCTAATGCTTTTCTTTCTGCAAGCTTTTTTACATTTACTGAATAGGCAGCCTCAATTTTGTCTACTAGCTCAACGGCCATGTCGTCTATGCTGTAAGAGACACTGGGCTTGGAAATTACTTCTACAGCTCCGGCCTGTAATGCGGCTAAAGCATTACCCGAACCTTTTTCGGCCACAGATGACACAACTATAGCGTTTTTCATAAATGCTGACCGTTAAGTATTGTGTTGACAAAGAGTGATTATCTCAGAATGAGCATTAACGAAGTAGGTGATAGCGGTAAAGACGCGTTGGGAAAGGACATCGATAGAA
>JADZAE010000029.1 GCA_020852715.1 Deltaproteobacteria bacterium
TAAAGTTATTGGTTGGGCGCTGTCTAATCGTATTGATGCTGAGCTTGTGTGTAATGCTTTAATTAGAGCTGCAGGAACGAGGAAATTTGACAATAGGGTAATCTTTCATTCTGATCGTGGTAGTCAGTATGCGAGTCATAAATTTCATGATCTGTTAGTAAATCGTGGCATTAGGCAGAGCATGAGCGCTAAGGGGAATTGCTATGATAATGCTGTGTGCGAAAGCTTCTTTTATTCATTCAAAGTGGAGGAGGCTTGCCTCAATAATTACGCTAATAGCTTAGCTGCTGCGCCGAGGATTAGAAGTTATATCGAAGAATTTTATAATTCTAAACGTTTGCACTCAACGTTGAATTATAAAACACCGGCCATGATACATGTACTATCATTGGCAGCGTGAATGTTGTGTGCTAGGGTGCATGAGAGGAGTTATCCATAGGGTAGCGCACAGCTGGCTTTTGACAGCCTGAGCGCAGCACTACCCTGTGGGTAACTCCACCTCTGTTTTTACTGTACGTTTTTTCGAGGGAAGATCATAGAGCGTCTTTTTGTAAACCTTAATAAAAACACTTTTAATTACTACTGCTGATTCCAAGCGGCGTCGATGACACTACTTGGAATCAGCATTTTCTGCTTCTACGCAGACGGCTTTTTAAAGAGCATTTCAGTTAGGTATATTATGGATTATTTTGGACCAAGGATATATGTAAATTGACTGGTCTCGTGAAATTTATCGCCCAGTCTTTGTGGCACATACGTGCCTCGATATATGGCAAAATACACGAAACCATCACTCACGCTTGGATATATCAAAGATAACATGTTCTCTGAGAGCATGTTTAGTGAGGCTTAAATATTTAAAGAAAAAACAACAAAGGCTGCGTTGGTTTAACAATCAACGCAGCCTTTAGTTTGGTTATTTAGCTTATCGCTTATTCGTAATTTCTCTCACGTCCGCGATTGCCGTAGTTACCGCCGCCGCGATTGCCGTCACGGTTACCGTCGCGACCACCACGTCCTCCGCCACCGCCGCCACGGTTGCCGTAGCCACCGCGTCCACCGCCGCGTGGGCCATTGAAGCGTCGGCGATTGCCGTCCCCATCATCACGTCTTTCCCTCTCTTCGGGAGCATGAGCTTCAGCTACGCGAAGTGTGCGTCCCTCAACCTCAGTTCCATTAATTGCTTCGATTGCTGCCTCTGCGCCTTCTTCCATTTCGACAAAGGCGAAGCCTTTGGAGCGACCGGAACGATTGTCTTTTACAACGCGGGCACTGCTTACTGCACCATAATTACCAAATAACTCGGTCAACTGCTCTTCTGTCATTTGGTACGAAATATTTCCAACATATATGTTCTTCATAAGTAAACACTGTGTTCCAATTTACATTGTCCATAATATGATTCGGTAACGAAACGCGGGAAAGCCGTCTCTTGCGGTCGGGACTTAGAGCGAATCACCAAATCGACGTTATAGGGATAGCAGCTTCGACAACACTAAGTCAAAGCTACGTCCCGAATATAGATGCTTGTTTATGGCAAAAATTCTCTGGTTTACTAATAAAATACCTGCTTAAATCCTTGACGGTATATATAGCATCTTATTGAGCATGGTATGGAGGACTGAAAAAAAGTAAGCTTCCTCTAAATATTTCAAGGAATTAACGCAGCCTAATGAACAAAAGCCAACTAAAAGAACTGCTCGCTAAACGCATTCTCTATCTTGATGGGGCTATGGGCACTATCATTCAAAGTCACGGCCTAGAGGAAAGCGATTACCGCGGTCAGGCTTTTGCTGAGCACCTTCATCCGCTGGCCGGCAACAACGATGTGCTCAATATCACGCAGCCGCAATTAATTCAAGACATTCACCGGGCTTATTTCGAAGTTGGCTGCGACATCATAGAAACCAATACTTTTAATTCCACCTCAGTGTCGCAAAACGATTATGCGCTAAGCGCTAGCGCGTGGGAGCTAAATTTTCATGGCGCAAAAATCGCCAAAGAAGTCGCCGCTGAATTTTCAAACGATAGCCCACGCTATGTGGCAGGCGCCATTGGGCCAACAAACCGCTCGCTTAGTTTGTCACCTGACGTAAATAGCCCGGCTTTTCGTGCTATCACATTTGATAAACTCGTGGCCGCCTATGAAGTGCAGGTCGATGGTTTGCTCGCAGGCGGTGTTGATTTACTATTAATTGAGACAGCTTTCGATACGCTAAATGCTAAAGCCGCTGTTTATGCCGCCGAGCAAGTTTTTAGAAAACAAAATAAGCGCCTGCCGATTATGATTTCCGGCACCATCGTCGACCAAAGCGGGCACACGCTTTCCGGGCAGATGCCCGAAGCATTTTGGATTTCACTGCAGCATACGCCGGAGCTGCTTTCCATCGGTCTAAACTGCGCGCTGGGTGCAAAGCAAATGAAACCTTTTTTGCAGCGCTTAGAGCAAATAGCTGATTGCTATTTGAGCGTTTATCCTAATGCCGGACTACCTAATGAGCTGGGCAAATACGACGAAACGGCTGAATACTTTTCTGATGTTGTCGCTGAGCTGGCGCGCGATGTCGGGGTGAATATTGTCGGCGGCTGTTGTGGAACGACGCCTGAACATATAGACGCACTAAAAGAAAAGTGTGGCGGCATCTCGCCGCGCGGCGTTAAAAGCACCAAGAAAATATTCACGCTTTCTGGGCTGGAGTCGGTGAGCCTTGATCAAACCACAGATTTTTTAAGCATAGGCGAAAGGACAAATGTTTCTGGCTCAAGAAAATTTGCCAAGCTCATTGTCGCCCATGATTACGATGCGGCGCTTACTATTGCTCGCGAGCAAGTGGAAAATGGCGCGCAAGTTATCGATATTAACCTCGATGAAGCGCTATTAAATTCCGAGCAGGAGATGGAGCATTTTGTCAATCTGGTCGCTTCTGATCCGGAAATTTCCAAAGTGCCGCTGATGATAGATTCTTCTAAGTGGTCAGTAATTCTTTGTGGCCTTAAATGCATGCAGGGAAAAGGCATTGTTAATTCCATCAGTTTAAAAGACGGAGAAGAAGCGTTTATCCAAAAAGCCCAAGAGATTAAATTGCTCGGACATGCGCTTATTATCATGGCCTTTGATGAAACAGGGCAGGCGGACACCTTTGAGCGCAAGATTGAAGTGTGTAAGCGCGCTTATGATATTTTGGTAAACAAAGTTAGCTTTGAGCCGACAGATATTATTTTTGATAGTAACGTCTTGACTATCGCCACAGGCATAGCTGAGCATAATAACTATGCGCTGGATTTCTTTCGTGCAGTTCAGTGGGTAAAAGCTAATTTGCCGGCAGCACGCACCAGCGGTGGAATTAGTAATGTGTCTTTTGCCTTTCGCGGCAATGAGATCATTCGTCGAGCCATGCATTCATGTTTTCTATATCACGCTAAAAAAGCCGGACTGGATATGGCGATTATCAATGCCGGCCAATTAGATATTTACGAAGAAATTCCTGAAGACATAAAAATTGCCGTGGAAGATGCTCTGCTAAATCGCCATACTGACGCGGCAGAGAATTTATTGCAGCTAGCGGCAAAACATAGTGGTAGCGGCGAAAAGGAAAGTCGCAGTAAGCTTGCTTGGCGCGAAGCTGGCGCCGAAGAGCGCTTAAAAACAGCACTGGTCAAAGGCATAACAGATTTTGTCGAGCTGGATACAGAAGAGTGCCGCAGCCGTTTTCCACATGCGCTTGCGCTTATCGAAGGGCCACTCATGGACGGCATGAAAGAAGTGGGGAACTTGTTTGCCGAAGGGAAGATGTTTTTACCGCAGGTGATTAAAAGTGCTCGCGTGATGAAAAAAGCGGTGGCTTACTTGCAGCCTTATTTGGAAAAAGAAAAAGAGCATTCGACTGCAAAAAGATCAGGTATAGTGCTGCTCGCTACGGTAAAAGGCGATGTGCATGACATAGGCAAAAACATTGTCGGCATAGTGCTCGCCTGTAATAATTTTGAAGTGATTGATTTAGGTGTGATGACGCCCTGTGAAAAGATTATCGCCGAAGCAATTAAAAATGACGTTTCCTTGGTTGGCCTAAGTGGTTTGATTACGCCATCGCTCGATGAAATGGTCATAGTCGCTAAAGAAATGCAAAAGCAAGGACTAACAATTCCGCTACTTATTGGCGGCGCGACAACGTCGAAAAAACATACAGCGATTAAAATAGCGCCAAACTATGAGCACGGCGTGGTGCATGTTTTAGATGCTTCCAAAAGTGCGCCCGTGGCCTCGGCGCTTTGCAGTAGCGAAAGCAAACCAAGCTTTTTAGCTCACATCAAAGAAGAATATGAAACGATTAACAGAACCTATCAAAGCGAAGGCCGCGGCAAGCCGCTACTGAGCTTAGAAGAAGCAAGAGCTAATAAATTTAAATGCGACTGGCAAAGTTATGAGCCGGTGAAGCCAATATTTTTGGGCGTGAAAGTATTTAAGAATATTCCTATCTCGGAAGTGGCACCGTTTATTGATTGGTCGCCATTTTTTATTACATGGGAGCTAAATGGAAAGTTCCCGCAGATTTTAGAGTCTCCTAAATATGGCGTGGAAGCGAAGAAATTATACGCCGATGCGTGTAGTATGCTGCAAATGATGGCCAGTGGACCACTAGTTGAGCTAGGCGCTGTTATCGGCATGTTTGAAGCGGCTAGCGAAAATGAAAAGATTATTCTTTTTGATGAAGCCGGTAAAGAATGCGCACAGTTTGATATGTATAGGCAGCTCAAAAAACATGACGCCAATATCGCCAATTGTTGCTTAGCTGATTTTATAGCGCCGCGCGCCGCAGGGAAGAAAGACTATCTTGGATTATTTGCCCTAAGCGGTGGCCTAGAAATGGAAAGTGCCGTAGAAAATTTTGAGCAGGACAATGATGACTATAGCTTGATTTTACTAAAAGCCTTAGCTGATAGATTAGCCGAAGCCTGCTCAGAATATTTACACAAGCAAGTGCGCACCAAACACTGGGGCTATGTGCCCGATGAAGATTTGATCCTCAACGACCTATTCACCGACAAGTATAAAGGCATACGCCCCGCGCCCGGCTATCCCGCATGCCCCAATCACGCCGATAAACGCACCATCTTCAATCTCCTCAAAGTCGAACAAAACATCGGCGTCGAGCTCACCGAAAACTACGCCATGACTCCCGCTGCCTCAGTCTGCGGGTACTACTTCGCCAACCCCAAAGCACGCTACTTTTCTTAGAATTTGTAGGAAACTTTTTATGCTTCTCTGTTGCTAAAGGCCTATGATCATTTACTAATCAGGTCGCCTGAGAACGTAATCACAAGGGAAGGCTACCTCTAACTTAGATTCCCTCATTACGTAAAGCGAGTGCTCTTTTAAATTTTGTATAGAGGTAGAAAATAACAATGAAGTGATTTGTCTTCCGTTCTTTTGCCGAAAGCTCGGCGCAAGAACGGAAGACAAGAGAAAGATAAGGTTTTTGAAGTTTTTAGATAGAAGTTATCCTTCTTGTAACTATCGAATGTGCAAATACATTTGGTTGTTGTTGTCACGCATTACTGCATAAGCTGTGAGTTCTCCTGCAAATGTGAGGTGAGAATACTTCGCTCTGCGTTTCCTAGAAATGGAAATTAGCCATCTCTAGAAAGCGCAGATGCGTTTTTAACTGAGCCATGCGGCTCAGAATCTTTCACACAGCCCAAAGCCTTGGGTAAAATCAACGGTTACGGGCGAAGAGGAGAATGAAAATGAATATAATAATCCATCATACCAAATCTGCGGCCGAGGCGTGCTAAGTTCCATTGAGAGATAATCCCCTTAGAAAGTTTAGAGTAGTTATGGAAGGAAAGTCGTATCGAGTACCATAATGGATGATATTCGATAGGTTACCCCTTTAAGAGGGTAAAAATTTCCGACTATAATGATTTACAAATTCAACAAATAAACATTTACCA
>JADZAE010000030.1 GCA_020852715.1 Deltaproteobacteria bacterium
TGGACCCTCCTTCTAATTATGCTTGGACATAATAGTCCGTTATTCATATTTGGCTCATGAAACACTTTTTCAGTGCTTCAAAAAAGCCGTAAAAAAGAAGGCGGGTCCATTCTATTGACCCATGTTGTGAGCGAGAGCGAACAACTGGGTCGCCTACGCCTCACGCGCACGCAGCCGTTGGTGGCCTTGACGCATACCGCCGCCGGCATTGCCAGCGTCGGCGCGTCAGATCTTCCGGCCTTCAGCCTCCAGATCATGCCACGCGCTCCAAGACGCACGCGGCATTTTTATACTCTGATGGCGCTGACGCGTAATGCTCCAAAGTCATGTATTTGATCAATTTGTGTATAGGACTCTGCGCCGGTCGCCCCTACATACTGCTAAACCTCGCGGAAGCGCCGAAAATGCTAACAAAACCATCGCCGCCTCTGGGAGCACAGCGACAGCACTTCGCGCCCCTTCCTACCACCTCGAACCTACAAAGATAGTTAGATATTTTACCAAATTTCACAAAAAGTCCGAATTTCAAAAAAGCGTTACAAAATCAACAACGCATATCAAACTTAAGCCTCCTCCCGCCCAAAATAGAGCCCGGCACCAGGGAGCAAATACTCCTCAAGCGGCTCTTATCGTTGAACATATTAGCCCATTGGGGCAGAAGTTTAGTAGTTGGGCAGGCACAGGGCCCCGCCGAGTTGTCATAACAGCCAAGCATGCTATAAGGGCAGAGTTTTTGTGGTTTTTGGAGGTTAAGAAAAGGTAGGCAAAATGTAACACAAGAAGTTGGTATTTTCCTGAGGGGGTCCTTCATGAAAATTAAGCTTCGGCGAAGTGAAGCCCGCGCAGTAATAGTTCTTGAGTTACCTGTTTCCTATTTTCATTTCTGATTGGCAGTTTAGTCTGCTTAATCTCTCTTAACTCCTTAGCCCGCGAAATTGCCCATAATAAAAGTAAACTGAAATTCAATTCACAGGATAGGTTTATGCAAACTATTAAGCTTGGAAAACTTGGCGGCAAGTCTATCAAAAACGAACCTTTGGTTAGCGTGACCGAATACAAAAGCAAAGTCACCATTTGGGATGACTATGCTGGAGATCTTTTTAAAGCCAAGAAGAAGAAGGAATATGAAAAGGGCTCAGGCAATCGCATGATTCCCAAGGCGCATGAAGCGCGCCCCGAGTCCAAAGACAAGGCTTTTGTTCTCGATGAGAACAGAGACCAGCTCAACCGCGAGGTCGATTACTCGGCTGTAGAAGCTAGCCTGGTTTACCAGTTTAAGGACACGCAGCTTCTAAGCATGGCTTTTACCCACCGCTCGGCGCTGGGCGTCAAAGAACGCGCCGACTACGAGCGTTTGGAATTCCTCGGCGATGCTGTGCTGGACTTGGCCGTTGCCCACTTACTGAGCGACGCGCATCCTGATGCGCGTGAAGGCGAGCTTTCTAAGATGCGCGCCGCGCTGGTCAACACTCAGGCACTTGCCAACTTGGCCAAAGAGCTAAAACTCAGCCAATACATACGCCTCGGGCGCGGCGAGTCTTCGTCCGGCGGCGCTGAGCGGCCAAGCATTTTAGCCGACGTGGTGGAAGCGATAATCGGAGCAATTTACCGCGACAGCAATTACGACCAAGCCATGACTGTCATCAAAGGCATCATTGGCGAGTCGCTTACGCAAGTCACACCCAATGATCCTAAAACAGAATTGCAAGAGATTTTACATTTGGCCGGCTCTGAACCGCCTGAGTATTTGCTGGAAATGGTCGAGGGGTCTGAACACGCACCAACCTTTGTGAGCGTGGTAATTATCGATGGCGAAATTGTGAGCCACGGCCGCGGGCCGACCAAAAAAGCGTCGCAGCAGGAAGCTGCGGCCGAAGCCATACGCATGATGATGCCTTCGCACAGCGAAACTAATCTTATGGCCGGACAAAAAGAAATCATCGCCGATGCTCTCTTGGTGCGTCGCGAAAATATGTTACAAAAGCCACAAAAGGACGCCTAAGATGAGCAGCTCAGGAATTACAAAGGCGGGCATAGTTGCTCTCGTGGGACCGGCAAACGCCGGCAAGTCGACTTTGCTAAACACTATCATCGAAGACAAAGTAGCCATCGTCAGCTCGCGCCCGCACACCACGCGCCACAAAGTGCTAGGCATAAAAACAGCAAGCGAAACGCAGATTGTGTTCGTTGACACGCCGGGTTTTGCTCAGTCGCTGCGCGACGGCGGGCTTAAGCATCATCTACTACACATTCAGCAGGACGCCGCCGCCGGGGTCGATGCTCTTGTGCTGGTGCTGGACGCGCAGTCTTTGCATAAACAAGGCGAAATCAATCCGCTAAAAGAGCTCACGCAAAACAATATCGCCAAGCCACAAATTGTCGTTTTAAATAAAATTGATTTACTGAGCAAAGATGAAATTCTTCCGCTAATTAAAAAGGTTGCTGATTACTTTGCCGCCAACACTGATCTACGGCCAGAGATTATTCCGCTTTCGGCCAAGAAGAACGACAACGTGGCTGAGCTGATCAAGACGCTAGAAAAGCTCATTCCGCAGGGCGAGTTTCTCTACCCGATAGACCAGCTGACTGACCAAGCAGAGCATTTTTTCATCGCTGAGCTGATTCGTGAGCAAGTTTTCTTGCGCATGCGCCAAGAAATTCCTTACAGCGTGGCTGTGTTGGTCGATGATATTCGCGACACGCCGAAAATCATGCATGTCTTTGCTACTATCTATGTAGAAAAGCCTAATCAAAAAAGTATTATCATCGGCAGTCACGGCCGCGCCTTAAAAGCTATCGGCATTGCCGCACGCTCTGAGATTGAAAAGTGTTACGAGATACAAGTTAATTTGAAGCTGCATGTGAAAGTGGAAGAGCATTGGAGCTTAACAGATAAGGGTCTTAAGAAAGTGGGTTTCTACTAATGAATGCAATGCCAATTATCGCAATTGTCGGTCGGCCGAATGTCGGAAAGTCAACGCTTTTTAACCGCGTTGTCGGAGAGAACAAGGCCATCGTAGAGGATTTGCCTGGAGTGACGCGTGATAGAAATTACGCTTTAGTCGAGAATTACTCTTTTCCCTTTTATTTGGTCGATACCGGCGGCTACGACACTGATAATACCGACCCACTGCAAAAGCGCGTGGTTGAGCAAACCATGGTCGCAGTAGATGAGGCTGATATTATACTTTGCTTGTTTGATGGCAACACCGGATTGCAAGCTGGCGATGAGGAGATTGTTAGCATTTTAAGGGGCTATAACAAAACCATCTTTTATTATGTCAACAAGTGCGACGGCAAAGAGCAAGAAGAAAAGATTTATGACTTCTATGCCCTGGGCGTGTCGGAGCTAAAAGATTTAAGCGCCAAATACGGGCGCAATATAAACGACGTCGTGGAAGAGACGTTGAAGACTTTGCCTGACTACGAAGAGCAAGCCAGAAGGACGAAAGAAAAGCGCGAGAGGCTACAAGCGCAGCAAGAGGACATGGAACTTGAAATTCAGCGCGAGTTGGCAGCCCTTAACACGGACGATGAAGATGAAGAGCTTGAGGATGATGGCGGTGATTTTGAGTTTTCCGATGGCCCGGGAGAAGGTGATTCTGTTGAGCCAAGGTTTGCGCCGGTTTTTACCCCTGGCGGTGAGTGGGAGAGCGAAAACGATTATCTCAAAGAAAACCGTTTAACTAAGTTAGCTCCAAGTAAGGGTTCAGCTAGCACCGAGGAAGAACAGGAAGAAGAGAAACAAGAAGAAGTAATTGCGCTGGATTTAATTAAAATCGCATTGGTTGGAAAGCCAAACGTGGGAAAATCTACGCTCTATAATACTCTGCTTGGCGAGGAGCGCGTAATAACTTCTGATATAGCAGGTACTACGCGCGACAGCGTGGATACGCCGCTTAAACGTGATGGGCAGGATTATTTGCTGGTTGATACTGCGGGGCTAAGGAAGAAAGCGCGAGTAACTGATAATGTCGAGCATTACAGTACGCTGCGCGCGCTAAAGGCCCTCTCCGCTGCCGATGTTTGCGTGCTGGTGATTGATGCGCTGGAGGGAGTGTCGGAGCAAGATACTAAAATCGCCGGGCTGGCCCATGATCAGGGCTTAGGCTTGGTGATTTGTATCAACAAGTGGGATGCAGTGGAGAAGACACACCACAGTGTGCATGAGTTTACATTGGATGTGCGCGATAAACTGAAATTTGCCCGCTATGCGCCGATCATTTATATTTCTGCACTTTCGGGGAGACGTTGTCCGCGGGTGTTGGATACGGCTAAGGAAGTAGCTTATGCGCGGCAGAGGCGAATTCCGACAGGAAAGCTCAATCGGATTTTGAAGCGCGTGCATGAGCGCACTTCGGCGCCGACGTATCGTGGGCTTGTTTTGAAATTTTACTTTGCTGCGCAGGTTGCCGTGGCGCCGCCGCGTATTGCGTTGTTTTTTAATTTTACTCGTGGCGTACATTTTTCCTATTTGCGCGCGCTTAAGAATGCGATTCGCGACGAATTTGGATTTGTCGGAAGCGATATTAAGCTTAGCGTAAGAAGAAAAACATCAATCAAACTTCATAGATCATAGTTAGCAAAAGAGGACAAACATGAAAGCCCAACTTTTAATACTTGATTTCGGGTCGCAATATACGCAGCTCATTGCCCGCGTGGTGCGGGAGTTAGGGGTGTTCTGCGAGATAGTGCCGGGGACTATGGCTGGCGATAAGATATTGGCACGGGAGCCAAAGGCGGTGATTTTGTCCGGCGGGCCGTCGTCGGTGAATAGTGCGCAGGCGCTTAGGCTGGATAAGAAAGTCTTGGCGTCTGGGCTACCGATGTTTGCGATTTGTTATGGTATGCAGCTGATTGCCGATGAGTTTGGTGGCAAGGTTGAGGGCTGGGCGCGCGATGCTGTGGGAGATGGTTGTAATGGGCAGGCGGCTAGCGTGCAGCGGGAGTTTGGGCGCGCGACGGTGACTGTGCTGGAAGCGAAGGGAGCGTTTTCGGGGCTGGCAAAGGGTGAAGTGCTGCAAGTGTGGATGAGTCACGGCGACAAGGTGACTGTGTTGCCGCAAGGGTTTTATGCAGCGCTGAGTTCCGAAGGTTCGCCGGTAGCCGCGTTTGGAAATGATAAAAAGCGAGTTTATGGCGTGCAATTTCATCCCGAAGTGCACCATACGCCCAAAGGCAAAGATATCTTAAAAACATTTTTGTTCGACATAGCCGGACTGAGCGCTGATTGGGATGCCGGGTATTTCATTGACGAAACAGTGGCGCGAATTGCCAAGCAAGTGCCCACAGGAAACGTCATTTGCGGGCTCAGCGGCGGAGTAGATTCCACTGTAGCCGCCACCCTTGTTCATAAAGCCATCGGCCAGCGCCTGCACTGCATCTTCGTCGACAACGGCCTACTCCGCCACAACGAAGCCCCCGAAGTCCTTGACTCTTTCACTGGTGCCGGGCTCCTTGTTCACCATGTGGACGCCAGCGAACGCTTCCTCAGCGAGCTTGCCGGGGTCAGTGACCCCGAGAAGAAGCGAAAGATCATCGGCCGTGTATTTATTGAAGTTTTTCAAGAAGAAGCCCGCAAAATCACCGACGTTAAGTATCTGGTGCAGGGCACCTTATATCCAGACGTCATTGAAAGTGTTTCCGTGGTTGGGTCGTCGGCTACAATAAAAAGTCACCATAATGTCGGTGGTTTAATCGAGAACATGGAGCTTGATCTAATAGAGCCACTTCGTGAGCTTTTTAAAGACGAGGCTCGCGCCATCGGGCTCAAAATGGGAATAGCGGAGAGACTGATTCACCGCCAACCCTTTCCCGGTCCCGGGCTGGCCATCAGAATTATCGGCGATGTAACGAAAGAGAAGCTTAGCGTGGTTCGAAAAGCGGATGTAATTATTCAAGAGGAAATGCGCGCTGCTAACCTAGAACGTAAATTATGGCAGGCATTTGCCGTGCTACTTCCGGTGCAAAGCGTTGGCGTAATGGGCGATGGCCGCACCTATGAACGCACAGTAGCCATTCGTGCCGTAACATCGCGCGATGCCATGACAGCCGACTGGTATTACTTCCCCGAGTCTGTCCTTCGCCGCATCTCCAGTCGCATAGTAAACGAAGTTGACGGCATCAACCGCGTCGTCCTCGACATCTCCACCAAACCCCCCTCCACCATCGAGTGGGAGTAGCCCCACCCCTTGGTCTGGTGCCGAGCCCCACCCCTTGGACTGGTGCCGGGCACCAGTCCAAGGGGAAACCGAAAGTGTGTCAAAACTTCATTCACCGCGTAGTTCGCTGAGCAATCTACGGTTTTAAACTCCATTAATCTCCATTAATTAATAGGCATGAAGGTTACTTGATTACTATTTTAATCGCTATTTTTGCGACTATGGAACCACTGTTGATGCAGGACTGCGTTAGTAGAAAATTATTCCTACTCGCAATTCAATATGCGGACATCAAAACTACTCGATTTTTAAATTAAGTGCCACACATCGCCATAAAATTGAAGCAATTGGCATGCAAAACTCGTCCCGGGCCATAGAATCCAGCTGGAAGAATTGCCTCAATTCCGTCTCGTAGATTTTGCCAGGCTTGGGTAGCTAAATTAGACATTTCTTTAAACCAATTTAATAACTTTACTCGTAGAGTAATATCCGAACTCAAAAACTGCGTTCGTGGAGAATTCTTTTTTCGCTCGTGCTTAAGAGTAAGCGGCTGCGAACGTAGCTTGGAGACCCCCATTACAGATGGTTTTTCCGACCGATAGCTTTCTTCAGCTAGTTTTACTTCTTTTATAATTCTTTCGTTTATCAACTTCGCTTCTTCCTTTCCTATCTTTACGAATGTTTTCATCCATGCATTTGGAGTTGTCACCAACTCATGGTCAATCTTATTGACCTTTCGTAGCCTATTTAGGAACAATATTTGCTCGCCGTAGTTAGAAGATTTAGTCGGCAGTTTTTTTATGGTGGACGGCCTTATCCATCGAACTTTCTTGACAGTTTCAGTTTTACTTTTCGTAAATGTTTTCCATGAATTAATTCCGGGATATTCTTCTATAGAATCCACAAGGCGGGCTTTAGCCGGGTTTAAATACACGTATTTTATTTTATCTTCTAAGGTTTCGGGCGTTACGATTACAGGACTATCAAAGCCATCACACCACACTGTTTGCTTTTTCCTTTCCAACAGGCGATTTACAGCATCTGCGGATTTACACTTTATATACCCTATGAAATCAGAAAATTTGTCGGGGTCAGTAACCCTAATAATTAAATGTCCATGATTTGACATAAAAACGTAATGACATAACTCCTGACCATATAAAAATTGGGCTCTTGCCATTATCCCTTCTAAAATTCCATTAATTATAGCGTTTGGAATTAGTGGCAAGCCCTTTTCCGCGCTGAAAGTAACGAACAGGACAGAATCCTTCGGGTAAAATTTTCTTCTATGTGGCATAATTAACCTCCTAATTTTAGTATTTTATATCTTGGGGAAATTAAATGGTAATTTCCGTTAATAGGTTTTCGAAGACTTGCAGAAAGATTTGCAAAAAAGTCAGGCGACAGAAAAAAAGAGCCCGGCACCAGGGAAAACAGCTTGGCATCAAAGATGCTAAATTATACCTGGATGAGGAGGAGAAGGAGGCGAAGCTAAGTATCTTTAGCTACTTAGCTTCGCCGTCGGTGGTTGATCCCGGAAGAAAATGCCATAAGTAAAGCTAAATATTTACGGCACAATTTCTGCGTATTTTGCTTTGCTTAGGCGCAGTCTTTTATGAAGGTTGAGTGATTTATGGATCTACTAACAGGTTTATATACGGGACGTGAATCTTTAATGAGCCACGGCACTGCGTTAGCTGCCGTTGCAGATAACGTAGCCAATACTAATACCACGGGCTACAAAGCAGAGCGTCCAGAATTTGCCGCTTTGCTCGCTGATTCAATGGGTGGGTTGTATAGCCAGACTAATAGCTATGGCAATGGCGTTGAGATTACTGATATTAATACCATTCATGCTCAAGGTCCTTTGGAGGTAACTAACAGATCTCTTGACTTCTCTATTCAAGGGGAAGGGTTCTTTATCGTTTCCAATGGCACTGACACCTACTATACACGCGCCGGCAACTTTACCGCCGCTGCCGATGGCACACTAGTTACTCAAGATGGATTAACGGTTATGGGTTACGCCTCCGGGGATCTACAAAACTTAGTGCCCCTTCAGGTTGAAAACACAACCGTGCAAGCTCAAGCCACTACTACAGTAGCATTGAACGGTGTTTTGGATTCCAGATCGACCATCACAACTGCGCCCACAAATCCACAAACTTTCGGGGAATTGAACTCCGCGGCCAGTGCTCATGGCATTTTTTCTGTCATTGATGCGCTTGGAGAAAAACACGATATTGACATGTATTTTTCTAAAACTGACGCCACGACTTGGCAGGCGAGCGCTTATGTAGACGGCTCAGATGTTGGTGGAACTGCAGGAGTTCCCGTACAGGTAGGTAGTGCAACTATGAACTTTCCGAACAATGGATCCCCAGCCGTCGATAGCACCATCACTATGACGATGAACCCGGCTTGGCCAGGAACCACTTCGAGTCCCGTCACTATAGATATGACACAATTTCAATCTGTCGCTGCCCCTTCCGTGTTAAGCGGTATTATCGCCGATGGAACACAACCGGGAACAGTATCTAATATTAGCCTCTCAAAAGACGGCACCATCGTCGGACAGTTGGATAGCGGGGCTCAAACCACTTTAGGAACTATTGCGCTAGCCCGCTTTGTCAATCCCGAGAGTTTGACCCGAGAAGGATCAAATATGTTCTCCATATCTGAAAAAACATCCACCCCTTCTGTTGGAACACCTAATACAGAAGCACGGGGAAGCGTATCAAATAATTCGCTAGAAAATTCGACTGTCGATCAAGCAAACGAATTTATAAATGTTGTAAGATATCAACGAGGCTACCAGGCCGGGTCTCAAATTGTTAGGACAATGAACGAACTCTTGAATACTACGCTACAGCTGGCATAGATGTAGCTCTCCGAACCTAATTTCTGTTTTCGAATGCAATGCCGGGGGGTTACCAAAAGGTGCCCGGCACCAGATTATAGATTATATTTTAGGGTGAGAGGGTTTAGGGTTAGGGTTAGAGAGGTCAGGTTAGAGGTCTTCGGTTTCCGATTCGATGGAGCCCAGTAGCGCGGTGGTTTCTGTTGCCGGCAGTGCTTCTACTTCGCGCAGCTTGCCTTGAATTTTGCGCGTTCGCGTGCCTACGAGCACGTCAATATCCTGACTGGCCTTGTTGATTTTGTCCTGGGCTTTTTTAAGTACGTCGTTAAAAGCGGCAAACTCTGTCTTTACCGCACCTAAAATGCGCCAAACTTCAGAACTGCGCTTTTCGATGGCTAATGTTTTAAATCCCATCTGCAAACTATTTAACAATGCCGCCAGCGTCGAGGGTCCGGCAACAATAACTTTATAATCATGCTGTAAAGATTCGACTAACTCAGGACGCCGAACAATTTCGGCATATAGCCCTTCAAAAGGAAGAAACATCACACCAAACTCAGTTGTCGCCGGCGGATCTATATATTTATCTCTGATATCTTTGGCGCAGCGTTTTATCGCCATTTCTATCGCCTTCACCCGCTCCTGAATTTTATCAGTATCGCCAAGTTCATAAGCTTCCAGCAAGCCATAATAATCAGTAGTCGGAAACTTAGAATCTATCGGCAAATAAACTATCTCGCCATTATTATCTTTACCCGGCAAACGCACAGCAAACTCCACATTATCACGCGAACCTTTCTTCGTCGCCACATTAGCTTCATATTGCTCGCGGCTCAAAATCTCTTCCAATATCCCCGCCAACTGATACTCGCCAATAATCCCCTTCGTTTTAACATTAGAAAGAACCTTCTTTAAATCCCCTACCCCCACGGCCAATGTTTGCATCTCGCCCAAACCTTTATGCACCTGCTCAAGGCGTTCGCTCACTTGCTTGAACGATTCACTGAGACGCTTCTCTAGCGTATCATGCAGCTTCTCATCAACAGTCTTGCGCATCTCCTCAAGCTTCCCGCTATTTTCATTTTGAATGGATTTCAGTCGCTCTTCAACGGTGCCCCGCATTTTCTCCAATCGCTCTTCGATTCCCTTAGCCTGATTCGCCTGATTAACTTTTAGAGCCTCGGTATCCAATTTCAGCTGCTCCTGAAATTGACTTAAATGCCGAGAAAAACTTTCCAGCTGTTCTTTCTGCATCGACCCGATACTTTTACTTGTCTGATTTATTTGTTCCCCAAATGCCGCGAGCGAATTTCGCTGTTCATCTCTACTTAAGGCCATTTGCTGCACCAAGCTATTATCCACCCGACCGAGCAAACTCTCTAAAACATCCATCTTCGAAAGCAGCGTATTAGCATTAAGCTTTCTTAAAACCTGCCCAACTCCGATAAGCACGGCAAATAACAAAAATATGTTAATAACTGAGATGACTTCGCTCATGACCAAGCCCTAATTTATAAGATAGTATGCTTTCACGCTTTGTCTGCGTCTTGTCAGTAATTAATCTCACAATTAAGCCGAACAAACAACCAAGATTTTATCTCAACTAAGCCAACTTCCAGCGCCCGGCTAAATATTTTCCCCTTTACGCCAGGCATCTAGATTTTGTATCTTAGCCTGGCTTAAGATTTAAATAATTTTATATGACACGATTAATGAGCAAACAAAGCACCTTCAAGATATTATATACCCTAACAGTGGGTACTGTGTTGCTTTTATCCATTATCGCTATTGCTATCAGCAAACCTCAACTCAGAGCATTTCAAGCAGAGCGCGAGAAAGACCAACAAGAGTTACCACCTCTTTATCTCCCCGAACTGCGCTTTATCCGACCTGTAAGTTTTGGCTTTGAAAACTTTTTTTCTGATATACTTTGGTTTAATACGCTTAACTATTTTGGCAAACAGTTCCAGCAAGGTCGTGATTACAAATGGCTAGGGCACAACTGTGAATTAGTAACAAGCCTTGATTACCGCGCCAAGCACGCCATTGAGTTTTGTGCGACTATGCTCTCCTGGAGCGCACGCGACCCGGAAAGGAGTAATGCTCTATTAGAGCGCGCTATTAAATATAACTCTGACAAATGGCGCTACCGCTACTTACGAGCATTTAACTATTGGTATTTTCTCGAGCGCCGTGATTTGGCGCGTGAGGATTTAATGCAAGCAGCAAACCTTCCCGACGCTCCACCATTTTTGGCAACTATCGCCTCGCGCATGTTAGCCACCGATGAAGACCCTAACCTGGCGATCGGGTTTCTGACTAACATGATAAAAACCACCAACGATAAGAATGCCAAAAACGCTCTGGAAGACAAACTTAAACTAGCAATC
Organism: Deltaproteobacteria bacterium; assembly: GCA_020852715.1. Taxonomy (GTDB): domain Bacteria; phylum Bdellovibrionota_C; class UBA2361; order SZUA-149; family JADZAE01; genus JADZAE01. The sequence continues at coordinate 11,412 of JADZAE010000030.1, forward strand.
ATTAGCCGTGACATAGCATCGATTAACAAGGCCGTTAGCTTTTACGAAGAAAAAAATGGTCACTCCCCTGACTCGTTAGAGGAATTAATTAATAAGGGCATCATTACCTCTTTGCCGCTCTCTCCCTACGGAGATAAATATATTTGGAACAGAGAAAAGCAAATTGTCACTACAGCCTCAGGTAAAGTGGGCCTCGTGTATCGGGGCAAAACAGCCAAAACCGGCATTTATGCACAGGAGCATTAGATCATGACTGCGATTTTAACTGTTAAAAACTTTAGTAAAAATTTCCGATCGCACTGGACATTTCGCTCGGCCCCGGCCGTCAAAGACATTTCGTTTGCCGTCAATGAAGGGGAATGTTTTGGATTTCTTGGCCATAATGGCGCGGGCAAAACCACAACGATTAAATCATTGCTCGGTTTAATTAGTAAAACAAAAGGTGAGTTTTTGTTTTATGATCAGCCGCTCAATAGCGCCGCTCAGCGCAGCGTTTTTGGCTATTTGCCGGAGCAGCCTTATTTCTATGAACACTTAACAGTCGAGGAAACACTGCTTTTCTTTGGGGCACTGCATAACATTCCTAAGCCGGAGCTAAAACAGCGCTGCTCTCAAGTCTTAGAACTTCTTGGCATTGCTGATCGGGCAAAGAACCCCATTCGCACACTATCCAAAGGCTTACAGCAGCGCTTAGGCATTGCCCAAGCGATCATCAATCGTCCCCGCCTATTATTTCTCGACGAACCATTTAGCGGGCTTGATCCTGTGGGTCGTAAAGAAATCCGCCAGCTAATCACAAACCTTAACAAAGAAGGAACAACTATATTTTTGTCCTCACATATTCTCTCTGACGTTGAAAATATGTGCCAACGTGCTGCGATTCTTGCTCGTGGCGAATTAAAAACTATCGTCCAATTAAAAGGACAAAACGCCGACTGGACTAATGGTAAATTTGCTCTGACCATAGTTCAGCATGAACAGCTAGCCGCATTCATCCAAGCTCATCCGGAAATTTGCACGCCCTTGCAACGCGATGATCTTGTTTATTCCTCTGCCCTCACCATGGTGTTTACTGATTACAAACAGTCTGTCGCTGCCTTGCAGGATGCTATTAGTCGAGGATTAACGATTCAAGCCTTTGCCGAAGAAAGGCCCTCATTAGAAGACGTTTTTGTTTCTATTGTCGAAGGTATTAAATAATAAGGAGTTTCTATGAATAAGATTGTAGCTGTCGCCTTAAATACTTTTCGTGAAGCCGTTAGAAATAAAATTCTTTATACTGCGTTTTTCTTTGCGCTCATTGTGGTTATTATTTCAGCATTATTTGGTTCTGTTTCCATCGGTGATGACGTAAAAGTAATTAAGGATTTTGGTTTATTTGCTCTTTCTTTTTTCGGCACGGTGATCACAATTATTGCTGGTGTAAACCTATTAAACAAAGAACTGAAGCAAAAAACAGTTTATAATATTTTATCGAAAAGCGTTTATCGCTATCAATTTATTTTAGGAAAATACTTAGGATTATTACTTACCGTGGCCATGCTTGTCGGGTTAATGGGTATCGGACTGATGATTTTTTGCTTAATGATGGAAGGACGTATCGACTATTTACTCCTGCAGGGCATATACTTTACCATCTTAGAGATGGCTATTGTTGCTGCAATTGCTATCTTTTTCTCATCCATTGTCATTACCACAACGCTTACCGGTCTTTTTACCCTAGCCTTTTATTTGGCCGGGCGCTCAATTAATTATTTAAAAGAGTTTATGCCGGAAGGAGAATATTATAATCCGTTACTGCAAAAAATAGTTAATATCTTTGATTTTATTCTTCCGGACTTAAGCCGCCTCAACCATGTAAATGACATTGTTTATAATGTGGCCGTACCCACTAATATTTTACTATCAGCAACTGTTTATACTTGTAGCTATGCAGCAATTAGCGTGACGCTTGCCATTTTAATCTTTGAAAAACGTGAGCTAGTGTAAATTACTACGGTAACTTGGCTAGTTTGGGCACAGAGGCGGTAATAAGTTTAATTACTTTATCAACGTTAGAAGAAAATACTCTTAGTATATCATCCCAAGTAACCGGCGCCACGTCATCAAATAAACAATCATAATCTGTGCTCATTGCGACCACAGCGTAAGGTATAGCTGCTTCATTTGCTAATATTGCCTCCGGGGCTACTGACATATTAATCACATCAGCCCCCCATTTGCGAAACATGCGACTTTCAGCTCTGGTGGAAAAGCGTGACCCTTCTATCGTCACTACCGTTCCTGTCGGATGATAAGGCAGAACTAGTTCCTTGCAGGTAGCAATTAATACCTGCCGCAATTCTTTGGAAAAAGGCTCGGCCATAGTCGTATGCGCCGCATTATGCGGCGGAAAACTTTCATGAAAAGAAACTTCTCGACGCCTGGTAAAATCTATAAATTGATCAAGTATAACCAAATGTCCTCGTTCGATGTCCTTTCTTAAGGAACCAACAGCTGTTGTCGCAACAATATAATCGCACCCTTCGTTTTTTAAAGCACTGATATTAGCACGATAATTCACATAAGTAGGTGGGATTGTGTGCTCCTTTCCATGGCGAGCAATAAGCACTACATTCACCCCGGAAATATTTCCACACGTTAACGGCGACGATGGTTTACCATATTTCGTATCAGCATCTTTAATAATTGAGTTTGTTATAATATCCGGATTATCCAAACCGGAACCGCCAATTATTCCAACCTTTGTCATAATCCCTCACTAATCTCTCGAACCTTACCGGAAGCCATAGTATTGGCCGCCACAGAAGATGTGACAAAAACGTTTCCACCAATAACAGCATTATCGCCTATTACCGTATCTCCACCAAGAATAGTGGCATTGGCATAAATCACGACATTGTTTCCTACAGTCGGATGACGCTTAATATGTTTTATCGGATGACCATTTTCATCTAACGGAAAACTCTTCGCGCCTAAAGTAACACCTTGGTAAATTTTCACATTGTGACCGATCACTGTAGTTTCCCCAATAACCACGCCCGTTCCATGATCGATAAAAAAACCTTGGCCAATTTTTGCCCCGGGATGGATATCGACTCCCGTGTCACTATGCGCTGATTCGCTCATCATGCGCGGTATAAGCGGCACATTAGCTAAATATAAACTGTGCGCTAAACGATGCGTAGCTATTGCCTCAACACCGGGATAAGCGAGCTTCACTTCGGCATAACTCAACGCCGCTGGGTCTCCACGATAAGCAGCCTCAATATCTTTAAGCAACAGCTCCCTTATCCCAAGCAAAGAGGAAAAGAAGTCTGCGAGAATATTTTTAGTAATGTTATCTATCCCCTTTTCTTCCCTTGCCCCTTCATCCACCCCGGCAGCACCTTTCCAACGATAAACTAAGGACTTTTCGATTTCCGGTTGCAATAAACCCCAGATCTGCTTCAAAACCCCGGCTAAACTTTGTGTGGCCTGGGAAAAACAACGACTATCTATCAATCCAGCTTTCCCGGGAATTATCATATCCAGCAATAAATCTTTAGCATGTATCACATGGGACAAACTAGGCGCAGAATAACGCACCTGCTGTGGGCTATCGCCATTATTGTAATCATACGTGGCAATTAGCTGCTCAGCCACATTGCCCAATAATTGATGTTTACTCAATTCGCCCATAACTAATTTACCAATTGCAAACTAACATTTCCGGCAACTGCCCAAAATAAATTACTACGGATAAACAATTTATCCGTACATTCCGGAACTTCATTTTTTAAAGCTTGATATTCGCACGCCTGAACGTCAAGCAATTCCTGTGTGCGCGCAAGCATAATTTCCGGCACACGCCCTAAAAAAAAAGCTCGATTATAACAGTTGCTCATCCAGCCTTTCAAAGTTGCATCTACTGCTAAGTAAAAGTCAGGATTGCGCAACGAACCAAACTCATCTCGCAACATGACAGAAAAATCCCAATAAAAGCGATAGGGATCAGGCAAAGGAGCGTTACCATAAAGAGAGTATGTGGTCAGGTAGTCAGCAATCATATTATGATCATCGCTTACCGTAAGTTCAAGCAATTCATTTTCCAGAGGAGACCAGTAAGAAGAAAACTCTCGATAACTACTAAGTGCGCAAAGCATTTTAACCGTCTCACCTTTGAAATCAAGATTTTTCTCCCCCCACCAATTCTCAACTGTAAGGCTAAGAACTATGTTCTCCCCGGCAAATGAAATATCACTCACTTTGACAACAGAACCCTGGGGAACACTTGCTAAGATACTCGGATCTAGCATCATAGTTTTAATTTATTGTGCTAGAATTTCTTTGGCGATATCGCTCGCCATACGGCCATCAAACTTGCCCTTGTAATCTTTATTTAAAGCGCCCATAATTTTGCCGATATTATCGTTGCCCTGAGCGACTATTTCCTTAATCAAGTCTTTCAATTCATCAGCTCCAAATTGTTCCCCAAGATAGCTTTGCGCGAGAGCAATTTCATATTCATTTTGCTCGACCAAATCAGCCCTCTGGGCTTGCTTAGCAAAATCCAAAGCATCTTTTCTCTTCTTAATTTCTTTTTGCAAAATAGTTATGACACCGGCTTCATCAACTTCCTTTCTGGTATCCACTTCTACTCTCTTGATCTCAGACATAATCATCCGCAACGTATCCAGTTTCTTCTGATCCCGAGCTTTCATCGCTGTTTTGATATCTTCTTGAATTTTGGCCTTCATGTTTTCACTCCACATTTGTCTGATAAGAATACTGCAAAATTGGCAATAACATAAAACTTTCTCCGACAAAATAGCAATGCTTTGTTGACTTATGCCCTCTCTCCACACTAAATAGGCGCCTAACCATCACTCTGTGCGGGAGTAATTCAGTGGTAGAATGCAAGCTTCCCAAGCTTGACGTCGCGGGTTCGAGTCCCGTCTCCCGCTCCAAAGGGCTTTTTGCTATTCTTCTCTACCGTCTTTTTACAAATGGACTTTTCCAGAAATTCAGACGCAACGTCTTTACTATCGACAATGATACTTAGAACAAGAGACGAGAACCTGCGGAGCCGTCAGGCAAGAATTTCAGTCCTTAAGAGATTTTTAAGGAATTTTATAGAGGACAGCGGTTAAAGAATAATTGCAGCCGTAGGGGCTAATAGTTGAGATATTATATAATGTCTCGGCCTGAGCTTGACTATCGGTAACATTGGTTAGTCGGATAAATCTGGGAAACTCACCGGCAGCTTTCTGATCAACTAACTCCACCATAAACCCCAGCCCTTGTTCGTGGGTTACAGCAACGTTGCCCTTATAATAATTACCAAACCCATCAGTCAGCTCAACGACTTCACCTGCTTCCTGGCTTGCTGAATCCAAGCGATAAACGACATCTCGTTCCAAGCTGATATTCCCTAGGCAACTTGAGCCGCGCATGGTTCCTTCCCAGTTACCATTGAATTTAGCCCCTTCTCCGCCATTACCGGAACCGCCGCAGCCCAAAAGCAATGCTGCCAGGCAGTAAATCAAGCTAAATAAGTAAAAGGTATGCCTTCTCATATCGATTATAGAGCCAGGTTTCAGGTTGGCGTAACCGTTCACGACTTTTAGTGAGTTTCTATATAAAAGCCCCCAGAGGGGGCAAGTTTTGCGAAGCAAAACTATGGGGGGATGAAGATAAGCCTTCACAAAATCTGTCATTTCCGATGAGGAAACGGCAATAAATTTAAAAATATTCATACTTGTAATACCCCTGAAATTTTAATGAAAATTATCCCGTGAAGGGTTTCCAGGTCGGCTCTCAGAGAACATGTTTATTCAATCATGTCAAGGACATAAAGCGGCTTAAGGTTAGCCCCCTAACTATTTTGCAAAAAATATCCTGAAGCACACGATAATTAAATAGATAGTGGGCAAAAGGTAGGAACTCTTTCAGGGGAAATATTTCATGAGCATTAACGGTCTTGGTTATCAGCCATCTTATAAAGGGCCGATAATCGCTGATAAAGCTGTCGCGCAGGCAATTAGTAATCTTTCAGCGGGCAAAACGCCTTTTACCGGCATCGGATTATTTGCCAGCGTAGGCGAACGTGTTGTTGACAACTTACTCCCTGCTCGCACATCCCCGCTATCTAATCTACTATTAAACAATCTTTCCCGAGATAGCTTCCTTAACCAAATTCTTACACAAGGCAAACAGTTCCTCGAAGGACTTTCCTCTTATAACAATCATCGAATATCTTCCTATTACACTAAACCGTTTCCTCTCGCCGACTTATACTCCGCAAATCTCCAAGAGCAGCTGGCTGCGTGGATTAAACATTATGATGCCCAGATACAAAACAGAGAAGATATTAATAATGGCCTTAATTTTGCTTTATCTGCAAGCGGAGGCTCAGAAAGTGTTCCCCTATTTTCTGATTTACAATTAGGCGGAGAAACCAAAAGCAATATTAACAACTGTGACAATAGCTCGGCTAATCATGTTCCCCTCTATCAAGCAAACCAAAATCCCCAACTTAACCGCGACGCCATTTACCAGCAAAGCCCAACACAAAATAAATATTATCCTGAATCCACAAAACAATCCGGATTAGAAAAAAGAAAGAAAAATAAAGAAAACGAAAGCCCCAAGAATGGGGTTTTGCATAAACTATTAAGTTTTCTGGCCCGTTTGACAGCAGCAGGAAGATCGTCCAATTAGAAATGAACCAGCAAAAATAAGATGCGGCACCGCCTTCTTAACAATATGAGGCTTTGCCGTTATCTTATTTTTTTGCTTGCTCACTTCGTGCAAGCAAGGCCGAAGTCGGCGAAGGATTGATACTATATCGTTGACCATCGGCATTAACCCGGCAGAACTTCCCCTCGCTAAGAAAATCCTGATACATTTCTACGACTGGCTTATCAGGAACAAAGGTAGGAACTTTAATTTTAATTGGGTTATCTGCGCGCGCCGATGTAGTCAAAAAGCACGCGACAAAAAGCGCTAACATATTTACTTTAATTTTCATTGCACTCACCCTTTCTAACCAAACAGAACAGACAATAAATAGGCTTTGTTAAATCTATTTCCGAAGACTACCCAAACCGCTCTTTAATCAGTAAAAAAGGCAACAGTGCTTCAAAAACGTGTAATCCTCTATTTTTTATAGATTTTCATTAAAAACATGAGAACAAAGTAGCTATTCTAATGGAAGTTTCTTTTGGGGAAAGTAAAAATGGTGGTGATGAGTGGAATCGAACTGCTGACTTCGGAATTATGAGTACCGCGCTTCGGCAAAGGTATATATAAGCACCACTGCGCCCCAGAGAAAACTACTCGATATGCACATCACGAAGATCATAACAAAACTAATTTAAGTGATCATCGTCAAAAAGAAAAAACTCAACTACAAAACAACGAAGATGGATAGGTAAGGTTTTGGACTTTCTCTATCGGCTTAACTCAAGGACAATAAACCCAACGATATGAAACTTTGATGTCATAAAAGTGTTAGGCTTAGCTCGATAGCGCTTTTTGATAAAAACCATTCATGCTTAATTATCACAACAGTTATGACAAACTTACAAGATAGCTTTATCGTAGTGCTGTTCCCATTTGCTTTTTTTGTTGGGCTTAGTTTATTTACGGCAAAACTTAGCTACACCAAGATTTTGTTCGCCCATCAAGCTAATGAAATTTTCACTTCGTTCAAAAATGATCAGCGAGGGGTTTATTAGTCATTGAGGCTAGGTCTTCCTAAATTATAGCGGCTGCTATTATCTATAGAAGCAAAACCCGAATCGCTAATGCTTCTTCTGCGGCCGTTATCATTGTTATCAATTGTTGCATATCCAGATGATGACTGCCTTACTACGGCCATCTTACGACCAAAAATTCGCGCCTTGCCATTAGCAGGAATCCCCCCAGAATGACTTGCTAGGCGTTTCATCCCGCCGCCACTGACTCGACAAAAGCGGTTTTCTTTTAAAAACTCCTTATACAAAATAATCACAGGGCGTTCCGGCACAAAGGTTGGGATTTTTATTTTTATGGGATTATCCGCTTGAGCCACAGACCCCACAAAAACAACATTAAACAATATTAAGGCTAACATTCTCTTGCACATACCCCACTCCATAAATTCTAACTTTTCGGAAAGCATAAATCGAACTTACTAAGGTATGAATAATAGGCCTAAAAATGTGACTCTCTACATTTCTCGAATTAAATGTTTTCGCCGGAGCTTTAGATAGCTAAAAATACTAAACTAAATTGTAAATAAAAATCCCTGCATCCGCTTGTTGGCTCTGTGCATGGCCTCAGTTAAGTGCGTGACTGCCTCACCCGGCATTGGCGCCCGCAGTGACATATTGACCAGGCAACGATGCCTCCTAGCGGCGATGGTAAGCTCCAACCAGAGTACACAACATTGTGGGCGCTGCCAAAAAAATCTTCTTATTCGGCGCCTTAAAAGTGTCAGCTAGCGACGTGACAAAACTGGACAGCTGCATCAATAAGTCGGTTTTGCGTGGCAACAACATCACGCTTACTAAATCGTGGCTTCCATTTCTTCCCAAGCACATCGCTGACAACAATAGCGGAGGCAATTCTAACTTTACGATATTGGGCTAAGGCAAATAACGCCGCGGCCTCCATTTCTACTGCAACTATGCCTTCTTTTGCATATTTTTTGATTTCTGCTTTCGTCTCTCGATACGGGGCATCGATAGTCCAAGATGGGCCTTTTTCAAAGTCTATTCCTTTCTCTGTAAGCATTGCCCCTAGCTTTGATGTGAATTGTTTATCAGGGTAGGCAAACTTACTATCCTTTATATAGTGATAGCTTGTCCCCTCATCACGAAGCGCCTTATCTAGTAGAAAAACCCCATCATGCTGCAACCCGCCGGCCGTACCGATATTTAGGAATTCTCTGCCACCTAAGGCAATTAGCTCCTCTACTACAGCAACCGCGTGCGGCGCTCCAATACCGGTCATTTTTATAAATCCAACATTTTTATAAACCAATATTTCGACTAGAAACTTATGCTTGATCAATTTAGGTTTATATTTTTTTATAAAATATTGCCGCGCACCTGGCTGATAAGTAATTAAATACTTACTGGGGAAGCCTCCTCCTTTACAGCCGACAAATTTTATATAATCCTGAGGCTGGAAAAGCGCTTCTTTTAAGTATTTATTTTTAAAATTAGGGCAAGTCATCAAAGCCTCTGCAAAAGAATTATGGAGTCTTAATTTGCCGGGAAAAGTAAAAATGGTGGCGATGAGTGGAATCGAACCGCTGACTTCGGAATTATGAGTTCCGCGCTCTAACCATCTGAGCTACATCGCCACATGATGCCTAATTAGGCCAACAAGGGCGTGGATATAACCAGAAATAAGATAAAATTTCAACTGTTTATCTAAATACCGCCGCAAGACGCTGTTTAAAGCAAATAAGGGCCATTTACTTGGTAAATTAAACTTCTCCAGCTCGTCCCTGGAAGCGCCAACCAATATTTACAACAAAGCTCCTTTCCCTTTTAAGGCTAAAGAAAGCTTGATTTATGTCCATATTCGCACTTGTCCTTAATTGGCTATTTGGCTATATGGCCAAATACTCTACTCATAGCAAGTATTAATATGAAAGACTTATTTTATCTCACCCGAGCACAGATTATTAAGGCCATGGCTCATCCAAGTAGGCTAAAAATGGTCACCGCACTTGCTGATAAAGAGCTTTGCGTCCGTGAGCTAAAAGCTATAGTCAAAGCCGATATGTCTACCGTATCAAAACATCTGGCGATTATGAAAAATGCCGGCATTGTCCAAGACAGGAAAAAGGGGCTGCAAGTTTATTATCGCCTTACCTGTCCTTGCACAGCAACTTTTCTCGCTTGCATTGAAAGTTTCGTAAAAAATCAGCGCAGTAGATTCTCAAAAACATCTTCGCTTTCACGCAAACTAAAACCGGCGAAGGACTAATTATGAGGCCACAAATAAAAACACTTTTCGTTATTGCCTTAGCTTTGATTAGTTGGACTGTTCTCTATATAAATTTAGAAACAGCCGTTAAATACTTCTGTTATAACATAATAACTCTGCCGACTAACTCTTCCCTTTCTTCGGTTATTGAGTTTTTTATCTTTGAAGTCCCTAAAGTATTACTGCTGCTAGTTATTATTGTTTTCTTTGTCGGCATCATCCGCACTTTTTTCACGCCCGAACGCACAAGAAAATTACTTAGCGGTAAAGGTAAGATTTTTGGAAATATCCTCGCAGCACTGCTAGGGATAGTAACCCCCTTCTGCTCCTGCTCCGCCATTCCGTTGTTTTTGGGTTTTATCGAAAGCGGCGTGCCGCTGGGCGTAACATTTTCATTCTTGATTTCAGCGCCAATGATTAATGAAGTCGCCGTTGTCCTTTTGTTTGGTATGTTTGGCATAAAAATCGCGGCGATTTACGTAGCTGCCGGCTTAGTCATCGCCATTATGTCAGGCTGGGCAATAGGAATACTGAAATTAGAACAACATGTTGAGCCTTGGGTTTATGAGATACACGGCAATCAAAGCAATACCGAAGACGCTTCCCTCTGCTTAAGCCAGTGCATAAATGCCGGCGTTTATGCGGTAAAAGATATAGTTGGAAAAGTTTGGCCTTATGTTGTTTTGGGCATAGCAGTCGGTGCCGGCATTCACGGCTATGTACCCACAGGCACTATGGCCGCAATTATGGGAAAAGATGTTTGGTGGTCAGTGCCTGTTGCTGTAGCTATGGGCGTGCCTATGTATTCTAATGCCGCAGGGATTATCCCCATTATGCAAGCGCTTTTAGAAAAAGGTGCAGCCCTGGGTACAGCCCTAGCCTTTATGATGGCAGTAATCGTCTTATCGCTCCCGGAAATAATCATACTGCGCAAAGTCTTAAAATCAAAGTTTATCGTTATTTTTATCGGTATAGTTGCTAGCGGAATTACGCTGGTCGGTTATCTATTCAATTGGCTAATCTAACAAGGAGAAACATGAAAATGCAAATTCTAGGAACAGGCCGTGCCAAAAGTAAAGCACTTACAGAAAATGTAAAAACGGCAGTAGCCGAGATGCAAATAGCTGCCAACATTGAAAAGGTAGAAGATATCAAAGATATCATGTCCTTTGGCGCAATGAGCACACCGGCTTTAGTTGTCGATGGCAAAGTTAAATGCTCAGGGAAATTATTAACACCGGCAGAAATAAAAATCTTTTAGCTTAAAAAGGAACTCTATGAGCCTTATCAGTAAACTAAGTTTTCTTGATCGCTATTTAACTCTTTGGATTTTTCTCGCCATGCTCGGCGGTGTGCTGTTGGGATATTTTCTGCCCGGATCAGCTGATTTTATTCACCGCTTTGAAGTCGGCACAACTAATATCCCCATTGCTATCGGCTTAATATTGATGATGTACCCGCCGCTGGCTAAAGCACGCTATGAAGAATTAGGTAACGTATTTCGTAACAGCAAAGTATTAATGCTTTCGCTCGTGCAAAACTGGATTATCGGGCCAGTATTGATGTTCGTCTTAGCTGTGTTATTTCTACGCAACCACCCTGAGTTCATGATTGGCCTCATTATGATCGGTCTTGCTCGTTGCATAGCCATGGTCATAGTTTGGAATGATTTAGCCGAAGGCGATACTGAATACGCGGCGGGGTTAGTAGCCTTTAATAGTATTTTTCAAGTTCTCTTCTATAGTATCTATGCTTGGTTTTTTATCAAAGTTTTGCCGGAGTATCTAGGCATCTCTTTAGGTGATATCGACTTATCAAAAGTTACAATGTCGGCCATTGCGCAGAGCGTTTTTATCTATCTCGGCATTCCTTTTCTTGCCGGTATGTTTACGCGCTTTAGCTTGCTAAAAATTAAGGGGAAAGATTGGTATGTTCAGAAATTTATTCCGCGCATTAGTCCTATGACTTTAGTCGCGTTACTTTTTACTATTGTCGTAATGTTTATTATTCAAGGCGATAAAATAATCAGACAGCCTTGGAACGTGTTACTAATCGCCATGCCGCTGCTTATTTACTTTCTTGTGATGTTTTTTATTAGCTTCTGGATGAGCAAGAAAAGCGGAGCCGAATATCCTAAAACCGCTACCACCGCTTTTACAGCGGCTAGCAATAACTTTGAGTTGGCCATAGCAGTAGCAGTCGCGGTTTTTGGCATCAACCACGGTGCGGCTTTTGCTGCAGTTATCGGCCCGCTTGTAGAAGTGCCTGTATTAATAATGCTCGTAAATGTGGCTTTGGGTTTCAAAACTGCGTTTTGTAAAACCTGTGATAGCTCATGCCGCTAATCGAGCCTATAATACGTCCGCCCGCTGAAGCCGATAGTTTACTGTTGCAGATAACTACCGGCTGCTCAGCAAACACCTGCACCTTTTGTCCGGCCTATATCGGTAAGCCCTTTAAGCTAATCGATAGCGAGGTGGTTTATAATGATATTCGTGCCGCCGCAAAGCGCTTTCCCGAAACGCGTAAAATATTTTTACTCGATGGCGATGTGTTGGTTTTAAGTAATACCCGCCTTATGCCCATACTAGAACTAATCAATGAGAGCTTTCCGCATCTGTCTCGCATTGCCAGTTATGCTAACGGCCAAAACATCGAAGCTAAATCCGATGAGGACCTCGCTCAACTAGTAAGTTTAAAATTGAATCTTATTTACATCGGTCTGGAAAGCGGTTCTCAAGAGATTCTCACTAAGTGCAATAAGCGCGCGACTGTGGAACAAATGATTACCGCCGTAAATCGTGCCGCCGCCGTGGGAATCAAGTCCTCTGTAATGTTATTGCTGGGGTTAGGCGGCAAAGAGCATTCGGCGGAACATGTAGAGCAAAGCATCATTGCGCTAAATAAAATGCAACCGCGCTACTTGTCCTTTCTTTCCTTAATGCTTGTCGAAGGCACGCCGCTATTTGATGACTTAGAAAGCGGCGTCTTTGAGGAACTAGGCAGCAATGAGCTTTTGCAAGAATCACATGACATCATTCAAGGTCTAGAGCTAAATAAAACCATTTTCCGCTCCAACCACGCATCTAATTACCTTAGCCTTGAAGGGCGCTTTCCAAAGGACAAGGCCTTGCTTTTGGCCCAGCTTCGCGCCGGTCTTGAAGGCAAGCTGCATTTAAGACCGGAGTTCTTTCGGGGGCTATAAACTAGTTTCAGAGGTCATAACTCCAGCCAAATCTAATGCGATGCAACCTGAGATATATGAACAAAACTTTATTTTCTTTCGCTCCAATAAGATTAAAAACAACAATTTACATCTAGTATATTTCTGCTTGCTCGGGATGCTAACTCCCTTTATCATGGCTCGTCTTAAACCATTTAGGCCGAAGAGGTCATCTTGTCTGAGCAAGTAGAGAAATTTTGTATTAGAAACTTTTAATAAGGAACTACATTGTATCAGTTAACATCATCCAATGGTGAAAATGTTTTTACTTTTGATCCTTATTTAAACACCGCTTCATGCAACGGCAAAGAGGAAGAAATCGTACAAGCTTTAGGAGAAAGCCCCGATAATGTGACATTTGACCTAAGCGGAGTTGAATATATTTCATCGTATTTTTTGCGAATCTGTACATTCATGGTAAAAAATTCAGGTCGGGTAACTTCAAAATTGCAAATACCTCTCCGGTGGTCAAAAAGATTTTTAAAATCGCAGGTTTTGATCAAATCATGAAAGTCGATTAGAAGTATTTTAAGAAAAAACGCAAAGGGTCTCGTCTTTTAAAGATCTTTATTGTGTTTTTGAACCACAAAGCGGAGGGATAACTTCTTAAGCGCTGGGAAGTTTTTTATTAAAGGAGAATCCACGCCTTCTAAATTGGTGGATGATATAGTCATTTTCCCTGCAATTTACATGACCATCACCAATTTGACCGGGTAATGCTCAGCTTAAAACGACCTGAGATTTCGTATGTTCGCAGATATTATCAATAAAACTTGCTCATATTCCTCCGGAATATATTCCCCTACTCCAAAGCGACAACGCAGTTCCATTTATGACCGAGATCAAAGGGCGTAGATAACTCCAATATTTTCCCCAAGCCGTTTGTCAATTGCGGAGTATTAGGATTCCCATCATAGGCCTCTGAAGAAATGTCATTTTCACTAAACGCCCTACTATATTTTCCCAAGCCGCAGCCAAAATCAAAAACAGATTTAATTTTGTCTTCTTTAAAATAGCTCACTAATTCTGCGCATAGAGATTCATCGTGGACATGACCGCTACCATCCCTACCTTCCCAGTAGCCGCGGCTGTTTATAGGGAACTTTGCAAAATGAAAATAATCAAAGTCTTTACTGAAAAAGGCTAAAATCTTATTTAATTGTGCCGGGCTTAACTCCAAAGAGGACTTCTCGCCGCAATTAAAATGAAACTCTTTTAATCCCTCTAACCCGATAAAGCTCTCCAGCTTAGCAATGTCAAAAAAATTTACAATTTCTATTCTCTGCTCGATTAGCCCGGCGTGGTTTACTAAAAACTCCCCTGAGGATAAGTTATGATTGTCAAACAGATTGTTGTTTTTATTATCCAAGAATTCATCAAATGAGCTAAAAAGAGTGTTTAGATCCGGCCTCTTTTTAAGCAGATAGAAATATTCCGATATTACTCTATCGATCGGACTCCGGATAATTGTAAATATTCTTAACTCGTCAGTTACGAATCCCAAATCTTCTAGTTCTCTAGAAGTTACATGTTGTGGGGTATGGCCATTAATCAAAGCAGCGCCGCTATCAGTATACAAGCTGATTGTTTCCTCTCTTACTTCTAAGAGTTTCTCAATCGGCAGCCCCATACACTTCGGGAGATGAAAAAAAGTACTTTATTTTAAAAAATATAGGCACAGTATTTCTGCTTAAACTTTACTCTTCCGGCTATGGCCTGACCTTCCTCAGAACATATTCTCAACTAATTTTTAGGCCAGCGTCGGGTGGTCTTAGCATAAGAATTTACTAGATTAAAATAGAAATTCCCCAGGGATTACTTTCGAATTGGTGCTCTTAGCAATTAATTCCAGCACCGGTAATGATTTAACCTAAAAACGGCAGTAGCCGTTTTATTAACCCGAAGAAACTCAGTCTCTCTTTTGGTAGCCTTCAATAAAATAAAAAATCGCGTCCACCCGTTGGTGATTTTCAAATTCTAAGGTAACTAGGCGCGATTTTTTATTTTTTGAGGCTTTCTATCGCCTCGACTGATTTTTTAGGTTTAAAGAAGATATAGCTTTACTAAACGCCAAAATTAGCCGTTTTGACTATGTATGATAGGTAAATAGCTTCTAGCCTGGCTTGGCCTGTTAGTGTAACACTGGCCACGGTTTTAATCACAGCAGATAAATAAGTTAAACAATGACAACAGCAAACTACAGCCCCATTGGCATTGGCGTTGGCACGTTGATTGCCGGCCGTTACGAGGTAACGCGCAAGCTCGGGGCAGGAACAATGAGCGTTGTCTTCTCTGTCGTTGACAAAAAGTTAAAAAATGAGGAAGTCGCGCTTAAACTAATGGCGCCGGTATCTGAAGATGCTGCTGGAGTGGACCGTTTCCGCAATGAATTGATTCTTACCAGAAAACTTACCCATCCCAATATCATTCGTACTTATGAATTTGGGGAAACAGAAAAGGGGCAGCTTTTTATTACCATGGAGAAAGTCAAAGGCTTCAGCCTCGAAACGCTGCTCATCAACCGTGAGACACACCGCCTGGAAATTAAAGAAGTTGTTTTTTATTTACATGAGATCTGCCAAGCCGTGGCCTATGCGCATGAACATGGCATCATTCACCGCGATCTAAAGCCGGGTAACATTCTCATCAGCTTCAAAGGCGATGTTAAAATCGCCGACTTCGGCCTGGCCCGCTCTCTTGTCGTTCAAGATCGTTATACTCAAGTGGGAGAAACAGTCGGCACTCCCGCTTATATGGCCCCTGAGCAAATACAAGATAAGAACCCAGATCACCATATAGATCTTTATGCCATCGGCATCATTGGCTTTGAACTCCTTACCGGCAAACGCCCATTTGAAGGGCAGAATTGGTTTGATCTGGCTAAACACATCATCGAACAACCGCTGCCTGACGTAATGAAGCAGCGCCGTGGAGCACCGGCGTGGCTTGCCCAAATGATTACTAAAGCAACGAACAAGGATCCGACGCAGCGTTTTTCTTCGGCAAAGGAAATGTTAGATATAATTACCCCAAACCTGAAACAACTTCCGGCCGGCTATGGACTAACGCTTTCCCATACACAAAATACCAAAGCAATTACCATTCCATTTGCCGGTGAGGTCAATGTCTCCAGCTTTGCTTATTCTCCTAAACTTTTAAGAGTGCTTCCCTACATGTTAATTTTCGCCATTATTGCCATTGTTAGCATCGCATTTGTCCAAGTTTCAAAACTAAACGACAAAGAAATCGCTGATACCAAGCAAAAGATCGAACATAAAGTCGACCTTGTCGGACGCTTTATCGGCTTTACCGAAAGATTTTTAAAAATCGTTGATCATTTTGAAAAGAAAGAAGAAGACTATAATAAATTCCTACAAGATCAAGAAAAGCAAAAAGGCCTAAATACAGAAAACACGGAACAAGTCACAACGCCGACAAAATAATTTGAGAATGTTAAATAACTTCAGTAAGGCAGTCGGTAACGTTCTTTTACCTCAGCCTTAATCCAGTAGCTTTCCTGCCCCGTTTTAAAGCGCAAATCCAATGGACGCTTACCTAAAATACGCATCAGTAGGCTCATCGGGGTAATGATCAAGAAATAAGTAACAATCAATAAAATATAACTCATCACCACAGACATCTTCTCACCGAACATTAACCAATAATATTCTATCCGTTTTAGTAGTTGTGGCTGCAACAATGCGCTTAACGCAAAAAATATTGCCAAACCACCAAGGACATAAAAGGTTAAATTAAGTTTAGCTATACTGAAACAGCCGATCAGGGCAAACATCAGCGCCATAATCAATCCGAATCTTCTCAGCCTTTTTTTATCTTGCTCTTTCATAACTAATCCAACTCAAATTCTTTGCGCCAATCTTGCATCTCAGCTAGCTGCGGTTGTTCGGATTTCAGTAAAATACAATTCTCCAATACCAGCACATCCATCTCGGTGCGCATAAAACATCGGTACGCATGTTCTGGCGTGCAAACAATGGGTTCGCCACGCACATTGAAAGAAGTATTAACAACTACGCTATAGCCGGTCAGTTTCTTGAACTCCTCTAGCAGACGATGATACTCGGGCTGATCGTCCTTATGCACAGTTTGCACACGCGCCGAATAATCAACATGAGTTATTGCCGGCATATCAGAGCGCTGGATATTTAATTTGTCTATGCCAAAGAGTCTTTCCTGCTCGGCCGTCATTGCTTTACAACGCGAACTTTTAACCGGCGCGACGAACAGCATGTATGGAGATTCCCTATCAAGCTCAAAATAATCACCTACATCTTCCGCTAAAACCGAGGGAGCAAAGGGACGAAAACTTTCACGATATTTAATTTTTAAATTCATAGTTTTCTGCATTTCGGTATTTCGCGGATCACCGATAATGCTACGTGCCCCCAGAGCCCGTGGGCCGAATTCCATGCGTCCACTAAACCATCCAATTACCTTTCCCTCAGCTAAATACTGAGCGACAACCTGCGACGCTGTATCTTTTGGATATTTCTTATGAGGTAGCGAATGCTCAGTGAGCCAACTTTCTATCTCCTGCTCAGAAAATTGTGGGCCCAGATAAGAACCTTTCTGCAAATCCCTTCCTCCGGCTGGCAATTTACGTTCCTTCTCTAACACTTGATGCCAGGCGAACAACGCCGCCCCTAAAGCACCACCGGCATCACCAGCTGCCGGCTGAATCCAGAGATTATCAAATATGTTCTCTTTTAAGATTTTACCGTTGGCCACACAATTCAAAGCCACGCCACCGGCTAAGCACAAATTTTTCTCGCCAGTCTCTTTTTTGATATGTCGCGCCATTTTTAGCACAACCATCTCCGTAATTTCCTGCACAGATCGAGCTAAATCCATTTCTTTTTGCGTTACCTGAGATTCCTGCCACCGCGGCGCTCCGCCAAAGAGCTTATCAAACCGCAAGTTAGTCATCGTTAAGCCTTGGCAGTAATTAAAATAATCCATATTTAAACGAAAAGACCCATCTTCCTTGATGTCAATCAAGTGCTCTAGAATTTGTTGCACATATTTCGGCTCACCATAAGGAGCTAAACCCATCACTTTATACTCGCCGGAATTAACCTTAAACCCCGTGTAATAGGTAAAAGCTGAATATAGAAGGCCCAGGCTATGCGGAAAATGCAGCTCATTAAGTATAGTTATCTTATTATTTTCTCCTCTGCCCCATGAAGTCGTCGCCCACTCGCCCACGCCATCAAGCGTCAGTAACGCCGCCCTTTCATAAGGCGAAGGAAAGAATGCCGAGGCCGCATGCGATTGATGATGTTCAGGAAAAATTAGCTCGCCTTCGTAACCTAGAACATTTTTTACATAATCTCCCATCCAGAGCTTTTCTTTGATCCAAAGCGGACAGGCCTTTAAGAAAGAAAATAGCCCGCGCGGCGCAAAAGATAAATAAGTTTCCAAGATACGCTCGAACTTGATCCATGGCTTATCATAAAAAGCCACGTAGTTTAGATCGGCCGCACTAATTGCAGCTACCGCTAAACAATAATCAATGGCATTTTGTGGGAAACGATGGTCATGGCGTTTGCGCGAAAATCTCTCCTCTTGAGCAGCCGCGATTATCTCGCCGTCGCGCAAAAGACACGCCGCAGAGTCATGATAAAAAGCCGAAATGCCTAATATATAGGTATGTGCACTCACAAAAACTATTTTTCACGATAAAAAGCTGTGATCGCATTCACTACATGTTTAATTTGCTCTGCGGTTAACTCCGGATAAATTGGCAAGGCCAAAGACTGTTGCGCCGCTTTTTCGCCAACCGGATAGTCTCCTTTCTTATCCCCCAGATATTGAAAGCATTGCTGTTCATGTAAGCAAAGCGGATAATAAATATTGCAGCCAATCTGCTGTGCCTGCAAGTACTTGAGCAAATCATTTCGGTGTTGGGCGCGAATAATATACTGGTTATAAACATGGCGTCCTGCAACTACTATTTCCGGTAAAACGACGCCATTACTTCCCTTATCTAAGTCATTACTCCTAACAACAATTCCCTGCTCATTAAACAGTTCTCTATACAACTGAGCATTTTGCGCGCGTTTCATTGCCCACTTATCGAGATACTGCAATTTGACGCGCAGCACTGCTGCTTGCAAGGCATCAATCCGGAAATTACCTCCCAAGTAAGCATGATGATAGCGCTCGACCTCACCATGCATACGAAGCGCTTTTAATAATTTATAATCTGCTTCACTATTGGTTGTCACCAGGCCGGCATCGCCGAATCCACCAAGATTTTTTGATGGAAAGAAACTAAAACAACCAAAATCGCCAAGACTGCCGCTGCGCTTACCGCGATATTCCGCCCCAATTGCCTGACAAGCATCTTCAATAATTTTGAGATTATGTTTCCCGGCTAGATCATTGATCTCATCCATTTGCGCAGCCTGACCATACAAATGCACAGGCATAATAGCTTTGGTTTTAGTTGTGATTTTCTTGGCGATGGCGCTCGGATCAATATTAAAACTCTTTTCTTCAATATCAACAAATACTGGCCGCGCCCCAATGCGGGCGATAGAAGAAGCTGTCGCAAAAAATGTGTAGGGAGAAGTAATGACTTCATCGCCGGCCTTAACCCCGGCAGCAAGTAAAGCAATAATTAAAGCGTCAGTTCCCGAAGAAACACCCACTGCGTACTTTGTCCGACAATATTTGGCGCAAGCTTTTTCGAAATCTTCCACCTCTTTGCCTAAAATAAACGCTTGCGCATCGCAAACTCTGTCCATAGCTTCGCGAATTTCCTCGCGAATCGCTCGATATTGTTCTTTTAGATCTAATAAAGGGACAGATAGTTGCGTCATTATATTTGCTCCTGATATGCGCCCTCCCGATAAGGGGGACAGCCTTAATAAAAACAATTCGGGTTTATATATTAAACTGCCAAATATTAGCAACATGTCAAGCAAAGACGGTTGCGTCTAAATTAAACTTAGCTTCTTGAGTTCGCGCAGTAAGGCTTCTTTTTTGACAGGCTTGACAACATAGCCTTCACAACCAAGCTGAAAAGCAGACATCACTTCACCGGGAGCATCGACGCTCGTAGTAATTATGATTTTAACTGCATCCTTGGCCGGTATTCCTTCTTTAGCCTCAGCTTCGCGGATACGTCGCAAGACCTCCCGCCCGTCAACGTGGGGCAATAACACGTCCAAACAAATAAACTGGTACGGTTGATTTTCTTCTTTAGCTTTATTGTACATCAGAAGCGCAACTTGCCCATCTGCAGCGATGTCACAGTTACCATAAGCCGAAAGGGTTCGCGCCAGCAGCTCTGAACAAGTCGAATCATCCTCAACAATTAATATCTTGAGCATACTTACAAATCTCACCTTATTTCCAAACAGACTTTAGGCGCGTCCTAAGTGCTTTTCCAAAAGCAAATATTCTTCGTTAAATTGCTCGATAAGCGCGGCTATTTCCGTTTTCTCCCCATCAAGCGCTGTCTTTTCCAACTTAAATACCACGGCCCTTAGTCTTTCCGCTCCAATATTAGCCGAAGCAGATTTCATACTATGGGCTTGGCGTTCTAAGGTTTTGCGATCATCACTATAAAAACTATCCTGCATAATTTTATACTGCATCGGAACATCGGAGAAATAAATCTCAACTAATTCGTCATATAATTCCCCATCTCCATCCAGTCTCTCCATAACGATATCCTTATCGACCATGGGAACATTTTCTAGCGACATCTTCATAACCACACACACCAACCCTAGCGGCTCTTTCTTAAATGGCTAATAATCAAGTTAGATAAGACAAAACTTAGTTAAGAACGTTAACGCGTCCCTCAGAGATCAAACTGGTTAAGCGCCCAACCGCATCCGAATCCTGGTTAGTAAAACGACCGTTATTAGCAGCTTCGTTAATTTTCTCTTGATCTTCGCGAGAAAGGCTACCACGCTCAATAATTTTCTCAATTAACTGACTTAAAGACTTTTGCTCTGACATAAATAACAACTCCTCTAAAAATATATGAAATACAACTAGCTCTCTGAGCTGCCTCACCCTTACAAATAGCGCTTAATTCAGCAACCAAAATCATTATAGGGTTTTCTACTTTTTAACTGGCCATTCGCGAGTGTTTCTATGGAGAGTCCGTAAAATAACCTACCAATTGGATCCTTCTGTTAAAACTTGCTTCGTTACTATAACGCCCAAAGTAGCTCAAAGCGTATCAACCAAAAGACAAATAACCAGCTTATGCAGCTGAGAACATAAGCCTTTTCCACGTTAATCTTTAACGCTGAGATAAATGCAGACATACCTACGATGGCCACTGCCCCCAAAAGCGGGAGAATTGTTAATAACAATCTCCCCTGTATAGCAATGGGCATCAGCATAAGCGGGATAGCCGTAGCCAAAAATAGAACTAAAAACCATGAAGTTAAAAATATCAGATCTGTTGCAAATATCGCTTTTACTCGTCGGTTAATGAAAGTAATCATTACTCCCACCAACGATAAAGCTAAGAGAAAGACCAGGATATAGACGCTACTTACAGAAACGTGAACAACTTTAAAAATATCGCCCAAAAACGTATTCCCCGTATAACGGGCAGCTCTCTTTACTCGATTCCACGCTGTGTCGAAACGAAGAGCGAGCGACCTTTTCTCTTTTTGGTCTTCATAATAAAAGGGCATTTGCGCATCGGAAGTAAACTCCCCACGACCACGAAAAGTATTCTCCATGAAAGCCAAGTGCACTTCTCCGGGAAGCTGGCTATCTTGCCCCAAATGGTGCCACAAAACATAGTGAAAGGGCATGACAATTAAAACAATAATCGACAAAGCCAATCCGGTTAACGTAATTTTATTTAATTTGCTTTGCTCAGATTTTAGGACAGACCAAAAAAACACACCTAATAGGAAAATAATAAAAGGATAAGCATTTGCCTTCGCGTGTAAAAGCAAAGCGCCCAGTAAGCCAACGATGACTGCTATTTTGCCGTCAGCCGCAGGGCCTCTAAGCATATACAAAGAAAAGGCCGTAATAAAAAAACAAACCGTGATCGTATAATTATCAGCATTAATAAAACTGTTTAAAACTCCGATCTGCGGAAAAGAAGTCAAAGTCACAGCAAACAATAATGCTAAGCTCCGCCGCGAAAACTTTAGGCAATCTGCTTGCTTTATCAGCGATAAGCCTAATAAATAGACGGCCAAGCAATTAAGTATGACTAATAATACAGCACTTACATGACGGGCGATTTTTTCACCTTGGCGGGACGAAAAATCAGCAAAAAATTGACCGGGAAGATAACTCACATATGGAAGCGGCGAAAACACATTATAGCTATGGCCGCGTTCTGCCCCAAAATTCCATAAATCATCAGCGCTAAAAGTCAGATGCTCCCAAAAATGTCCGGCGACAGTAAGATGAGAGGTGCGATCCGGAAAACTTTGCACTGAGCTAATAATACGCGCTGAAAAAAAAAGCTGTAACGAAATAAATAATAAGCTTATGACAAAAATGAATTTACGCATCGCTGGCATAATCAATCCAACCTCCGAATAGCTACACTATGGACAAACGCCTTAGGCATTTGAACAAAGCAATTCTTTTTACCGCGATGTCGTTTTTTATGCTGCGTTCCTCTTCCTGCCTCACCCGCCGGCGACATAGTTAGCTGCACAAAACCACGCGAATTCTCAGTTAGAACAAAAGGTAACTTATATATTCCTCGCGCTATTATATCTAAATCAAATTTTTGACTTGCAACATTCCCTTCCCCCGCTCGCACAGAAACATCAAATAAATCACAGCTCCGGGTAAAGGCCTGAAACTCGACGACATAACATCCCGGACTTAGATTAAAAGCATAACTGCGCGGACTCTCCGCAGTGACGGCTAGCGCTTTTCCCAACGGGGTATAACCGTAAGGACGCGAGTAACGCAGCTCTATCGCCTCTCCCACGCCAAGATCGGTGGTTACTTCTATATTATCCTTTAATTTTATGAGTGTGTAATTTCCTTCCTTATCAGGCATATCTCGGGCGGCTAATGTGGAATAGCTTAAAGCCTCTGCAAACAATTTTTCCGGTGGGAAAGCAGCATCAATTAATAAACAATCGATACTATTTAAGGCCAATTCGGCATAATAAACCGAGGACAAAGTCGATACTTCACTGCGGTATAAAAAGGGCACTATTCCCTCACTCAAATATCCTCTTACTGTCGGCCTATATTTTTGCTCAATAGCCAGACGATGACAGGATAAAGAGTTGGCCCTCGCAGCAACCTGCCGAGAAACGCTGCGCAGAGAATGCAGCTGCCAGACATCATAACTAACAATGGCTAGAGCCAAAATAAGTATGCTGGAAGAAATATATAAAATGACCTTCATGTAATTTACGATCACAATGACCAAACAGAACAGAACTCTACGCCAGAAGGCACTAACACACTCCCACGATGAGAACAACAAGATCCCTAGCCAATACAGCGATATGATCTAGGGCCATGCTGCGCTGAGCCTTATACACAAGTCCGTTAAATCGTGACTTGGTGATATATTTTTGCAACGCTCTCGGCGGTGCAGCCACTGGGGAAGATAACTTCACCGGCGCCTGTGGAACGCGACCCTTCTTTGGAAGCAAAGCGGACAAAGTGGGTCGCCTGCACCCCACATGCACACGGCATTTGGCGGCTTAGCCGCATACCGCAGCTGGCATTTCCAGCCTCGGCGCGTCAGATCTTCCGGCCTGCAGCCTCCAGATCATGCCGCGCGTTCCATAGCGCACCCGGCATTTCCATAAGCCGATGGCGCTTACGCGTGCTGCTCTATAGTATCGCAATTGACGGACTTATGTATAAGACTTAGCGGGGGGTCGCCCGTAAGATCCATAGCGGTTAGAAATTTTGTGCGATATTTTTATCCACGGTTGTGATATTTCCAAACGCATAATACACCGCGGCATGATCTAGGGCTAAGAAACGAAATTCACAGACGAGGCAACTGGCACGGAAGAATTCTCCGGCGAATAATTTTTAATTAAATTTTGGTTTTTGCTGCTCACCGCATCACTTCTGGAGTTTTCTTGCGTAGCACTGTCAATTTCTTTGGCCTGCTCCTTGCTCATTTCGCTTCTTGCTTCAGCTTCCATCCTCGTTGCCTGCGCGGCTACTTGCCTATCTTGAGAAGAAGGGTTTTGTGGGGCCATAGCCGCTTTTTTAATTACTGCCATTTTTGCTACAGTAGCTTCCGGCTTATCTTCTTTGGCCAAATCCACCGACACTTCGCCACCGACGGCGTAGCGCTGTCCATCGGGACCTGTCTGAAACTCAAAACTTGCGCCACCTTTACTATATTGCCCTAAGGCACTTAGATGAGCTTGTTCATGGCTACGCACTTCTCGATCGCGATCTTTTAATTTTTTCATTTGATCTAGATTTTCACCGGATAAGTTTTTCGCGGAGTTAGTGGTTTCTGTAGAAATCTCCTGTTCCGAAAGTGATTTTGCTTGGGCGCTGATGGTAACACTATCTTCTTCTTCACTTTTGCTGCTTTGCGGCGTTGACTGTGTCTCTCGGCGGGATTGTCTGAATTGGGCCCTTTCGGTATTAATCGCACTAAATCGAAGATCACCGGAAAAAATGGGGCGAGTCATGCAACCATCCTTTAGTTAAATCAACATCCTACGGTTTCATCCTTCCTTGAATTAGCGCTCGGTGTTCCCTCACCCCGGAATACTATATCGGCTACCAGAGCAGTTTCCTAAAGCACAATTTTTGCCGGGGAAATGGCTTTAATTCGGCTTGATTTAAAGTGTTACTAAAGTTTTTTGGTATGCAGAACAAACCCTAACTAAACCCATCGCTGATGAATTTTTGACGAAGTGTAAATTTAATTAGTTAGTTGGGCTTATAAACATCGATCAACCAATGCTTATATTTTTCCACTTCCCCACGCACAGCAGCAAAATAGATACTTTGAATCTTACTCGAAATCATACCGACTTTACCATCAGCGATAGCCAGCTTATCAACCTCTGTCACCGGAGACACTTTAGCCCCGGTACCCGTTAGAAAAATCTCATCAGCTTTATATAATTCTGTGCGATCAAGTGTGCGCTCAACAGTAGTGATACCCTCGGCCGCCGCAATTTCCAAAACTGTTTTACGCGTGATCCCTTCGAGGATATTATCGGTTACCGGCGGGGTGATCAGCTTACCATCAATAACAACAAAAATATTTTCGGCACTCCCCTCAACAACATGACCGCGGCTATCCAATACGATAGCCTCATCGTAGCCATCCAGCAGCGCCTCTGTTTTAGCAAATGCCGTATTAATATAGGCGCCATTAAATTTGGCGCGTGCGGGAATGGCATTGTCTTCGACACGCGTCCAGCTACTTACCTTGCAGCGCATCCCTGTGGTGGGAATATAATCGCCCAGTGGATAAAGAAAAGCACAGAGCGAATCACGGTAGCCGACAAATTTCGGAGTGATACGATTTTCATCGGAAAAATTACCTACACGAATATAAACATCTTCGCGAATATTGTTAACCTGAATCAGGGTTACCAAGATACGCAGAAAAGCAGCATAGTCATAAGTGCTCAGAAAATTTTCATAACGGCAAAGTTTACAAGCTGCGCGAAACCGCTTGTAATGTTCATCCGGGCGAAAAAGATATAAACGATCCTCCTCTTTATTGCAATGCGCTCGGATCCCGCTGAACACACCCAGCCCATAGAGAAAACCGGTATTAGCAACTGAAATGGTCGCCTGGTTAAAATCAACAAAATCTCCGCGAAAAAACACTTTTAAAGTCTCGTGATCAAACATTTCTTTTCTCCTTCTCTTTCCGGTAATAATCGTTGCCGGGTTTCACAAAGTCACTAAGGTTGGTAGGAGTCGCGAGCAGCTATGTTTACCTTAAGTTGTGGCCATAAATCAATGCTCATTTAGGCCTTAAATTATTAGTAAATTTATTTAATTGCACTTAACCCCTGTTCCCATTATCTTACCCGGGGAAGAGTTTTCATTGGTAAATATTATGAAGAAAAAAATTATATCAATCTCGCTAGTGTTCGTCTTTCTCTTTCTAGGCACAATCCTCTCAGCCAGAGCAGAAGAGGCAAGCTCATTATCTTTAGAAGAAGAGGATACTTCTTTTGAGCAAGAAATATGGGATCCACTAGAACCGGTCAACCGCGGTATTTTTTGGTTTAATGACCAAGCGTATGTTTACGTTTTACGCCCCGTGTCTGTCGGTTATGACTATATGCTGCCGCAATTTGCAAAAACCGGGGTAAAAAATTTCTTTCGCCATTTAATGCTGCCAATAGACTTTGTTAGTAACCTCCTACAAGGCAATTTTAGTGGCGCGGGTAAATCAGTTGGCCGCTTTGTCATTAATACGACAGTGGGACTTTTAGGAACCATTGATGTCGCGCAAGATCACGGCCTGCCCTACCAAGGCCAGGATTTGGGTTTAGCCTTTGCCAGTTGGGGTATTCCATTTGGGCCATATATCGTCTTACCGCTAATGGGGCCCAGCAGTTTAAGAGATGCGCTCGGAGAAGGCGGAGAAAGTTTTATCAGCCCGTTAAATTATCCGATATATTATCTTAATTCGTTTAGCTCTAATGATGAGTTATATTATACGGGCGGTGTCTACACCTTAAAAACAATGGATATCATCAATCGTCGTCGCGACGCTATTGATGCCGCTAAAGAGAGTTCCTTAGACTACTACTTATTCGTTCAAACATCTTTTTATCAGTACCGGACAAAAGCCATTAAGGGTAAAACTGATGGGCACAGCGCTGCGGAGATTAAATGAGCAACGACGGCACCAACGCAACAATAATTGAGCGATTACCGGTTAACGAAACGCATTGGATCATTCGTGTAAAACCTGATGATAACCAGTTTCCGATTTTTGAACCCGGACAGTATGTTGAGCTGGGCATTCCTGATCACCGCATTGAAAATAGTAGTAGCAAGAAATTTCTTCGTCGCTACTACTCCATTGCTTCCAGTGTGAGCAATCATGAGTATGTGGAATTTTATTTGGTCGCCGTGGAGCAAGGCATGGTAAGTCCGACGATCGTGCATTTACCGACTGACAGCCGTGTTTACTTTGGCAATAAGACTAAGGGGAAATTTACCGTGGCCGGGGTTCCGGAAAATAAAAATCTCTTGATGATCGCTACCGGTACAGGTCTGGCCCCCTATCTTTCTATCTATCGCAGCTTTCATGATCAAAACCGCTGGAAGACCATGACTATTGTTCACGGCGTTCGCTACAGCGATGACCTAGGCTACCGTGAGGAATTAGAAAGGTTAGCCAAAGAAGATGCTAACTTTTTTTATTTACCGGCTATCACCCGTGAAGCAGAACGCAGCAATTGGAAAGGCCTTGTGGGGCGTGTTACCCAGCTGGTAAAAGATAAATCGATTCAGCAAATTACGGGTATCGAATACTCGCCGGAAAACTGTCATGTCTTTTTGTGTGGCAACCCTTATATGGTGGAAGCACTTGAGGAATATTGCCTCACTACCGGCTTTAAAAAGCATACGACACATCACCCGGGGAATTTACATTTTGAGCGTTATTGGTGAAAGAACAACAGCGATACTGCGCGCTGCTCTCTAAATTTTTACATAATATTGACAAAATCACTTAATAATCTATAATGCCCGACCAACAGGGAACAATGCTCTTAGCATAGGATTTTAGACAATGATCAGCCCGCTCGCCAATCCTTTACCCGCTACTATCTTAGCCACTCTTTCCATTACAAACTTTATGGGAGCACCATCATCGTCCTATTGGATTTTAGTGGCAGTATTAGCAATTGCATTCGCTTTCACTATCGCACTTCAGACATATCGACGCCTTGTAAAAAATGCCCTGCTCTCAGAGGTAAATAAACAACTCCCGGCAGTCGAAAAATTAATTAACAATAGTTATCAAATTCTTGGTTTTTTTGAACGACAAATGCTTGATTTCAGCGAAGCACTTGGACAGGAAGATGTTAAATATTTAGTAACAGCAAAGAAAATAGTAAGCGCCTTAGAGGCAAGATATACACAGGTTGTCCGATTAATTACGACTAGGAAATATGCCAATGTTTGCCTTGCTCATTCCGTGTTATTTTCTGAGCTCAGTTTCAACAATAACGGTATTTATTCATTAGTTGAGTCTGTTCCTCTCAAACCTTTAGCACCGGAAGAATGGGCACCGACCTTAGAAGGTTTGTTTATGGATTTTGAACGAGATGCTTCAATGTTTCAGCAAGGTGTCCGCAAAACAGCTTAGGCCAAATACTTTACTTTATTTTTTCGCCTCGCCTGTTTTTTTGGTTACTCCGTAAAACGGCAGTAGCCGTTTTATTAACCCTAAAAAACTCGGACTCTCTTTGGGTAGCCCTTAAGAAATAAAAAATTGCGCCCACATACCTTAGAATTTGAAAATCACTAACGGGTGGGCGCAATTTTTTATTTCTTAAGGCTTTCTATCGCCTCGCCTGTTTTTTAGGTTAATTGCTCCGGCTAAACCCTTCAGTAAGCAAAAGTTAACTATTACAATAATCAGGCCCAGGCCCAAGGCATACTGGTTGCCGATAAATCCTATTGAGGCTAATAGCGCACCCATATCGTCAACCCGCAGAAAAATACTAATCGGAAGACCGAGTAAAAACAAAAGCACAGCGACAATCGGATCAACGCTTTGAATAATGGGGTTTGTCCGATAATACCAACTAAGCCCAAGATAGCAAAAGATCACCAGCGACACATAAGCTCCGGCTTTAAGCCCGGAAATCACACCTTTTATAAATTCTTTTTTCATCAGCGACTCAAATATCCATTCCTCATATATTAGGCTTAATGCAGCACGGGCCAAACTTTTTTGTTACAAATTATTACACTCCTTTTTTTATTCAGGCCATCTAAATATTGAAGAGTATTGCAATTGAAACTTTAATATATGGCCATCCATAAAAATCACATCTATCCTGTTGGAAATCAGGCATATAATAGCTTCAGCAATATAACTCTTGCTTTAATAAATAATTTCCCCGAATTGGACTTGAGGTTCTCGATGTCTCAGTCGTCCTCTATCTTTCGCTATTATATAGCCGATGGAAGCAATGTCATTAATGAATTGGATTTAACTAGCGCAACATCGGAGATACTTCTCCAGCAAGCAATATTTGAGATCAAGGCATTGGTTCGACGCTTTGATGCTTAGAGCTATTTAGCGGCATCTAACAAGTGGCTGATAATTTTTTTGATCGACTCCGGAGTGGCTATCTTTACACGTTTGCCGTTAATAAACACGGTTGGTGTTCCGTTTATAGCCAAACGATTTCCTAATCTCGAATCAGCCATTATGCGTTGTCGCACTTCCGGACTCCTTATACAAGAAGCCATTTCCCCCTTATCCAGATCTAAATCATCAATCAGCTCACTACTGCTCTGCGCGCTGACACGAAGCAGCCCCATAATCTCGTCATGCATTTTCCAAAACTCCGCGTCGCCATATTTTCCGGCGCAGCGCGCAAGATAGGCAAACTCACAAGCATAAGCGTGTTTCTCCGTTAGCACATTAGCATTGCAAGATTTACTAAGCGGGAAATTTTTAAATACGATTCGGATTTTTCCCGGATAGCGACTCTCTAACTCTTTTAAAAACTTAGAGGTTCGCCTACAAAAAGGACACTCAAAATCACTAAACTCGACGATAGTAATTGCTGCCTGAGCGTCACCCCAAGCAAAATCTTTTTGTAAAAAATCTCCCGTAGCTAACTCTAAATCTCGCATTGGCTCCTTGAGCCAGTCGCTATAGGAACTCTCTGCCTGCCCCTTATTTTTTTCACTCTCTGCACGCGGAACATAAACACCCAAAACAAGGTAAAATGGCAGCAAATAAACTACGCCTATCGTTAAGCAAACATAGATCAAGCTAAAACGACTAATACTTCTGTGCTGATCAGGGATAGCGGAAGAAAATAATGCCTTAAGCCCATAAGTTAGCGTTCGCCACCAACAACGAACGTTTTCAGCAAAAGATCCGTGATGTAGGCGCGAAAAATAAACACCAACAAAAATAACTATATTAACTAAATACAGGCTGAAGCAATAAATACAAATTTTCTTGATAACCAGGAAACTGGTCAAACTCATCGCAATGCTCCAAATGAATCCAACACCGGAAATAAAGAGGAAGATCGAATAATAGTCACGCTTATTCAAAAAACACTGCAACGCATATAGGCCCATCAATATAATATAATAGACTAGCGCATAGCTGGCCATTGGAATGCCCAATAATTCAGCATAGCGACTCTTGGCCACAGCATCACAATCAATAAAATTGTTAATGGCACATGCTGAAGGTTCAAATTGGTAGCCAAATTTTAAACGCGTATGATGAGTAAGCAGCTCAATAGAGAAATATACCCCGAGTAGTAACAAAACTAGCAAAAATTTTTTGAAAGTCGAACTTCCCATCCCGTCTCCTTTTCCTAACTTACCTCATAATAAAACAAGTGGGCCTTACCCTCGCGCTGAATGCTAAGCGTCGCTTTTCTGCGCTCCTTCAAAACTGAAAAAAATTTGACTAAACTCTCCTCTCCCGCAACAACCTCGGCATTTACCGCTAAGACCATGTCGCCGTGCTGCCACTGAAAGTTATTCCGCACTTCACTGTCGTCCTTAAAATCAAGCAATAAACCTATCACGCCACCGTTTACATCATGAAAAACGGAAACCTTAATCTTTAGCATTTTTAAAGTGCTATCACTGCTCGTAATCGTCGCTAGATCAGTAGAAGTGACCTTAACCTGGTGTATTAAATTTTCCTTTTCTTCTTCAGAAACTACACCTTCCCCGAAAACTGTCACCTTGAAGCCTGTTTCCCAGGCAACAATAGGCTGCCTAGCCGAACAGCCAGCGAATCCCCATGGTAAAATCAAACAAAACAATAAAACGATAAAACAGCGAATAATTACATTCTCTTTCATATAACTTTACTTAGTCCACCTTCGGTTTGTCCAAATACAATCTAACATCGCCAATTCGAACCGTCCCTTCTCGGCTATTATGCCTTAACTCTCCACGATCTATAACCAAAGTATACTCTCCCGCCGGCACTCCACCAAAAATCACTTCCCCGCCTTCGTCACTAAGCACCTTAGCTAGAATCACCTTATCCTTATCACGGTAAAGTAGGACATTGTAGCCCACCAACTCAGATCCAAAGGTCTGCAAAAATACATTTATCGTGGCCGTTCTCCCCGGCGGGATTTCCATTTTTTTTTGGTCAAAGCTTTCTAAAATCCTCACCACAATATCCTCGGCTAGCGCCGAAGAGGCACCGAGCAAGCAAATAAAAAAACAGATTAGCACTCTTTGTCGCATGCCCTACCCAACAATTGGATACACGTGATTTACAAGCTGGAGAACAACCCGCGTCTCACTACTAATAGCGTTAAACATCTATAACATTTGAGTTATTGGCACAAGTCGGTATTCAACGGGGAAATGAGCTAAACTAGTGTAGTTTTAGCCATCGCGGTGGTCGCCGGCACATCGGCAAAGGTAATATTTAGTTTTGCAGCCAACGTTTGATGAAGTCTAATCCTCACACCCTCCGGCATCGGGACATCTTTCAACTCATGGGCGCTATTAAGAATCAACTGCAAGTCATAAGCAAGACGAGAACATACTGAGCAGTGGGAGATATGTTTCTCGATCAATTCATTAAGCTCAGCAGCCAGCTCATGATCGAGATAGTCGCTGATTAGTTCTTCGACTTTTTTGCAAGTAATAGTCTTAGCAATTATTTTTTGTTCTTTTCTCATACCTTCCACACTCGGATAAACGACAAATCAAGTTTCAGTAATTAAAAAGAACCTATGAGGAAAACGTGAGAATAACCTGAGTGCTGAAACTGCTTATCTACATCTTCGATTATTTTTTAGAGCAAAGAGAAAATATTCCTAAAATTTCACTCTTTCGCTCGTTACCTGATTGGATGCACAAAATAATAAAAGAGATGCTATTTTTTATCCTGCTAGCCTCAATATTTTTACCTCTCTAAGTAACTAAAACTATTAGGCTTAATAAAAATAAGTCCTGTTTACGTATCCGTAACCGTTCACGACTTATTAATATGTGAGGAAGCAGCTACTTACAAAATATCAAAAAATAAAAATTTATACTTTTAAATAACCTGTAACCGTCGCGATTTTGAGCCGAATACGAGGCGCGGTGCGACATTAGAAGCATATCTGGCGCCTAACAATAATAAAGAATAAACTGCAAACTAGCGAGCAGTTTATTCCTTATTTAAAGACGAGTGGCGAGCACCAATTGAGGATTCTTATGCGACCCTCGTCGAGGGTTCTTAAAGCAAAGAACTCGCTATCTTCACAGCAAGAACCGAAGCAATTCGGTAGTGTAGTGAACTACTCGCGGAGCAATTCGAGAGCCCAAAAGCGACTCTCGACCCACGATGTCTGACAAAGTAGTCGGCCAAAAGCGTGAACGGTTACCTGTTTACACCACTTCGAGGTGGCAGCTAACGGTATCAATAGGAGGCTCAATAGCCGACCTATCACGTCGATAGGTTTTATTTAATCAACGTCAACGACGAAATGTGCAAAGGCTTTTTTCCCGCCACTGTCTTCGGCTTTAATCGTAAAGAAATGAGCTCCTGAACTAAGATTTGAAAGCTCAACTGCGTTCCCCACGATCGCGCAATTTGATGAAGTCGGCAGACAAGAAACCGTCGGAGCATCGCCATCATCATCAGTAGCGGTAAACGAAATTACTGCATCTCTGTTGCTGGAAGTAACATGCTCAGAACTAATTTCCAAGCCGGGAGTAGTATTACCATCGAGGTCAGCTAACAAAGCATCAATACTAGCTCGATATTGTGTTTCCGGCAGAAACGGCACTTGAAAACGATATGTGCTCGTATCTATTTCCTCGGCCGCGACAAAATGCCTCACTGATCGCTCTATCTGCCGATAAACCTGTAATACCTCAGTTACGTTTCTCGCTACATATATAAAACCCACACGGAATTTCTTTTCACTAGTCTGGTAATTTGGTGAACGTGGGCCATTGTTATCTTCGACCCAAGTTTGATCATACTTACTGACAGCTTCATAGGAAACAGTATTATCTTCATTATAAACGGGCGAGTCCAGAACATATAAATCAGGGAAAGCGTCGTTTAATCCTAGTAAGTATAAATCGTGATCAGAAAAAGTGTCGGTTTCATTTTTTTCCAAGCTGTCCACGGCCGTCCAATAAAAACCATTACCCGGATCACCGACTATCTGCTTTACAGTTTGATAACTATCATCCGAATAACTAGCCGCCATTTGACCCGAAGCCGTAGAGTTCGCTAGCCAATGTCCTGACCCTACCTCGGCACCAATAAACACACCCCAGTTGTGTCCGATTTCATGGTCGAACACTCCCAAAGAACCATCAATGACTGTTCCTGATCCGATATGATAGCGGCAAATATTGGGCACATTTGTTCCCGTGATACTATCCTCGCCAACACCGGAAGCAATGCTTCTTTGGGTAATTACGCTGGGCACACGCGCCGGCTGTAAATTATTAGCCATGATGTTCACAAAGAAATAATCATCAGGAAAATGAGTCTTTAGCGTGCTGATATAATTATTCATGTTACTTGTCGAATAAACACTAAACCAGCTATCGAGCCCTGACCAAGTAACTTGAGTTGGCGATGGAATTATAAATAATACATGCTCGGTATAATAAAGGCGGGTGGTTATTTCAGCTAACGGAAAATAAGTGACCGTGACTTCCTCTGTCGAGCTTCCATTAATATTTGTGGCGGTTAAAGTGTAAGTTGTCGTTTCGCTAGGATGAACACTGACAAAAGGTTTAATCGTCACGCTCCCGACAGTCGGGCTAATACTTAGGGTCTCATAGTTAGTCGCCGTCCAGTGTAACTGCGTGGGCACACGTGGCCCGGCTGTAGTCGGATTCGCATAAAAACTGCTAATTACAGGTAGCCCCACAGTAACTTTTACTGTCGCCGTCTTGCTGCCATATAAGTTAGTTGCCGTAAGTTTATACGTTGTCGTCTGCGTGGGTGATACTGACTGCGAGCTACCGCTTACTGTCCCCACTGAATTATCAATGCTAATTGTTGTTGCCCCTGAGACATTCCAATTAAGCGTTGTGCTATCTCCCGGCATAATTCCTGGGGAAGATGCGCTAAAGCTGGAAATTACCGGCAATGCTCCCACTTGCAAAGTTAGCGCTGCCGCGCTGGAACCGATCTCATTAGCCGCGACCAAAGTGTAAGTGGTGGTCGTCGCCGGGCCGGCGTTATAAAATTTACGTTTGGTAACATCAATGCCATTGATCTTTAATGTTTTAAATCCTGTTACTGACCATTCCAAAGCCGTTTTTTGTCCCCGCACAAGGATAGGCAGTTTAGATCTAAAACTTTTGATTATCGGAACCGTCCCCACCCAAACTTGAACAACAGCTGTTTTGGAACCAAACATATTACTTACTGTTAGAGTATAAGTTGTCGTTTTAGTCGGAGAGATAGTTGTCGAACTACCGTTAACTGTTCCCACTCCTTGATTGATACTATGAGACGTGGCGCCCGAAGTAACCCAACTTAACGTAACGCTGCCACCAACCGTTACTCCACGCGGCGAGGAAGTAAAACTTGTTATCGTGGGAAGATTACCAACAGTGATTGTCAATGAAGCACTACTTGACCCATAGCTATTGATAGCTGTCAAAATGTAAGTTGTTGTTACTCGTGGCGCAACCATGCGAGAGATGCCAGTAACAACACCCACGCCCGGACTAATAATCATTCTTGTTGCCCCGGTTACTACCCAACGTAGAGTAGTTTTTTTACCTTTGGCCAGTACCGCAGGAGTAGCATTAAAGCTACTAATGACAGGAGCGCTCTGTGCATGCGCCGAGCAAACTGAACTGCCCAAAAAAGCCGCAGCCAGCAAAATCGCCAAAGCAACAAACCTTATAAATCTAAATCCCAAAGCAAAAACTCCCTCTTTACTAAAATACCTCTAGTAATTATCGGCCATTCCCCCAATAACTATAGCGTTTTTCATAAATGCTGACCGTTAAGTATTGTGTTGACAAAGAGTGATTATCTCAGAATGAGCATTAACGAAGTAGGTGATAGCGGTAAAGACGCGTTGGGAAAGGAC
Organism: Deltaproteobacteria bacterium; assembly: GCA_020852715.1. GTDB lineage: Bacteria > Bdellovibrionota_C > UBA2361 > SZUA-149 > JADZAE01 > JADZAE01. The sequence continues at coordinate 46,851 of JADZAE010000030.1, forward strand.
ATCGATAGAA
>JADZAE010000031.1 GCA_020852715.1 Deltaproteobacteria bacterium
GAAATTCTAGCTACTAGACGATATAATCTATGCTTGGCTAGACAGCATAGAAAACTTATTAATCAGGCTGCTAAAGTACCCCTTATCTCTGACTTCAAAAAGTCCGATTTCGCACGAGCGTAACACACTTGCTATCAATATACTAAAAATTATTCTCATATTCCCTCCAAAAAAAATTAAACTGCACAACAGAATAAAACACTTTCAGCTAACATAGTTTTCTATAACGCGTCATTTGCTTGTTGCCTTTTAAAATTCATGCATGAGAAATTTATGATTTCACTGCAGCATATAATTAACCAGCATAGGATTACATGCCTTCTATAATGAAAACACTTTTGCTTGTGTCCGATAAGTGTCTAAACAAAAAACTGCAAGATTTAGATGATTAGCTAATTATATGAAATCATTGGAGCTGGTGATGGGACTTGAACCCGCAACCTACTGATTACAAATCAGTTGCTCTGCCAATTGAGCTACACCAGCGTGGGGTTGGAAATGCAGGGGCTTAGTAGCAAGAAATTAGGTGCGGGGCAATAGGGGCATTTGGACTAGGTTTAAAGGGGATTTAATGAGTCGATTAACTGTGACTTGAGTTACTTTTCTTAGAGGCAAGAATTAAGGTAATCCAGTTGTTGAGTTGAAGTTCTTGGGTGGGGTTAAGGTTAAGGTGCGTTTTAAATTCCTCGACTTCGTCTTTGAGTATTCCGGATAAGATGATTGTTCCTTCCGGGCTCACGAGGCTTTGAATTCGCGGCCAGAGTTTTTTGAGTTCTGAGCTGATGATGTTGGCGCAGACTAATTCAAATGGCTGCATAGAAAGGTCATTAAGCGAGGAAGATGAGAAGCTGATATTTTTTACGCCGTTGTGCTGGCAATTGCCTTTAGCGGTGATAATTATGTCTTCTTCGATATCAACGGCGGCGATATCTGTCGCGCCAAGTTTTGAGGCGAGGATAGAAAGTATGCCTGTACCGCAGCCAACATCAAGAAAAGAGCTCATTGGAGTTTTGTTAAAGATTTCGATTATAGCTTGGGCACAGAGTTTTGTTGTTTCGTGTGTACCTGTACCAAAGGCCATTTGTGGGTTAATGGTGATTACGATTTCACCGGCTTTTTGTTTGTAGTCGAGGAAGTGTGGAACAATAATGACGTTTCCTAGTTTTTCAATTTTCCAGTGCTTTTGCCAAGAGGTTTGCCAGTCTTGGTTATCAATGTATCTAAGTTTGTAGGCAATTTTTGTTGGAAAGTGGTTGTTGAGAAAAGTGGTTAGACTGAAGAGTTCTTCTTCGGAACTGAAATAGCAGGTGTAAATATCGTTGATTTCTTCCGGATTAAGCGTGAGCGTGGAGCTGCCTTCGATGAAGCTGGAGATACCGTGTTCGCGTAACAGGCTTTCAGCAATAACTTGTGTGCCTTGTGGGAAATATAGTGTGGCTTCAATTATTTGCTGCATATAACTTACCTAACTAGTTAAGATAATTACAGTAAACTTTTCTTTAGCGGCCGCCGACAACAGGCTTATTATTTTATTGGGCAAAAGGCAAATTGGCGTTAAAAACGCCCATAACCTATGCGTATGTTTGGATCGTTGAACTGAAGTTTTTAACATTTGGGATAAATATGAGTAGCGCAACACAAAACAAACAAATTGCAAAAATTATTGTCGGGGCAATGACTATTGATGGGTCCTTGTCTAAGGATGAAAGAGAGAAAGTTGCTCAGACTTTAAATAAGATCGGTATGGGCGAGCTGATTGGGGATGTTGGTGCTGCCATCGAAGAAGACGATGGTGCGTTTAATTTAATACAAGAAACGAATAAGTTAATGGAATCTTTAGAGAGCGATGCTGAAGAGTTAGCACCGCTGATCTTTCGTGTGGTAACTGATGTGATTGCGTCGGATAGATTCATGTCTATTCGTGAGGCATCGTATTTAAACGCATTGGCGCCGCGTTTGGGAATTGGTGCGGGCAAGGCAAAAAATATCATCAAGCAGATTTTGGCAGATCGGCGCTGTCGTTTAGAGGCTTCGGGGTTTCAGATTGATGCCCAGCTAAATCCGCGTTTGAAGGACTTACTTAGTTTTCAAGGTGCCGATAAGCTGGTTGGTGAGGCTGATCCAAATTCAGTGGAAGAAATGTTTTTAAGTGCCAAGGAGGCTTTTGATGAGGTGGATAATGTTTCACATGACGATTTATTAAGGGCTCTTACCGTGCTGGGGCTTGATGGGAAAGCTAAGCTGGAGGATGCTGAGGCGGTGTGGAAAGAGACAATTGATAATCTTAATTTACCGAAGATGGCGGGGCTTGGTGAGACATTTGTTTCAGCGGCAATTAACAGAATTACACGAATCAATGAAGCTTATAAGACTGTGCTGAATTTCCATCAGAAGGCCGAAGCGGCGAGACGAGCAGTTCCTATTTGAAGCAACAGTTTCTGAATTAGTTTAAGGTAATGTAAAAAAAAACGGTGTTGGTGGGGCACACCAACACCGGAATGGCTGCGTCGTCTGTTCGAAGGGTTGAGCGCTAACGCCCCTCTAAAAAGGAGCGCGATAAGCGTTTGGTCTTAAAAGGCCTACGACATAATAAGCATAATACTTGACGATTTGGCGCGGTAATTATTTTTTATTTTTGGCACTAATTGGGATCTTGAGCTAAAAAGGAACTTATAACCAAATATTATCAAGTAGTTAGCATTAAGTTGCCCCCCTCTCCCCGCCCCTACCGGCTAACTCCCTAATATTTCACAGAAACATGTCCTCTGAGAGCTCTTTGCGCACTTAGGGCTTCAGCATTTTGTGGATCAAATTTTAGGCAGGTTTGGTAATGAAATAATGCCTGAGGTAGTAGGCCTTTGGCTTGGTAGGCTTTGGCCAAGTTTAGATGGCTGAGAAAAAACTTAGGGTTTATTTTAATAGCCTCGCTAAGGGCGGCGATCGCCTCGTCAATGGCGCCCATGCTTAAGTGAAGAATTCCTAAATTGTTAAATGCTTGAAAGGATTGAGGGTCGATAGTGATGGCTTTATTAAAGAGGAAAAGTGCTTTTTCGGGCTCGCCTTTATCTCGGTAGACGTTAGCTAAGTTATAAATCGGATTTGCGTAACGAGGGGCCAACATGGCAGCTTTTTCAAAATACTTTATTGCAAAATCTCGTTGTCCTAGTTTGTAATATACTATTCCCAAATTGTTATAGGACAGGTGGTCATTGTGGTTATAGATGATGGCCTTTTGTAGATATTCCATGGCTTTTAGGTAATCGCCTTTATCTTTCAATTCTGCTCCGAGGTTGCAATAAGCTATGCTTGCCAACGGATAGTTAACGACAACATTACCCATTAACGTTTCGGTGCTTGCCCAAACTCGAACGCGTTGGTTGCTTTGATAAGAGAAGGTTGCTGCGTACAAAAGCAAAATAGCAAAGGTTACTTTAGAAATGATAGATCTATGCAGGTGCAAATTTCCCAAGAAAGCTGAAACAATAACGCCGTAAGCATAAAACAAACCAATGAAAGGAAGATAGGTATATCTATCGGCAAATATTTGCTTATTGCCAAATGGGATCACACCGCTAACGGGAGCAAAAGTAAGCAAAAAAAACAACGCGCCCCACACAATCTCTTTTCTTTTATTTTTAAAATGAAGGACAGAGGCAATTACTAATGCACTAATAACAAAGGCAACTAGGTATTCAGGCCCAGATATCTCTACTGCTCCTCTTTGATAGATAACGCTTAAGTTGGTTGGAAATAACGATTTCGATAGGGACAAAACAAGCGAATTGGTGCCCCCGCTAATAGCATCAAAAATATCAAAATGCAGCTTCTCCGCCCGCGCTTTGCTAGATTGCGACCAAATATTGACTAATCCATAAATAATGCTCAGGACAAAAAAAGGCAGCTTTTCAAAAAAGCTAAGCAAAGTAAGTTTCCTTTGTTTAATGTAATCAAGTAAGAAAAGAACTAATGGAAAGGTGACAGCCATGGATTTAGCATTGAGCGCTAAGAAAAAGAGAAGCAAAACTAGATAATATTTACCCGATAGAAAAAACTTCGGTGGTATTGGATGCTGCTTTGCATAAACAACTAATCCGCCCAGAAACAAAAAAGTAGAAAGCACATCTTTTCTTTCGGAAAGCCAGGCTACTGACTCTACGTGTAACGGATGAATGGCAAATATTAGGGCCAGCCAAAAACTTAGGTGGCGGCTAGTAGAAGGCAAGCAAAGAACGAGGTAATAAACAAGTAAAGCATTAACAATATGTAGAATAAGGTTAATGCAATGTGGACCTAAAGGATTTTGGCCGAATATTTTATTATCCAACGCCAACGAAAGCATTGTCAGTGGATGATAGTTACTGACAAAAGTTTTGGTTAATAAATGATTCCAATTAAAATTCTGAACAGCAAGATTCTTCGTGAAATACTGTGGATCATCCCAATTAACAAAATCATTCCCATATATCGGCGTATAAACCAACACCGTAAGAAAAACCAAAATCGCTAAAATATATTTATCCGATAAGCGCACCCCTATCCCTCCAAGTTCCCCTCCAAGTTCTCAGAGAACATGTTATATAATAAAAATAGGGAGTTAGGGCAAGAGAAGAGGGAAAAATGGAGCTTTAGGTGGGAGAAGAGCCTAGTTGAGGGCGTTTGAGGAGTGAGAGTTTCTTTAATTGATGGTGAGATTCGCAATATTTACAAAATACGACGATATCCCTACTCTAGTAGAAGTTACGCTAAGGAGAAAATAGTAAAAAAAGTTAGGCCACGAC
>JADZAE010000032.1 GCA_020852715.1 Deltaproteobacteria bacterium
ACACTCCCGGTGAACGCTACCACGGGTTCGATTCCCGTAGGGGTCACCAATCTTCAAAACACGTTCAATCACCTTAGACTAACCCGTGTTTACGTCCCCATAGGGGACACGTTTTGCGGAGCAAAACAAATGGGGGGGTAAAAACTAGCGTTCAGCAAAGAAACAACATCCTCGGCGGCGCCGCCACGGAGTTAGATAATTTTATAAACGCTTGTGGAACGCGACACATGTTGTGAGCGCCGGCGAACAACTGGGTCCCCGGCGCCCCATAAGCACGCGGCATTTGGCGGCATAGCCGCACACCATCGCCGGCACTTCCAGCGTCGGCAGGTCAGATCTTCCGGCCTTCAGCCTCCAGATCATGCCCTGCCATCCAAGGCGCCCGCGGCATTTTCATACGTCAGTGTCGCTAACGCGCACACGTTGTTTCATATTACCGGAAGTACAGGACGCCTAGCCATTTGGATTGACGTCGTTGTTGTTTTGGCGATACAGTCTTTGGATTTGTTCACGCGTGAGGATTTGAACTTCATTGTTGCCTTCTTCGAGCATAGGCTCTGTATCTAAGACTCTTAAGAAACCTATCGGTTCATGTGTGGCATGCACCAAACCATAGTGCGTCCAACGCATACCCCAAAGGCCGCGCGTCATACCTGGACGATGAAGATACTGGCCGCAGAATCTTACCCATTTGCCTTGAGCAATCGGTTGATGGCCGTAGTTTACATTATGAACGACAAGCAGCCCTTCCCCTTTTTTTAACAAAGGACTGGAAATCACAAAGCGCTGATGTTCAGAGCGAAAGCGTATTTTTATTTTAGGAAAATGCTTTAGAATCTGCCGCGTCAGTGCAAACTTCAAACGCCTCTGCCAACTGTCACGAAAGACACGCGAAACCTTCCCGTAGAGGCCAATATATTGCCGATCATAAAGCCAGGGCGCAGCGACAAAATCTCTCGCCGGCGGAGCTTGGAATCTCTCCAACTGTTGTTTTAGCCACTGCAATAAAGGCATTGTTTATTTGTTTTCTTGATTGCCGCTCGAAGAAGAGGCAGCGGAGGCAAAGTGTTTTTTTCTAATAGCTGCCAGCTCTTTGATGCGCTCTTCGTATTTTTTAAGCTGACCATCTATCAGGTCACTGTAGAGCTTAGAATTCCAGGGGAAATCACTTGTCAAACGGATGCTATCGTTAGCCCAGACAGGATCGACTACTGTTACAAATTTCCCATCCGGATCGACGAAAAATGTTTCCGGCAGCCCTCTAACCCCGAATAGCTCCTTAACCTTAAGGCCGCTATCCATCAACACGGGGAAAGATAATCTATTGTTTTTAACAAAATCGATAACATCAGCACGATTCTCTTTTGGATCTAAATTGATAGCCACTATCTCTATGCTGCGAGAACGGAACTGTTTAACAACTTGTTCCATCCCCGGCAGCTCAGCTAAGCAAGTCGGTGAAAATGTGGCCCAAAATGTTAAAATAATAAATTTACCGCGATAGCGTTCAAAATTTACTTCTACGCCATTGATATTGGGCAGACTGAAATTGGGAACCAGATCTCCCTCCTTAAATCTCTCCACAAAGGTGTTATCTTCGCGCGGGATAACTCGGTGGGGTTTTTCTTTTTTCTTACACGAAATTAAAATGCCGGAAGCGACAACAAGGGCAAGCACCAGTAACAAGCTTACTATCTTTGACCACCCCTTTGTTAGATAAGTCATATAATTATTTAGCAGCGGTTTTCACACCGGCATAGCGCTTCTTAAAACGCTCTACGCGACCCTGAGTATCGATAACTTTCTGCTGACCGGAAAAGAAAGGATGACAATTGCTACAAATAGCCAACTTCAGTTCCGGCGAAGTTGAGCGAGTGACAAAAGAATTGCCGCAGCTACAAGTAACTGTGCAGTCTGAATATTTTGGATGAATTCCTTCCTTCATAGGACCCCTTATCTGAAAATCATTACCGCTAAATTATGATACGGTTTTCAAACTTAATATATTTTGGTAGATACACATTTTCGGGCGCCACTTATTACTAACTTTGCTAATCTAGTCAAGTTCTACGGCCATTATGTCATTGCTGAGGCTAAAATATTTAGGTCTGCATTTGTTCTGGGGGGTGATTTACATACTCCCGATATTTCTGACATTATCCCTAGCAAAATCATTGGGGCCACTTTTGGCTTTTATATTTAAGCGCGAAACAAGGACCGGGACCGCTCAAATCGCTTATGTGCTTAGGCATCTAACAAACAGGCCAGATTTGCAGAGTTTAGAACACGCCGAGCTGATCACCAATAAAAATGATGCAGGCTATCCTTACCGCCTAATGCAACAAAACTTTTCTCATGTATCGCAAGCAATTATTGAGTCTTTGCTAATTAAAAAGTTCCTAAAAAACCCCAAGCCTGGTTCAAGACGTCCATTATTTGAGCATGTTGAATCTGTTGGGGATGCTTTTATCGATGATTTTATTCGCGATAAACAAGCGGGGATGGCTTTAAGCAGTCATATTGGGCCATTTGAATTACTCGCCGCTTACTATGCTAAAATCGGTGTGCCCGTAACCGTCATCGGCCGTGATGCCAATTACGCTTCCTTTGATTTATTTTTGCGTGACATTCGCGCTGATTATGGCGTCTCCACTATCTGGAGGAACGACAAGAATTCAGGACTAACTCTTCTTTCGGGCACTCGCAGTGGGCGCATTATCGCAGCGTTGATTGATCAGGACTTCCATTCGCGCAATCAGTTTGCCAAGTTTTTTGGCATAGAAGCCGCATATCCGGAGACGCCCATTAAATTGGCAGCTTATGCGCGTGTTCCGATTTTTTCCTCGTTTATTGTGCGCATCCAAGCCCAGCATTACCGGGTGATCAGCGAGTTAATCGATTATGACCCCAAGGATCCCGAAGTGGTCAAAAATGTCCTGGATGTTTTCTCTCAACGTTTAGAAAAACTGATTGTTCAATACCCCGACCAATGGATATGGTGGCATCGTCGTTGGCGTCGTCGGCCCAATGTGGCGTATGACGAGAAAACAATCTGGCCACCATCCACTAAAGAGTATCTGCAATGGCTAAACATCCAATAATATCGGTTCCATTGATCTCGTGTATTTTATTAGCCGCGCTAATATCTAATTCTTGCAATGTTTTTCGTAGTCAGTCTTTTGCGGAAGAAGCACAGGAAATGCTTAAAGAAGGTTTATATGATGACGCCATTTACGAATACCAGAAACATATCAATTATCGGCTACAGGACGAATCTAGACCGGCGGACGAAAACCCCTATTTTTATTATTTGTTGATTGGCGATATTTACTTAAAACAAAGCAAGCCCGAAGACGCGGTGCTCTATTATTCGCTGGCTAAGGAAAAAGAAGTCTCTGCTCCCTTCCTCAGTGACCGTTATCGTCAGCTGGCCTACTGGTATAAACAAAAAGGCGACTACACAAAAGCTTTGGAAATCCTTGAAACATACCGCAGCATTGATGAAACCAATTTTGACTACGCCATTGATGAGGTACATAAGCAGATGCTTGCCGCGGAAGATAAAGTTAATTAGTGCGTTATCTTTTTTAGATTAGTGAAAAATTCGGGATAGCTTTTATTAACCGCTTCTTCTCCTTCGATCAGCACACCCGGGATCTTTAACCCGGCCATAGCAAAGCTCATTACTATCCTGTGATCATTATTACCGGAGATAACTGCTCCGTGATAAGCAGCTTGGTTACAGCCACGAACCGTAAGGGAAGATTCATCGCAATCGGCATCAATACCCAGTTTCTGCAGCTCTTTTACTGTCACTGCTAAACGATCAGATTCTTTATATTTGAGATGTGCAACATTATTGATTGTTGTCTGCCCATCGGCAAATGCCGCCACTACGGCCAGCGGCATAACGATATCAGGATAGTCATTCATCCGCACAGCCCCAAGCGCCTTAAGCTGACCACTTGAGCTAAAATGCAATTCGTTGTTTTGCCAATTAACCAAACAACCCATCTTTTCCATAGCCTGCACAAAGAATTTATCGCCCTGGGCAGAGTTGGAACGCAAGCCGCCAATAGTAATCCGGCCACCGCAAATAGCACACGCCCCCATGAAATAAGCGGCATTGCTGTAGTCGCCTTCTATATTTAACTCTCGACCCTGATACCCTTGGGCTGCATTGATACTAAATTTTCGATACTGATCATGCTGAGCAAAGACACCGAAATCTTGCATGGAGCTAAGTGTAATATCGATATAAGGTTTTGAATTTAACTCGTCAATAGTTTCAATAGTAACATTCTTCTGCGCATAGGGAGCCGCCACAAGAATAGCAGAAAAGTATTGCGAGCTTTTATCTCCCCTCAGTTCTGTCTTACCACCGAGAAAAGTGTGCGTGGTGACGGCAAGCGGTGGGCACCCGGGCCGACCAAGACATCTAGTTTTTACGCCCAGTTTGCTTAAAGCCAACAGTAGGTCTTCAATTGGTCGCCCCGAGCGCATTCTTTCGTCGCCATCGAGAATAACTTCCCCGGGAGTTTTAATTAGAGCTACCAGCGCGGCAAGCAGTCTAATCGTCACGCCGGAATTACCCACAAACAGAGGCTCAGCGGGAAGCTGCAAGTCTCCATCTACCCCTTGGATAAAAAGCGTATGATTATTTTCATCAACATCAATTTGCGCCCCTAATTTTTGCATAGCCGCGATCGCATAGCGCTGATCTTCAGCTAATAAGGCGCGCGAAATTACCGATGATCCCTTGGCCAAAGAGGCCAGGATAATCGCCCGCAATGTGTGCGCTTTTGAAGGCGGGGCTTCAATGGTACCGCTGATAGTAGTAACCGGTTTAATTTCTACGCTCATTGCTCTGCACTCATAAATTTACTGTATCCTTCAGCAATTAAAACAGCTGCCCGGTTCTGATCATTATTGGAAGTATTTACTTCAAAATGTTTACTTTGCTCATAAAACTCGGCACGCCGAGAAAGCATGGATAAAATTTCCTCCTGCAAAGGATCGTTGGTTAATGCCGGCCGAGAAGTATCTCCGGTAATTCGCTGGAAGATATCATCGGGATGAGAAACTAGAAGGCAAACTACTCCGCTTCTTTTCAAGGCAGCTATATTACATTCCTGAATAACAACGCCACCACCGCAAGCAACGACTAGGTTATCGCGCCGGGAGAACTCCTCAATCACCTCTTTTTCGAGGGCGCGGAAATAATCTTCGCCAAACTTGGCAAAAATCTCCGAAATGGAGCAATTAGCCCTGGCCACAATTAAATCATCGGAATCTACAAATGTCCGTCCAAGCTTATCAGCTACCAGCTTGCCTAAGGTTGTTTTCCCTGTGCCGCGATAACCCACTAAATACAAATTGTTCATACTACTTTCCTCTTTTCCTTAATTCGATGGAACTCGGTATAGCAACTTCGACTAAATAACAACATGGTTTTTGGCATAGCCATTGCTAGTTATCGAATAGCTTTGTTAACGACCCCTTTAAAAACCGTGGAGAGTAGTTATGGAATCAACAACAAGCAGTATAAGAAAGGCGCTCAGCTCTGATAGCTTAACTGCTAATAACACTAGCAATACTAATAGCACTGAGCAGAATAATAACACCGACAAGACAACTGACAGCACTGCCGGAAACAGCGATTTCTCGGACTATATGCTTAAAGCCCTGAGCGTAACAGAAGGGCAAGATGTATCCGAAGAGGAATTATTTGCCGGCTTAATTTCTCAGAGACTTAATGCCAAAAGCGACGAGGCTGCAGAATACTACCAGGGTGAGTTAGCAAAATTTAAAACATCGCTGGCTAGAAGTGATGGCTATGTGCCTGTAGAAGACGCGGCCAACGAAGCGCTGAAAAGCGCAGTTGAAGCCGGCAAGATATCAAAAGAAGAAGCCGAACAAATCAAGGGCGAAGCATTTGCCGCTGCTCAGTTAGACGACAATAAAGACGCTCTTTACGACAACAGAGGTTCAGCAGAAGACCCCACCATTGCGGTTTCAAAAATGGAAGCGGCACTGTTGTCGATGCGCACGTTAGTAGAACAGATCGAATCGGGTGAAGTTAAGATAGATCCACGATCGCTTGATTTAGGATCCACAGGCGGTTCAAGTAGCACCTCCGGCGGAGATCCGGCCAAGGCCCCAACCGGCGCGCAACAGATGGACGGCGCAGGAGGCTTTGTTTGGAAACCGGTAAGTGAGTCTAACGGTAAACTAGCGGTGCTATTACCGGAAAGTTTTAACGGGGTGCTCGATCATATCGAAATCATGTCTGCAGATGGCATGGAACTAACAAGTGTTGATTATACAAAAGATTACGATGATGGGCGTCCATTATTCAGATTTGATAAAGCTGGAGAGGAATACGGGGATAATATAAAAGTCGTGGCCTATAAGACAGATGGTGAGACGGTATCTTGGGACATATCAAACGGCGCTGTTCGTCACGACTAACTAAATCTCAACCATAAATGCCAACTTGCTTGGGGTGGTTTCGGCCACCCTTTTTTTGTACAAGTGCCGGGCAGCAGGAAGAGCGAAGCTCAATAGTTTTTTCAATACCCTCGACCACACCGCCACGGCGCTAGATAATTTCACCGACGCTTGTGGAGTTTCTATGTTATCATTAGGTAAAAGATAAGAAAAGCTAGTCTGGTCAATAAAAGGGTGTGATCCCGAAAATTTATTAACCAGAACTAACAAAAAACATGAAAGAACAATTAACATATAAAAACAAAAATGTCTTCGTAGGAATTGATGTGCATAAAAAATCTTATAAGGTTTGCGTAGTGATGGACGAAGAAATAATAGGTAGAGCGCGAACCCATGTTGTGAGCGTTAGCGAACAACTGGGTCGCCTGCGCCCCACATACACACGGCGCTTGGCGGCTTCGCCGCCCACCATCGCCGGCACCCCCAGCCTCGGCGGGTCAGATCTTCCGGCCTTCAGCCTCCAGATCCTGCCCCGTGTTTCAAAGCGCCCACGGCATTTTCTTACGCCGATGGCGCTGACGCGGGATCCTCTCAATTACCGTATCTGTGGACTTATGTATAGGATTCAGCGCAGCGTGCCGCTACGTCGCAGCATCCTTAAAGCTTGCAGTTTTATTTTTTATTATGGCCGACGATGGGAATTAGATCATTAGCTTATTAATAAGGTCGGGCACGGCTTGCAGCAGCTCAGCGGGTTTTGAGGACATTTCTTGCGCCACGGCTTCTGCGGTGGCCATATCGCCTTTCTTTTGTAAGACATTAAGTAGGCCGATCGTTAAAATCTCATCTTCAGGAAATTCATTATGCAGTTTACTGGTAAGCTCCAAGGCCTCCTCTATCTTTCCTAGCCCCAACATGCTCACTGCTAATGAGATGGCCACTACTTGCCAATTATCGAGCAATTGCTCTTTCTGCTGCAGGCTAGCTCCCAAACTAGCAATCCCAGCCTTGAGGACTTTAAGCGCACATACCTTCTCTTCAGTTTTAGCTAACATGCCCCCGGCATAAGCATAGACATAAGCCGCGGAAAACCACTGCGTCGGCCTTTGGCCCAACGTAATTTTTTCCATAAACATCGCTAGCTGCTCAGTGCGCTTTTTTACTGAATGACAAGCTTGCACTCGTCGGAAGCCACTGTCGGCTATTCGTTGTCTTTCTTCTTCGTGCTCAAGATAGTATTTGATCTTATCGCAAGCATCCTGCACATTGCCTTTTTCGTATAGAACCAGCTCTTCCCCGGGCGCAAATAATTCATTTAAGCCATTAGCAATAGCCGGGGTAATCAATAAAGCGCTAGAGGCCACAGCCTCAAAAATTCGAAAATTAACATCGTCCTTCACCGCTTCATTGATCACAATCTTGCTACGCGGAAAATCCTTAGTGTAGGGCCCCTGCTTAACATCAACCGTAATAAGCTTTTGTAACTTCTCAAAAAATTCGACACGCAGTGGATGCAAGTTGGGGTTTAGGTTACCGCGGAAGCAAACATCAATTGTCTTTTCCTTCTCCGGCACCATCTCAATCGGCGCCCAAAGCGGAAACCATTCTACCTGCGGACAAAAAGGATGAAATTTAACTAAGTAGTCCTTCAGCGCCACCAGCACCAAATCAAATAATGCCCCGAAATGGCCATGCCAGCGCCAATGATGGTGAGCATCAACAGAATAAAAGATTTTGGGAATTTGTAAATTTTCCAGTCCCGTCACCGCAATCGGCCAAGAATCATCATGATAAACTATGCAGTCGGGCTCAAAACCGCTAGGCATCTGGAGTAAAACATCCTCAACCGGAGTAACTACTTTATCTAGGAACACATCAAACGCTTTGGGATTAAATCGCCCGACGGACACTACGCGATGACCAAGCTCTCGCAGCTCCTCGACAAACCAAGGTTGATTAAAAACAATTACATTGAAGGGCATATCCCTAGCACGCCGATGAGAATTAGTTTTGCAACTTACATAACATTACTTTCGATCTTCTCTAATAACTCAAGCACCAGCGAATTATTACGATCAAAAATCAAAGCCTTCTGCAAGTCCACTCGTGCCTCTTGATATCTATTTAAGGCATAAAGGCTTCCGGCGTGGGCATATAAAATCGAAACGTTTGCCGGATGCAGTTCCAAATACTTCTTCGTGTATCTTTCAATCTCAATTACTCTGTCCAGCCTGTAACCAATCCCCACTACGCCTAAGAGCGCTCGAAGATTCTCGGTATTCTTGTCCAAAGCCTGGATAAAGTAGCCCCAAGCTAACTGCGGATCAGAATTGGACTCGGCACATACTCCCAGACCGGCAAGGGCCACATCATAACTAGGATTAAGCTGCAATGACTGCCGAAAACAATCTTGCGCCTCCTGCCAGCTACCTCTTGAGGCGAAAATTGCGCCTAATCCGGCAAGGGTTCGATAGCGATAACTATCGCTATTGCGCAGAGAATTAAAAATCTCCTCGGATTTAGACACTTCCCCGCTGGCGGCATAGCTCTCAGCTTTCAATAAAGCAGCCAAGACTCTTTCCGCTTCCAAACGACTTTTATCATTTATCAAATTATCAGCTGCGGCAATTACCGTTGGATAATCTTTTCTTTCCTTTGCTTCGATCAAGGCCGCTAACCTGGAATCGATCGGTTTCTGAGGAAGAATTTCGTTTTCTACCATTGAAGCGATCGCCTGCTGCTGAGCCTCATGCTCTACGAGTAATTTTTCCTTGACCATCGCTAATAATTCACCGGCTTCTGTATTGGTTGGGTTTACTTTCAGTATTTCACTTAGTAGATCGCCGCTTTCCTTCCATTGTTCCAATTTATACAAACACCCGGCCAAACAATATTTTATTTGATGATTAGTTGGATTGCGCTTGACAAAACGAATCAACACTTCACGCAAAGGATCCAACCTCCCCAACGAGTAGCTAGCATCCATTAAGTAGTATATTGAAGGCAAATGATCGGGATTTAACGCCAACGATTGCAAATAGTGACTATAAGCCTCTTCGTGCTGTCCTAACCCCCAAAGAGCAGCTCCCAAGCCGGCAATAATTCGCGCATCCCCGGAGTTGAGGATAAATGCCCTTTCAAAATATTCTTTGGCCTCAGCAAACTTATTGACCTGCAATTTGGCGACACCCAAGGCTCGCAAAACTCGCACGCTAGCTTGGTCTGGTTGCAAAAGATTTTGCAACATACCTTCAGCATCAGCAATTTGCCCCGACTTCAACAAATTCTCTGCCTGCAGACAGAGTTTTTCTTGTTCAGCATTCATTGTTTTACTCTTTATTTCACTTGTTTCTTTTGTTTCTTTTTTTTGTTCACTAACTACAGCTTTTACTGCCATAGGCCCGGTAAACTGCTTTTGCTCAGATAGCACCTCAGCAAAAGATTTTCCTAACGCCCGCTCGTAAATCTTCAATACTTGTTTAGCAGCATTTAGCCAAGTGCAATCAGCTACACTTGCCGCTAACTCTGGTTTTACTTGAGAAGAATAGGCTTGATTTACTGCCCTCAAAATGGATTCAGCATCATCGGGCGCACAATAGTAGGCCCAGTCACCAAAATAGTCGCGCACTGTCCCCCTATCTGAAACGACAAGATTAGTGTTGCGCCGCGCTGCTTCCATCGACACTATGCCCGGTAACTCATACCAGCTCGGTAAAGCATGAACTCGCGCTGCCGAATAAGCACTCGCTAGGACATCAGCAGGTAAGCGCCCCAAAAAGTGCGTCCGGCCTTTACGCTTAAAGTTCCTACACGCCGCCTCGTAATCCGGTTGATATGTAAATCCGCCGGTAGCAAAAACCAAGGTTAAATCCGATTCTTCCAGAGCTTTGATCAACATCAGTTGATTCTTTCTGGTCTCGAGGCGCCCAACACATAAAACAAAATCCTTAATCCCCGTTTCTTTCACAAACAACGACCCGTCATCCATGAATTCGCTTACTTCGCAACCCAAACGATAGGTATCTACATATTTGGCTTGGGGATAATCTCGCAGCAGAGTTTCCTTTTCACGACTACCTGAAGCAATTAAAGCCGCGGCTTGTCCGGCCGTATAGGTGTTTACCCAACTGCCGCTAGGAGTCGCCTGCTTCATAATGGCAATAAATTCCGGCCAGCGCTCTTTGGGCTGCCCCATTTTTATGTATTGTTCGAGAATGCGGAAAAGGCCATTCATCTGATTATAAAAAATTGGCAAGTCTTCATACATGGTCGTAACAACAAAAGGCACGCCATGTTGTGCGCAAAATTCGGCATGAGCTTTGGTAATCTCCGGGGTCGCGAAATTGTGTAGGTGCACTAAATCATAATCGCGTGGATCTTTTTTACACTCGACGTCAATCTCTACCTCTAGCCCTAATAATCGGAGATTCTTTGCGGTTTCCTCCATGACCACTGTATCACCGCCTCTTTGGCTAATAGCATTAGAACGATTCCACATTAGAATTTTAGGTAGCTCGGTATTCTTTATCATCATCGACTCCCTTTGTTTCCCTGCCCCGGTTAATATTTTACCGCCGCCCAGTTCTTCATATAAAGCGAGAAACTGCCCGGCCATATTTTCCCGTGAAAAACGCTCTGCCCAACTAAGAGCTTTCCGGCGCAGCTCGGCATTTAAAACGTTATTAGTAAGAACAAGCTGAATGGCCAATGGTAATGGATACCCGGCAGTAACATGAAAAACCTCTTCGTGCAGACGTGAAAATGTCGGCGCCGAGGATGTTACAATGCTGGCCCCACAGGCTAAAGCCTGCGCGACCACGGCTGAGGACTCGTGATAAAAAGATAAATAATATAGTGCCACAGCATCAGCTGCGCATAAGTATGCAACTACTTCGTCGTTACTGACATAGCGGTCAACAAATTTAACTTTGTCCTCTAGGCCATGTTCCTTAACCAATGACTTAATTGACTCATAATAAACCCTATCGGGCTGTGAATTTGGTAAAGCTGTGCCCACAATATAAAGGCAAATATTGGGCACCGATACACGTAGCGCCTGAATGGATTGAACTATCTCTTTTACCCCCTTATGTGCCTGAATAAATCCATAGCTCACCACTACCTTTTGCTCTTGCGGTATCCCCAGTTTGTTACGAGCGGTGGCTTTATCTATAGGTTTAACTTGGGGGGCGCCAAGATCGATGACACGTATTTGCTGCGGATCAGCACCGTTGGCCACCGCCTCCACCTTATTTTCCAGTGTATGAACGACTACTTGATCGACATTCCTAACTAAGGCCTGCAACGCCGGATCTGTGGTGTATGTGGTGTGCAACTGAAGAATTATTCTTATTCCCTTGTTCCTTAAGCTTTTCAAAAAAGGAACAACAGCATCTTTGTTAAAAAAGCGATAATGACAATTTAGGTGCAAAACAGAAATTGAGTAGCGCAAGATAATCTGCTCCAACTCAGTGAAGTCTTTCATGCCTCTATTCCAACAGCGTATAACGTTGGCTGAATCTTTGGCTGTTAATTGTTCGCTAGGCACGGACTCAGCAAGAATCAAGAGGTCTTCGTTCGGAAAGTGCTGAATAAGACTCTGCACGTATTCAGCTAATCCACAATGCTGATTATAAGTAGTGAGAACAGCTAGCTTTGTCATACTTCAACCATAAACTGAAACCTCTAAAAAATCTCTATTATTCTGATGCCAGTAGCTCTGCAAAGTTTCACAAATTTATTAATCTCCAGCCTACAATTGGCCTCAGTATCTTACAGTATGTCAAAATCCCGACTCTCCACACCGCCCGGCAGCTGGGCTCTGAACAAAAAGAAAGTTCCGAGACCCTATGTTTGAGATTGCTCAATTGTTTATTTTTTTGCTAGTTTAAACCCATCGCTAATGAATTTTGAACGAAGTGAAAATTTCATTAGCTTTTCAGCAGGAAAATAATGGTAACTAAAAATAACACTTCATTTTCGTCTTCCGATCTGGCGACCTATATTGTTTGCCCCGAAGCTTGGCGCCTAAAAAAAATATGCAATACCCCTACTTTTCAAACAACTCAGGCTCGAGAAGTAAAGGTACTTAGAAAACAGTGGTTTCGTGATCAGGAAACATCAAGCCAACTACGCTTTTATGCAAAAATCATTTTAGGACTGCTGGCGCTAATCGTGGTCATTGTGTTTTTTTTGGACGAGGGGTTGACCTCCATAGTTGGGGAGGAAGGGTCTCTTGCGCAACGCTTGTCCGGCAATGTTCTCTCACAGACAGCAAAATATCTTGGCTGGTCGGAAGGCTTAGGACTACCTTTAGAAATTCTTGGACTTTTACTGATTGTTGGCGTGGCAATTTTTATCTGGGATTTATTTGACCGAAAAAGCTCATCTTTGGCAAAAAAAACGGGCATGGATAAAAGCACCAAAATGGTTGCCATGCAAGAAAGCGAGTATTTACCTAGCCGTTCTTTTTCCTCTCGAGAACTTCATTTAACCAGCACCCCGGATGCTCTACTTGAAGAAGATGGCATACTCATTCCTGTAGATATTAAACCCCGCGCAAAAAAAGTACGCGACAGGCATATTATAGAAATGGTTGCTCATTTACGTTTGATCGAAGAAGAAACTAAAAAAACCCCTACATACGGCATGCTTCTTTTAGGAGAGGAAAAGCGGCAAGTTAAAATAAAAAATACTCCTGATCGGCAACGTCAACTCGAAGTGCTGCTGGAGGAAATGCTTTCAATTAGCGAAGGCACGCCGGCACTTCCTCGTCCGACATATTATAAATGCCAGAACTGTGATGTTCGGCATCTCTGTTCGCACTCGGCAGCATGAGTTACTGAGTCTTATACATTAAGTCCGTAAAAAGTACCTTCGTGATAAATTTTGCAACACTCTCGGCGGTGCCGCCACAGGCACAAATATACCATTTGCAAAAAGTAAATGAACTATTGAGCTGAAAAGCCTTCGGCTTTCTATCCTTGTCCTAAGCAAATGGATAAGCCTTCACTCGGTAGAAAATTTAATTAAATAACTCTATTATAAAAATATTTGATTAGTCACTGCCGTTTCCTTATCGGAAACGGCTAAATATGTG
>JADZAE010000033.1 GCA_020852715.1 Deltaproteobacteria bacterium
CGTTGAATTATAAAACGCCTGCCATGGTACATGTACTATCATTGGCAGCGTGAATATTGTGTGTTAGGGTGCATGAGAGGAGTTATCCATAGGGTAGCGCGCAGCTGGCTTTTGACAGCCTGAGCGCAGCGCTACCCTGTGGGTAACTCCACCTCTGTTTTTACTGTACGTTTTTTCGGGGGAAGAGCTATAGAATGGCTGGTATTTCTTTGCTTATCAGTCATGGCCCAAAATATTTTCGGTTTTGGTTAAAAAGGTAGAAAAAATTCGTGGGATAAATCCGCCTTATAGGCTGTATTTCTATCGGGCATTAATAAGAAAACCTTATTTAGATATTTTATTTTAATTAGAAAAACTCTCAGACTAAATCGAGTGGAATAATAATTAATAAGAAACCGCATGGGTTACCGGATTTATCGAAAATGCAAGGGCTACACCTATCAGAGAAACGCGTAACGAAGAACTAGGTGCGAGCTACCAGCTGCCTGTAGGTTTCTTTGAGCAGGAATTTAATATTGGCAGTGTATAGTTCGGGCTCTAAGAGGAAAGAGTCGTGACCTTTCTCGGAATGTAGGGTGATATAGACATGATCAATATCGTTAGCTTTAAGAGCTTCGCTTAACCAGTCTTGTTCTTCCGGCCAAAAGCAAACATCGGAGTCAATCGAGAAGAGTAAAAAATTATGCTGTTTGCAGTTTTTAAAAGCTGTGGCCAAATTACCTCCACCACTTCTTCTTAGGTCAAACTGCTGCCACATATTAACAATGCGCAGATAAGAATTAGCGTCAAAGCGTTTGATGAATTTTTTGCCTTGCGAGAGCATGTAAGACTCGATTTGATGCTGCAGTTTGTAACCACGCAAGTCATCCTCAGATTGAATGATTTGGTCACGGGCGCGGGCCTCAATCACATGAAGGTGTACAAAAGTCTTATGGGCGATGATCCGAGCAAGTGTTAGTCCCACAGCTGGTGGCTGGCCTTGATAGTAGTTACCGTAATTAAAATTGGGATCCATTTCGATGGCATAGATTTGTTCGAAATTAGCGAGTTTGTGCAGCGTTGTCGCATAAGGTCCTGAGGCTATAGGCACAACGCATATTGTGCGCTGAGGATAGCGAATGGCTAAATCTGTGGCCATGACGCCGCCCAGAGAGCCGCCGATAACAGCAAGCAAGCGATCTATCCCCAAATGATCGAGTAATTTCATTTGCGTGTTGACGACGTCTTCTATGGTCAGGATCGGGAAGGCGCCGCCATATGGTTTGTTGGTTGCCAGGTTAATTGAACAAGGGCCGGTTGAGCCGTAGCAGCTGCCAAAATAATTAGCGCAGATCACAAAATAACGATTAGTATCTAATGCCTTGTGCGGCCCAATATAATCGTTCCACCAACCGACATGGCAATCCTCTGTCCAATACTGTTCAGCACCGGGAACATTGGTGTTTAGCCCCGCGGCATGCTGACTGCCGGAAAGCGCATGAAACAGCAAAATAGCATTATCCTTTTTGGGGGATAACTTTCCATAAGTTTCATAGGCCAAGGTGATCGGTCCGAACTTTTGCCCGGATACTAGATAAAATGCCTCGGTATCGTTATCAGCAAAGATAAAAAACTTAGTTTCTGTCTGCTCGATATGCTGTTTAGAGGTCACAGTTCTATTTACCTAGCGCCTGATCTATGTCGGCGATTATGTCGTCAATATGTTCAAGTCCGATAGAAAGACGCACTAAATCTTCACCAATTCGACATTGTTTTTGCTGTTCAGTTGTTAATTGCGAGTGCGTCGTGGTTG
The DNA here is from genome assembly GCA_020852715.1 of Deltaproteobacteria bacterium. Classification (GTDB taxonomy): domain Bacteria; phylum Bdellovibrionota_C; class UBA2361; order SZUA-149; family JADZAE01; genus JADZAE01. The sequence continues at coordinate 1,793 of JADZAE010000033.1, forward strand.
CCGGATGAATAGCCAAACTGCGGGTATCGCCGACGTTAGCTAAATGTAAAAATAATTTAAGCGCATCGATAAAAGCGGAACCGGCGGCTTTACCGCCTTTAATACCAAAGACAACCATGCCGCCGTAGTTCTCACCGAACTGTTCATGGCCTACGGCATAGCCGGGGTCAGTCGGAAGTCCCGGATAGCGTATCCAGCTGACTTTTTTATGTTGAGATAGATGCCGGGCGACTTTTAGCGCGTTTTCGCTTTGTCTTTGCATGCGTAGCGCAAGTGTTTCAATGCCTTGTAAAAATAGCCAAGCATTGTCCGGAGATAAGCAAGCACCAAGATTGCGCAGCGGCACTAATCTTAAGCGTAGCGCAAAGGCAATGGGGCACATATCGCCAAGGTCATGGGCGTAACGTAAACCGTGATAGCTGGAATCAGGCTCGTTAAAGGCCGGAAACTTTTCTTGTGCCCAGTTAAAATTAGCGCCGTCAATAACTACGCCGCCAATTCCTGCTCCATGACCGCCAATCCATTTGGTAAGCGATTCGACAACCACATTGGCGCCATGTTCCAAAGGCTTAAAGATATAAGGCGTAGCAAAAGTATTATCCACAACTAAGGGTAGATTCTGGGCTCGGCCAATAGCAGCGAGTTGTTTTATATTGGAAACATCTAAGAGGGGGTTACCGATAGTTTCACAGAAAAGCATTTTTGTATTAGCAGTGATTGCCGCACAAACTGCTTGCTCGTTATTGATATCAACAAAGGTTGTCTTAATACCTAACGAAGGCAAAATATCGTTAAACATGGTGTAAGTGCCACCATACAAAGCATCGGAGGAAACAATATGATCGCCGGCTTTACAGATATTGATAACAGAATAGAAGATAGCGCTTGTGCCAGATGATATTGCCACTGCCGCTTTCCCGCCTTCAATTGCGGCCATGCGCTCTTCGAGCACAGAGCATGTAGGGTTATTAAGACGCGTATAAATATAGCCCAGCTCTTTTAGTGCAAAGAGGTTTGCCGCATGTTCGGTGTTTTTAAAAATATAGGAACTAGTGCGATAAATGGGAGCAACCGCGGCTAATGTGCTGGAGTCCGGGGTATAGCCGCTCTGGACACAATGAGTCTCAAACTTTCGTGATTCCATATGTTTAGTTCCTTTTTAGCTAACGAGTAGGGCGTATTCCATGGCTTTAAATTTTTATTAAAAAACTACTATTCTTAAGGCACACATACTCTGGGTGGGCCATAACATAACTAAGAATTGGGTATCAATGGTTGATTTAAACCTAGGCGGCATACACTGATTTCATTAATAGCCAAACAAACCCAACAAACCTCAGGGGTGCGTCGTTCCTGTCGCACCCTTTTTTTATAAACAAACGTTCACGCTTTTGGCTGACTACTTTGTTAAACTTCGCGGCTACGCTCCGCGAGTAGCCTACTACACTTACGGTGCTCGCCGCTTGTTTTCCTCGTATTCAGCTCAAAATCGAGAATGTTTAATGGTTTTGTTCGTACATTAAGCAGTTACCTACCAGTTTCTTAAGTGTTTAAGGGTTGTAGTTAAGATTATAACTACTTAATGCTATTTGATATGTAATTGCACAAATTTTATTACTGTTATTTCTAAATAGAGTAGGTTTCGCTATCGCATTATTTCGCATGAGGATTATGAGGATATGTTAAGGGAGGAGGCCTATAATAATAATGCGATTGATAACTTACACTTTATTTGATTTATAGTTCCAGCAATTTTTGTGTCTATCTAGCAATTTCAATTAAGGAGCTGTTGGTATGAATGTCGGTGTTATTGGGGCCGGATATGTCGGGCTTGTTGCCGGAGCCTGTTTTGCTGAATCGGGCAATGAAGTTATCTGCATGGATGTAGATCAAGAAAAAATAGATAATCTGACCAAGGGGATAATTCCAATCTATGAACCCGGCTTAGAGGAGCTGATCAAGGACAATGTTCAGCGTGAGCGACTTCGGTTTAGCACTGACCTTTCGGCGGCGGTTAAAGGCTCAGAAATAATTTTTATCGCTGTCGGTACGCCGCAAGATAAAGACGGGTCAGCTGATTTGCGCTATGTGCTTAATGTCGCCAAGCAAATCGGCGAAAACATGAATGGCCCCAAGATTGTAGTTTGTAAGTCCACTGTGCCGGTGGGCACAGCTGATTTAGTGCGTGAGGAGATTCGCAAGCAAACCAATATACAATTCGATGTGGTTTCTAACCCGGAGTTTTTAAAAGAAGGCTCGGCGCTGGATGATTTCATGAAGCCCGATCGGGTGGTTATTGGCACAGACAGTGTAGAGGCGGGCGAAGTAATGCGCGAGCTATATTCGCCTTTTACACGCACAGATAACCCCATTTTAGTAATGGATAATCGTAGCGCTGAAGTTACCAAATATGCGGCGAATGCCTTACTAGCCACCAAAGTTACTTTCATGAACGAAGTAGCCAATCTTTGTGAAGTAGTGGGTGCCGATGTTAATCAAGTACGTCATGGGATTGGCTCAGATTCGCGGATCGGACAAAGTTTTCTTTTTCCTGGTGTGGGCTATGGAGGCTCATGTTTTCCAAAGGATACAAGAGCATTGGTGCGCACGGCTAAGGACTACAAAGTTAGTTTTGAAATCGTTGAAGCCGTAGACCGAGTGAATGAAGCCCAGAAAAGCCGGCTGGCGCAAAAAGTTACTGAATACTATGGCGGTGCTAAAAACGTGCAGGGCAAGAAGTTTGCTATTTGGGGTTTGGCGTTTAAGCCAAAAACCGACGATATGCGTGAGGCGCCAAGTATTACCATTATCTCTGAGCTCTGTGCGATGGGGGCTAGTGTGCAGGCTTACGATCCGGAGGCAATCGCTGTTGCCAAGAAAGTGTTTTCCGGCCCGCAGTATAAAATCGCCTTTGCTCAGTCCAATTACGATGCCCTAAAAGGGGCTGATGCCCTATTAATTATTACCGAATGGGGTGAGTTTAGACGGCCTAATTTTACCAAAATGGCCGAGCTTCTGGCTAAGCCTGTAATTTTTGACGGACGTAATTTATTCGAGCCGGCAAAGATGCGACGCTTGGGCTTTACATATCACTCAATTGGACGAAAAACAGTTTCTCCGGAAGCATAGAGGAGAATTATGACTAGAACATTAGTTACAGGTGGTGCAGGATTCATTGGCTCGCATTTGTGTCGGCGCTTATTGGCCGAAGGGCATGACGTTATATGCTTAGATAACTTTTTTACCGGCACGAGAGATAACATACTTGAGCTGTTGGATAATAAGCGTTTTGAGCTGGTGCGCCACGATATAACAGAGTCGATATTGATTGAAACAGACCAAATATTTCATTTTGCTTGTCCGGCTTCTCCCGTGCATTATCAATACAATCCTGTAAAAACGATTAAGACTAATGTCATGGGCACGCTTAATATGCTGGGATTAGCCAAGCGCGTTCATGCCCGCATTCTTTTAGCCTCCACATCCGAAGTTTATGGCGATCCGATTGAGCACCCGCAAAGAGAGACCTACTGGGGAAACGTTAACCCGATTGGCGTGCGTAGTTGTTATGACGAGGGAAAACGTGTCGCCGAAACGCTTACCATGAACTATTATTACCAGAACAAAGTTGATGTGAAGATCATTCGTATCTTTAACACCTATGGGCCGCGCATGGTGCTCAACGATGGCCGAGTGGTTTCTAATTTCATTGTTCAAGCCCTACGCGGTGAGGACGTTACGCTATATGGGGAAGGACAGCAGACGCGCTCATTTTGTTATGTCGATGATTTGGTCAACGGCATTTATGCCATGATGAACAAAGATGATTTTACAGGCCCGGTTAACCTTGGCAATCCCAATGAGATTACCGTTAAAGAGTTAGCTGAGCGCATTATTAAAATGACCGGTTCTAAATCTAAGATCGTTTATCGTGAGCTACCTAAAGATGATCCGACGCGGCGCAAACCGGATATATCCTTGGCTAAAGAAAAGCTCGGTTGGCAGCCAGCGATTACTTTGGAAACCGGTCTTAGACAAACAATAGAAGATTTCAAAAATCGAGTATAGGAGGATTTATTGCAACAGTAGTAGTTACAGGCGGTGGTGGCTTTATCGGATCTAATCTGGTTGATGGTTTATTAGCGCAAGGCGATGAAGTACTAGCCATAGATGATTTTTCAACCGGCAGGGAAAGCAATCTTCAGCCAGCTGCGGCTAAATATGGCAAGACACTGTGCGTGGAAAAGGCAGATATTCGCACAGCTGATCTGAATGCTCTATTTGGATCTTTTAAACCTCAAGCCGTTTATCACCTCGCCGCGCAGATGAGCGTGCCGCGCAGCGTGAAAGAACCTGTTTTTGACGCCTCGATTAACGTGCTGGGAATGGTGAACGTTTTAGAAGCGGCGCGGTTAAATAATGTTCCGCGTTTTATGTTTTCTTCTACCGGCGGCGCTATTTACGGCGAGCAAAATTATTTCCCCGCTGACGAAGAGCATCCTTGTAATTCCGAGTGCCAGTATGGGGTGGCTAAACGCTGCGGGGAGCTGTATCTGGCATACTACAGCCGCTTTTATAATTTTGGCGCTGTGGCTTTTCGTTTCGCTAATGTTTACGGTCCACGACAAAATCCAAAAGGGGAAGCCGGCGTGGTAGCTATGTTTATGGAGCGGCTAAGAACTGGCCAAGATATCTTAGTTAATGGCGATGGCGGTCAAACGCGCGACTTTGTTTTTGTTGGTGATATTGTGCGCGGCGTGATCATGGGGACAGTTAAGCTGGAGCCCGGGAAAATGGATATTTTTAATCTTGGCACAGGCAAAGAAACTGATATCAATGAGTTAGCTAAACGTGCTGCTGATGCCTGGGTTGAACTTAATAAGGATAGCGATCGGAGTAAGATCAATATCGTTCATCTTCCCGCGCTGGCCGGAGAGCAGAGACGCTCTGTGGTCGCCATTGACAAGATGAAAGCGCGCTATGGCTGGCAGCCGGAAGTTAGTTTATCTGAAGGCTTGAAAATAACTTTCGCCACCGGTAATTAAAATTCGTGAGCAGTAACCTACGTAATTTTTCGATTATTGCCCATATCGATCATGGTAAGTCTACACTTGCCGATCGCATCTTGGACCTTACTCATGCGGTTAATGAGCGTGAGCGCGTCGATCAAATGCTAGACAACATGGAAGTTGAGCGCGAGCGGGGCATTACGGTGAAATCTCGTAGCGTAGCGCTTAGCTATAAGGGCCATGACGGTAAGCCTTACAAATTTCATCTGATTGATACGCCGGGGCATGTAGATTTTCACTACGAAGTTTCCCGTAGCCTTGCGGCCTGTGAAGGCGCGCTATTGGTGGTTGATGCTTCCCAGGGCGTGCAGGCGCAGACAGTTGCCAATGTGTATTTGGCAATTGAAAATGGCCTGGAGATTATCCCTGTGCTCAATAAAGTCGATTTACCCACGGCCGATGTCGAGCGCTCGTTGCAAGAAATAGAAGAAATTATCGGCCTGGATACTTCTAACTATGTTAGTGTAAGCGCCAAAACCGGGGAAGGAGTTGAGGATCTATTAGAAAAGATTATTACTGTCATACCGCCACCCAAAGGTAATGCCGATGCCCCGCTTAAGGCCCTTTTATTTGATAGTTGGTTTGATTCTTATTTGGGCGTCATTATCCAAGTGCGCGTCGTTGATGGGCGCATCAAAAAAGGTATGACAGTTAAGCTCATGCAAAGCGGCGCTGAGTATGAAGTGACCGAGCTAGGCGTGTTTACACCTTTTCCCAAAGCTGTTCCTATGCTGGAAGCCGGAGATGTCGGCTATATAGCGGCCAATATCAAAGATATTCGCGGAGCTTCTGTGGGCGATACAATCACTGAGCCTAAGAAACCGGCGGCGCAAGCTTTGCCCGGGTTTGAGGAAGTTAAGCCTTATGTGTTTAGCGGGCTCTATCCGTCTGAATCCTCTGATTATCCCGTGTTGCGGGAGGCTTTAGAGAAGCTGCAGTTAAACGATGCGGCGTTGCATTTCGAGCCCGAGGATTCGGTTGCCCTGGGCTTTGGCTTTCGCTGTGGCTACTTAGGCCTTTTGCATATGGAAATTGTCCAAGAGCGCCTGGAAAAAGAATTTGATGTCGATCTGGTAACCACAGCGCCGACAGTGGTTTATCAAGTGCGCCTAAAAAGCGGCGAGGAAATCGAAATCGATAATCCGGCGCGACTACCCGACCCGGGGAAAATAGACTCGATCTTAGAGCCGGTAATTACCGGCACAGTCCACACGCAGCAAGAGTATGTTGGCGCCGTTCTTAAGCTCTGCGAGGAAAAACGCGGCGTGCAAAAGTCGTTGAATTTTTTCACTGGCAACCGTGTGCAAATCGTTTATACGCTACCGCTGAATGAAATAGTTATCGATTTCTACGACCGCCTAAAGAGCGTCACTAAAGGCTATTCTTCCTTTGACTATGAACATTCCGGCTATCAAGAAAATGACATGGTCAAGCTCGACATCCGTATCAATAACGAAATCGTCGATGCGCTGAGCGTGATCATCCATAAGGAAAAGGCCTTTTATCACGCCCAGAAGCTTACCGCTAAGATGAAAGAGCTCATTGATCACCATATGTTTGAGATAGTTATTCAGGCGGCAATCGGCAACAAAGTTATTGCGCGCACAGTAGTTAAAGCGCTACGTAAAAATGTAACGGCTAAGTGCTATGGCGGTGATATAACCAGAAAACGCAAGCTCTTAGAAAAGCAAAAAGAAGGTAAAAAACGCATGAAGCAGGTGGGCTCTGTGCATATTCCGCAAGAAGCTTTCTTAGCTGCGCTGAAAATTGATTCCAAGTGAGCCTGAGGCCTTTTGAGGGCTAATCATGAGTGATGAAAAGTTTAATGACGAAGAAGAAACTGACGACGACGAGCCGGAATATATAGTTCCTTCCTTTCCTTGTGTGATTGAAGAACCTGAAGAAGAGGAAATTACCGAGCAAGAAAGCGAGGAAACCGAAACCCAAGCCGAAGAGGGCGAAGCACCGGAGGTGGCAGAAAGCTTTGGTGCCGGGACATGGATTATTCTCGCCGCGGTGACAGTAGCCCTGGCCTGGCTACTGCAAGTTTCTGTATTTCAGGTTTTTACAGTTCCCAGCGCTTCTATGGCGCCGACTATAGTTGCCGGTGACGTGGTATTGGTTAATAAGGCCGCTTATGAAGTGGTGCTTCCCGACAGCGAGAAAGCATTGTTTAAGTTTGCTTTCCCCCGGCGCGGCGATATTGTGCTGGTAGCACGTGCCAAAAACTACGCCGAAGCGCGTGGCGGTATGGTCAGCGAGTATTTAGTTAAAAGAATAGCGGCTATTCCCGGGGATTCAGTAAAAGTCCTTGGCGCGGATGTGTTGGTAAACGAGGGTTCAGTGCGTCGTGGTGCCGCAGGTAAAAATGTCGGAGCCGTGCAGTCAGCCGTAAAACTAAACTCAGATGAGTATTTTTTGCTTGGGGATAATTTTCTAAATTCTGAGGACAGTCGGGTTTTTGGGCCGGTGAAAGGCGGTGAGATTGTCGGGCGCGTCTGGGGAATTATTTTGCCTCTAGATATAGTAGCCAATCACCTTAAGCGCTTTGGAAAAATAAAATGAACACGGCTTATGATATTATTCAGTCTTTTTTGGCGGAAGGGTTAGTTCAACGGCTTGGCGGACACAGCGACTTGAGCATCTTTTACGTGGGCTTAATCGATTATCAAGTGGGCAGGCAAATTCAGAACCAACTGGCGCGTTTAAGACAAGTCGGAGAAGTAGAAGATAGCATTATGATCTGTGAGCACTCACCTGTAATAACTTTAGGCAAACGCGGCGCAGCACCTAGCTCTGAGCAGGCAGAGATATTTATCCGAGAGGGCATAGAAGTAAGACAAACAGATCGTGGTGGGCTAATGACTTATCATGGCCCCGGGCAGCTGATGATATATCCCACCATTGATCTTAGTGCCCGGCACCTAGGCGTGAAAGCGTTTATCGGCCGGGGCTTAAACAGTTTGGTTTCTTTACTCAAGACAATAAATATAAGTGCCACGGCCTTAACCGAACCTGCCGGCGTCTGGGTTGATGATAAAGGTGGCAAGGGAATGGCTAAAATTGCCGCAGTCGGCTTAAGAATAGAGCGCCATATCAGTCTGCATGGTTTTTCTCTGAACTACACCTGCTCACTTAAACCTTTTAGTTTATTTGATCCTTGTGGCCTTCAAGGAGCCAAGGTAACAAGCGTTCAGAATCTTTTAGGAGAAGATACTCCAACCAGAGATCAGTTATTAAGGCAGTTAAGCGAAAATATGAGTGCCGGGATAGACCCTTTAGAAACTAAAATTACTCGAGCGGGGTTGCTAGCTGATATGGTTTTTATAGAGCAACAAATGATTTAGATGTGGTGCTCAGAATCAGACTTGATCAGGTAGCAAAATTTTGCGAATTGGCGAAGAAAGATTTTCTGTTTGATGAAGCGGCCATAACGCAGGCAGTAAAGGACGGAAGCTCATTTAACATTTTTTATGAACAAACCGTAATGAAGGTTGATTTTTTACCAAAATTGACAATTATCGCTCCCAGCAATTAGAGCGGGCACAAGAAGTCACTTTACACTTATCAGAAACGATAATAAAGCTTCCAACCGCTGAGGATGTTATTTTATCCAAGCTTGCTCGGTATCGGCTAGGAAATCAGATCTCTGATCGGCAGTGGTCAGATGTTTGTGGTGTTATAACAGTGCAAGGAGAAAGACTTGACCATAAGTAATTAAAAGATTGGGCTGCAAAACTTAATCTTTCGGAGCTGTTAGAGAGGGCGATTAATGAATCTTATCGATAGCTAAGGCTTATACCCGGTGAGCACTGATATTGATCTTGGGCTTTTGCAATGTATAATTCCTTTCTTAATCTAGACAAAGGAAAGCCTCTATGGCATGCACTTGCGGGAGCTAGACTTGGGGTATGGCTCAGGTGTGGCGCTTCTGACTGTCAGAAGGTTAATTCAGGTTGTGAAAGAGGATTAAAATGGAAATTTCGCAAGGTGGTGAACCATTCGCTAGGCCGACGATGATCGAAGTTTCGTCATCTCTTGGGTTTTATTGTAGCGAGGGAGAAGATGGCGTTCATGGGCTGATCTCGGCTGTCTGTGCGAGCTATCCAGAGGTGGTGGATGCCCGTCTGGTTAAGGGCAAATATGGCGATCAAATAGCGGTGGTTGTCAGAGCACCAGAGCCTGTAGATGTCGAAGTCTATGCGTGCAAGCTGGCCTCGGCTATCGGCATCAGTTCGGACAAAATATCAGTCCGCAATATTTGATCACCGTGAACTTGGGCTTCGCAGTCAGAAGCCCCTTCTTTTTTATGAGGGGTAAGAAGAATAAAGCGCGTGAGGCTGCAGCAACAAACCAGAGCGTGGCGGCCATGCTAAGCATAAACCACCATGCTGTTAAAACTCATCAAACTTTTCCAGCAACAGGTTGTTGTGGTAAAGCAGCTGCTGGAGCTGGAACTCCTTAGACAAAGAATCATCAGTACAATCGGCCTCGATAAGCGAGCGTATAGAAGAGGCTCTGTCTTCAAAGCGCAATTCCTTGGCTTGCTTGTAATAGCCTGTGTTCCTTTAAGATTCAGCATCTTCTCGCCATGTCGAATGGCCGGCAGAATGATACTGTCCCAGGAGTTCATGAAGGTGTGCTGCTTTCCAAAGAGCTGGAACTCCCCGAAAACTCCCTGCTGCACGGCAGTAAAAAAGTTTGTGCGGGCGTCTTCATAAGAACACACATCTTCCGGTTTGATCTAGTCAGCCAGTCCGATTATGGCACAAGCTAGGATGTAGGAATTAAGGGTGTTCGCCTTGGGGGAACCGGAGGGCAGAAACCGAAGTTCTAGTTTTAGCCCCACATGATCCTATTCTTCATCCAGCAAGATACCCGCGGCGCAAGTCCAGTTATGGCTAAGCCATGCTTTCATAGCGCCGTAGGGACCACGATCGGTGTAAGTCTCCAATAGAAATGGCCGAGAATTTATCATGCTACCGTAGTAAAGCATGACATTTAACTGCGGCGTTCTGCTATTGAGATAACTAACACCATCGAACGGGCAAAGCCCGCTGTCTTGCCGGGACGCGCGAAACGAGTCCAGACCATCACCGTGCATGATGGTTTCCATAGCCTGTTGGGGCATGGGATGAGCACAGTGGAAAGGGCTACTGGCAAACGCAGCTTTTAACAAGCCGCCGATAGCCAAACACATGTTGTAGCATTGGACAATTTGGCTCACTGAGCCACCTAGATACACGAAGCATCTGGCCGCAACGCCGGCTAAAGCCAACTTATCCGATACCACAGTTACGCAATTGCCTCGCTGCGTTGCGTATTTCAGCTGCGGTGATTTTCTCTGCCGATGAGCAGGAACAGCGTGGCTTAAATACATTTGTTCGGGGCTTAGATTTACCCAGGATGTGGAAGTAGCGACCTTGTTGAGATCGTCCTCGCTTAACGGAGCAAGCGGGCAGGGAACAAACTGTAGCCCATCGCTAGCGATACTTGTCAGCTTCCCTTTTAGAGTCACCTGATCTTCCTCTAAATGAGAGAAGACATTTTTCTGTAGGCGCCGATAGGGAAGGCGCACGCAAACCATACCCGGCATAAGACGCCTCCGCCTTTCGGCATAAGGCACCCTGTTTTACAGCTCTAGCGGAATAGGCACTAAGCACCCTCCGCTGGTGAAACAGAAAAACTCCGGTTTCTGACCTATGGTAACAAGGTTGTTAGCATTAGAATCAGAAAGCTTATCTACGGCGTAGTGCAGATTGTCGAAGATGTGAGCATGCGACCTTCTTTTATTCATGGCCAACCTCCTTGTTTTAATTAAACCTTTTCAGCTTCACGAGGCTGTATCAAAGTTCGGATTGCTTAAAGAGATTCGATATAGCCTCGGAGTTTTGGCTCCTCTAGCCCAGTAAAATTTTGTGGCCGATGCTCTAATCGTATCTGTGCCTAATTGCAAGAAAAACGCGGCCGAGAAATGAGAAAATATAGATAAATTTCGCTTAATACAGGGAATATTATTGCTGCGCGAAGCTATCTATGATAGAGCCCGCCTGGGTAGAAGGCATTAGTTTCTCTCCGCTAAATTCCCCGGGTTTAGTGGAGAGACGACAAAAAAGGTTAAAGAAAGGAGGCGGTCATGGATAAGAGGAAAACCAGCGGGCTGTTGGAAGTTTGTTTAGAAGTTGCCATTGCTGTTGCCCTTGGCGCGATCTTACTAATTTGCATGGTGTGCATCGCAGTAAGCGATTTGTGCAAACGTGCAACATGGTCCGCCGGCAGCAGTTCCAGGTAAACCTTTGAAAGGAGGGTTGCCATGAAATACCTTGGTATAATGGAGTTGGCAGTCGTAATGGCTGTTTTTAGCGCTCTCGCTCTGGAGCTAAAGCTCTCCCAGCTCCTCGAGATATCGCTTGCTGCATTGGCGCTGCTCTCATTGGTAGTGCTAAAGCAGAATATCGACTGGTGGATTGAGGATGGCTACTGTGAGCTCGATGAATTCGGCGAGCAGGAGCCGTGCCACTTCGACACAGAGCCATACTGAGGGAAAACCCGAGACGGCTCTCAACCACTCGGATTCAACGCTGACAGGTAAATGCGGTCCTTCCATATTGCGTTTATCACGTTAGAAGGGTGTGGCATTGTCAGCTCTGCCACACTCCCGCATACCTCGAACCAAGAATCACGCGGATCAGGTGATTCTCTCGAAATGGTAGTGCGGTTTCTTGGGCAAGCCGGCATCGTCCCTGCGATGAGGTTACTCTCCCCTCTGGATGACCTGCATAAAACCGCTCGAGGTTAGGTGGACTACGGGGCCCGGCAAAACGACGCGTATGCCCGCCCCGTAATCTAACCCAGTTTTCATTTGGTTAATTGTCGTCTTTTTCCAATTCTAAACCTTGATTATTTCTAAGATATTAAGATATTCTAACTTGAAACTTAAAAAAGTAACACTTAAGCTAATCCAACCAGCTCTTTTTAAATCGAGATATGTGTAAGAATTTTTGATTCTTGTTCCCTAAAAGGCCTTTGCCTTATTGGAGCAAGACTACTTAAGGTTTTGCCCTTTTCAAAATTTCAAATCAATGAAAGGAAATGTTTCGATGCGTAATTCGGGAAAGCAGAACTATTCCGGCTATGGCTCGCCGCTGCCGCCCAATAGGGCCGCAGCGATTGAGATAAGCCGGAAAATCAAGGATCTTTCGTTCTCTCCAAAAATAGACGATGAAGTATTCAATGAACTGAGTGCCCTTTGGCAAAATCAGAAGCATAAGTTCGATAGTATTTGTCTCTCGCAGATGGTGTGCTTAATTGCCAAGAGGTTCAATGGTCGCGGAACTCTGAATCAGCAGATTCGGAGTTTTTTATCTGAAATTTCAAAATCCATTAAACAGGCAATTGATTCACATAACGCTTGGAGCCTTGCAAATATAGCTTGGGGTTTTGCTAAGCTAGGTTTGCTGAGCCCAACGCTGATGGATGCAATAGCGACATCCGCACAGCGTAAGATCTCTGAGTTTAATGCTCAGGGCCTTGCGAACACAGTGTGGGCGTTTGCTGCCCTTGGTATGTATGAGCAAAGCTCGTTGTTTTTGAATCAGGCTTCTTCATCAGTATTACCGTTTTCGAAAATAAACCTTTACCAATTACACATTGCCTCAATCGTGTCCAAAACTCCTCTTTGCGGCGACTTGGCTGCGAAAGCTTCAGATGTGCTGGAAGATGAGCGTGAAAATCGTCCGACGACAAATGCTTTTGAAAGCACCGTTAAGCTATTATTAACCAAGCTGGCGATTTATTTCGAAGAGAAAGTTTTTGTTGACGGGTATTTTATTGACTTCGTTATTAGATGTAATGATGGAAAGCCGATTGCGTTGGAATGCGATGGTGATCAGCATCATGATCTCAATGGAAATGTCTCGGATGGGCTTATCGGACATGATAGAATACGTGATGTTATGCTCGGCATGCGAGGCTATCGGGTGATACATCTTCCCTTTAGCGATTATGACTCGCTTCCTGAAGAGAAGAGGGTTGCCTGGCTGGTTGAAAAGCTTCGATAGTCAGGGGAGATGATTTTGTGACAAAGAGTGCGGTCGAGAGCAAATTTACTTGGTCAATAGAATGGACCCGCCTTCTTTTTTACGGCTTTTTTGAAGCACTGAAAAAGTGTTTCATGAGCCAAATATGAATAACGGACTATTATGTCCAAGCATAATTAGAAGGAGGGTCCAATGATAG
>JADZAE010000034.1 GCA_020852715.1 Deltaproteobacteria bacterium
AGGGTGAAAATTTTAATTAAATGAGGCTCCTAGGAATATATCGTTTGACTATGATTGGCTGTTAAACCAATCTTTAATGTAATTATCCACTCCTAGCTCTCAGAGAACATGCTTAATGAATAAGTATAGGAGTGTACAGATATTCTAAAGGCGGATCGTACCGCGTTCCCAATAGCCGCAACGGTATTTTATGCTTTTAGGTGCGAGCGTCATCGGCTTATGTAAATGCCGCGTGCCTATTGAGCGCAGGCGACCCACTTTGTCCGCTTTGCTTCCAAAGATGGGTCGCGTTCCACAGGCGCCGGTTAAGTTATCTACCCTCGTTGCTGCACCGCCGAGAGTGTTGTATCTCCAACCCACCCTTTTACGACTTGTGTATAAGACTCACCGACGGTCGTCCCTACGAAATATCCAGCGCTTCCCTGATATTCGGCGCTACGAGGTGGGGCAAACCTGCCTTGCCCTCTTAAACAGCCAAAAAGTCAGGTCTAGCTTTGCACTAATCTTTTAAGCATTAGCCAGCTTTTCAATCGCTTGGTCAATGCGGTGCAGGCTCTTCTCCTTTCCTAGAATTGCAATGGACTCAAACAAAGGCGGTGTAACTTTTTTGCCCGTAACGCCAATGCGCATAACCATGAAGATTGCGCCCATGGGGTAGGTAAATTTCCCCACCATGCCGCGAATAGTAGCTTCGACACTAGCCACATCAAATGTCGGAAGCTCGTTAAGCAGCTGTTTGCCCATCTGCAATATTTCTATCGCTTTGGGAGCATCTATGCCTTTGGCAAACATAGATTTAAGCTCATGCTCAATTTTATCAACGAACAAGAAGCTCACTAATCCCAGGGCTTCTGTCAGCACTGTCATGCGCTCTTGAATATGCGGGGTAATTTCCAATAGGATTTTGTCATCAACTTTTAAGCCGGCATTCTCTAAGAAAGGTTTAACGCGCTTAGCTAATTCTTCAATGGACAAGCGGCGAATATGCATGCCGTTCATCCAGCCAAGCTTGTCATAAGAGAAAACGCCGCCGGCTTTGTTAATCTTCTTCACCGAGAAGCGTTCGATTAACTCTTTTTGTGTGAAAACCTCTTGTTCTTCCCCCTCCCCTGGAGACCAGCCAATTAAAGCCAGGAAGTTAAATAAGGCTTCCGGCAAATAACCCCCTTCTCTAAACGAGTCGACGCTCACCGCACCCTCTCTTTTTGAAAGTTTTTTTCCGCTGTCTCCTAATACTTGTGGCATATGTCCAATTTGAGGCATCTCCCATCCAAGGGCTTCATACTCTTTAATATGAATGGGGGTGGTTGGTATCCACTCTTCTCCTCGAAAAACATGGGTTATTCCCATGTCATGGTCGTCACAAACCGATGCTAAATGATAAGTAGGAAAGCCATCGCTTTTCAAAATAACTGTGTCGCGAAGCGCGGGATTTTCCCATACTATTTCTCCGCGAACTAAGTCATTTAAAATGATTTTTTCACCGTGAGGGATTTTAAATCTAATGACATGCGGCTTATCTTTAGGAACATCACGGTCGCGGCAATATCCACTATAGCCGGGCGGAACTTTGCGTGCCATCTGCGCTGCTCTTTCTTCCTCTAATCGCTCAGGCGTACAATCACAGCGATAAGCATAACCCTTTTCTACTAACAACTCCGCTACTTCCTTATAACGCGGCAAACGTAAACTCTGAATGTATGGGCCATGATCCCCTCCCATGTCCTTAACCCCTTCACAGCTATAACCAGCTTTTTTAAGCTCCTCCAGCGACGGCCCTTCGTCTAAATCCATTCCAATCCATGACAAACTTTCAAGTATTGCTCTAATTGAATCAAGCACCAATCTTTCACGATCAGTATCTTCAATACGCAAGCAAAACTTGCCGCCCGATTGTCTCGCCGTTAGCCAAGCAAAAATTGCAGTTCTGAGATTACCCACATGGAAGTATCCAGTCGGACTTGGAGCAAACCTTAGTCTTGGAGTTGACATACTATCCTCTTAAATTAGCGCCGGGCCAGGACATGTAAGAAACTCTATCCCCCAGCTGTTTTTCAATAAAAAGTAAGCGATTATATTTTGCTATCCGTTCGCCGCGGCATAGCGCGCCGGCTTTTAAAAAATTAGCCCCGTGAGCAACCGCAAAGTCGGCAATAGTAGAATCGCAGGTCTCGCCCGAACGATGAGAAACTATATTATAGTAATTAGCCTGCTTGGCAAGCTCCATTGCCTCACGCGCTTCGGTAAGCGTTCCCACTTGATTGGGTTTAATGAGCACACCATTGGCCACTTTAGTCTCTATCCCCTGAGCGATGCGGCTAGTATTGGTCACAAATAAATCATCTCCAATTAGCAGCACTTTATCACCTAAGCGCGAGGTCAGCTCCTGCCAACCTTCCCAGTCATTTTCACCCAATCCATCTTCAATGCTCATAATGGGATACTTGCCCAACCATTCTTCATATAAGGCAATAAGCTCGGCAGTTGAATAATAACGCCCGGAAGAACGGGCAAAATGATATAAAATTCCCTCCTCTCGGTATTCAATTATTTCCGAAGCTGCCACATCAAGTGCAAAAGATACATCACTTCCTAGCTCAAAGCCCGAACGCTCGACAGCACGCATAACAAACTCAAAAGCCAATTCCAGAGTTTCTAACCGTGGGGCATAGCCGCCTTCATCTCCGACAGTAATTTGATAGCCATCATCTCCTAATAGCTCACCTAGCGAGTAACCGATCTCGGCACACATCCTGATACTTTCATGGTAAGGGCGTTTAGTATGTGGCACTAACATTATCCCTTGAATATCCAGCGAATTATCAGCATGAGCAGAACCGTTGATAATATCAATCATCGGCACAGGAATGGAAAAAGTTTTTTCCTGAGATAAATATTCATAAAGTTGCTTACCGGAGCTTTTCGCTGCCGCCCAAGCCACGGCCGCACTTACCCCAAGCATGGCATTTGCACCAAGATTGCTTTTATTGCTACTACCGTCTAGTTCGATGAGCAATTGGTCTATATTGTCCTGAGAGAGAGCATCTTGCCCGACAAGTGACGGGGCGATTATCTTATTAATGTTATGGACAGCAGTTAAAACTCCCTTACCGCCATAACGCTTACTATCGCCATCACGCAGCTCTGCCATTTCGTATTGACCGGTGGAACTACCGGACGGAACATTAGCTAAACCAAAGCTACCGTCATCAAGCCAAACTTCGACGGCTATTGCCGGAACACCACGAGCATCTAACACTTCAAGAGCTTGAATTGACTGAATTTTAACCACAGATCTCTCTCAATAAATAAACTTACAGGCATGGGGAGTTAGAACAAATGATGTAATTTGTCTAATTGCCATAACTGCGTTATCAGTTTTAATATTCATATTATATAGGGAGCTTCAGCAAAAACACCGCTCTCTACTAGGAAATTATGAGCAAATACTCTTGGATATTCATTTTAGTCTTGGCGCTGGCATGGCTTGCGTTCTTGTTCGTTGGAGATCACGGACTACCAAAATTAATGGCCATTAATGATGAGCTTAGTACTCTGAAAGATAAAAATCGCTTAATCGAAGATAATATCAGCCAGACAAAAGGAAAGATCTACTCTTTATCCAATGATAAATTTACTCTCGAACGCCGCGCTCGGGAAGAGCTGGGATTAGTTAAGCAAGGCGAACTAGTTTATATTTTCCCCGAAGAAGGAAAGGCGCAATGAATAAACCTACTTTTCGCCATCGAAAACCACAAAGTGCTGCTGATATTCTGACCAATACTTTTAAACACCTACATATCGAGAAGAAACTTAAGCAATATGAGAATTTCCATTATTGGCCGGAAATAGTTGGTCAGACGATTGCCGGTGTTACAAAACCGGAAAAAATATTAAACAAAAAAATTCTTGTGGTCCGCGTAATAGACTCAGTCTGGCTACAGGAACTAAGTTTTAAAAAAAACGAGTATCTAACAAAGCTCAACAAAGTCAGTGACAATGTTTATTTCGAGGATATTCGTTTCATTTGTGGGAACCCCAAGCAATTCCAAGAAAAATAAGCAAGAGAGATAACTATGACTACTTTATTAGCCGAACTAAAAGAACGAGAGATGATTCACGATGTTTCTAATTTTGAAGAATTAGAAAAGCATTTAGAAGAAGCACCGCGCGTGGTTTATTGCGGCTTTGATCCCACGGCCGACTCCCTGCACATTGGGCACTTGGTTCCATTATTAATGCTGCGTTACTTTCAAAAGCGCGGCCATACCCCGATTGCTATTGTCGGCAGCGCCACAGGCATGATTGGCGATCCTTCATTTAAATCTGAAGAGCGCAAACTTTTAGATGCAGAAACGATTGCTAAAAACTGCATTGGCTTAGAAGAAGTAATCGGTCGCTTTTTAAGCAAAGACGGCCCTAACGGCTACATCATGTTAAGAAATGATACCTGGTTTCGCCCGATTAATTGTCTCGACTTCCTACGCGACATCGGCAAGCATTTTTCGGTAAACGCTATGATTGCTAAAGAGTCAGTGCGGGCACGACTTGAGGAACGAGAGCAGGGCATAAGTTACACAGAATTCTCTTATATGCTTTTGCAGTCCTATGACTATTATCACTTAAACGAGAAATATAGCTGCACTGTGCAAATTGGCGGCTCTGATCAATGGGGGAATATTACTTCGGGTATTGATCTAATTCGCCGCAAATCTAAAGGTGAAATCAATGTCCATGCTGTATCGTTTCCTCTGATCACCACATTCGGTGGACAGAAGTTCGGCAAATCCGAAGGCAATGCTGTTTGGCTAAGCAAACGCAAATTATCCCCTTACGAGTTTTACCAATTTTGGATCAACGTTGCCGATGATGACATTAAGCATATGCTGACTGTTTTTACCGATTTGCCGCTTAGCGAAATTTCTACCGTTATTGAAACTTGGCTGAAAAAACCCGAAGAGAGGCTGGCGCAAAAGACTTTGGCCCGCATCATGACCACCATGGCTCACGGCGAAGAGGAAACACAAAAGGCAATTAAAGCCAGCGAAGTATTATTTGGTGGCAGCATGGCCGGTCTAAACAGCGAGACACTACTTTCTATTTTTAAAGCAGTTCCGGCTACGGCCGTCAGCGAAGAGCAAGTAAGCGCCGGTATAGGCGTGCTAGACTTACTGACAATAACACAGCTGGCTAATTCCAAGGGTGCCGCCAAAAGATTAGTCGAAGGTGGTGGGGTCTATATCAACAACGAGAAGTGTTCTGATGCCGGCGAGAAAGTTACAGCCGAGCGTTTTGTAGATAAAAAAGTCTTGGTGTTACGTAGCGGTAAAAGAAATTATCACTTGCTTACTATTAGCTGATTTATGCAGTCTACGCGGTTACTAATTGTTTTTGCCTTTTTTCTCGTTATTTATCTCCAGAACTACGGCTGGATTAATCAAATTACGACAATTAATCCCAGCCTTAATCACTTGAGCACGCAGGCTGAAGTGGTGGAACTACAAAAGCAAACCGCGAACTTTGATATTTTTAAGCCGCGCCAAAGCCCAGGAATAATCACTTTTAGCGCCTTAAAAGCGCTCAACTTTATTACCAACAATTTCACTCTTTCACTTAATTTGCTTATTCTCGCTTCTCTTTTTGCGGGAGGAATTTTTACCTACAGATTCTTGCAGAGCCTATACGAAAACCTTCTCCTTTCCGTATGGGGCGGAGCAATGGTTATATCTTTTTTAAGCGCTAGCACCTGGCTTACTTCGATTGCCGGATTGGCATTATTTATCCTACCGTTAATCTTAGAGAGGTGTTTTGCCTTCGCTAAATCTCCTTCGCGCCATACTTTTCTGGTAGCGACTGAGTGTGTGTTGTTATCCTACCTGTTCAGCCCGGAAATATACACGATTGCCATTTTCTGTTTTGGAAACCTGACTATTCTCGCCACCTTCACTGCTAATAAGTCAAATATTATTGACTACCTGAAGCAAGTGATCTTTTTACCATTGAGCATGCTACCTTGGTTATTGCATTCCTTTTCCCGCTGCCAGCTAAACACCTGCCAATCTAAAATCGATCTGATTGGCGGTTATTCTTTGGGATTATTTTCTTACCTCGCTGTTTCTTCTAACAATCTGCTCTGGGGTAATATATTAGGAAACTTTCCACGCAGCTATCCTCTATTTTTTGGTGCCGTTTTCTTTTGCTTGTTTTTTTATACTTTCTTCACGCGGACATTTGTCGGTCGGCAGCATCTTCGACTAGATAAATTTTGTAAATATGCAGCCGCCTTTGGACTTTTAGTATTTGTCTTAATGCAAATAACTATCACTTTTATTCTTGATGATATTTACAATTCGGGCGCCATGCTTATTTTGCTTTTTATTTCCATCAGCATTTTTAGCTTAATTGCTATTGCCTGGTTTCCACGAGAAGACAAATATAATGCCAGGCAAAGAACAAGTTTACTGGCTCTTATGCTGTTTTTTATTTGCCTAATAACATCATTCGGCACCACCACTAATGATACGTTGACTTTCTATTCAACACTCATCTCCTTTTTCCCGGTTGATTTAGTCCCTTTAAAACCATTTTTCTTTGCTCTACCGCTTTTCTGCCTGACGTTGGCCGTCTCTTATTACGGCACCCGGCCTTGCTGGAAACTTAAAGGTTGGAAGCAAGTGTTATTTCTTATTTTTTTATTATTCGGCCTGGTCGAACACCATACCCGCTTTGATCTTGGCCGAGAAGAACCCTCGCCAAAGCCAAGAATACTAGACTCAATCAATCATGCTAGTGGTGAAATTCTTTTCTTGCCGCTGGCTAGTAAAGGATTGGGAGAGTCCAGCACCAAGCGAAACTACCTCGATTATGTCTCCTGGGTTGGCCAGAATAATTTAGAACTGATCAATCATCAGATTTTCAGTGATCGTAAAAACCTCTGGGAAGGTCTGATGGCGATAGATAGTTTTCCGGCAAAGCCTTCATTTGCCATAATCGATAAATATAGCGATCTGGATTATCTAATTTATCATTCGGATAAAGAATCGCTTTTTAATAGAGAAACATTCACTAAAACAATAAGCGCCGAGGATTTCCCCTTTCGACTCATTGCCGAATTAGACGGGGTCTATCTTTTTCACCCTAAATAAATATCTTAGTGCCGAAAATGACGTTCGCCAGTAAAAAACATTAAAACCCCTTTTTCTTTGGCGCAATTAATGACTTCTTCGTCGCGAATTGAACCGCCCGGCTGCACCAAAGCTCTAACTCCGGCTGCACTGAGCACCTCCAGCGTATCGGGAAATGGTAAGAAGGCATCACTGGCCGCCACGGCTCCTTGAACAGTAAATCCATTACTTTGTAAACGAGTGATACTAATACGAGCCGAATCCACTCTATTCATTTGGCCGGCTCCGACACCGATTAATTGATTATTCTTAGTAACTACAATAGCATTGGACTTAACATGCTTTGATAACTTCCAGGCAAAATTAATTTCCGCTAGAAGATCGCTATTTACTAACCCCTCATCACCGGCGACCAAATGTGACGCCAGCACTGCGGCCGTATAATTGTCAGAACTTTGCCGCAAATAGCCATCAAGACATTTTTTTATTTCGCTATTAACTCCTTCTTTTGTTTGCTTTAAGCGAAGATAATCAACTTTCAACAAACGGATATTTTTTTTCTTTTGCAATACCGATAATGCCTCTGCTTCTACTCGCTCACAAGCAATGACTTCAACAAAGCCCTTGACAATCTCTTCTGCAAGCGGAGTATCCAACGCTCCGGTGAAAGCGACTATACCGCCAAAAGCACTGACCGGGTCACAGTCGCGCGCAGCAATAAAAGCATCAAGAGGATGAATGCGAGTTGCTGCTCCACAAGGATTGGTATGTTTTATTATGACACAACTATTTTCGGATTGCTTAGCGCTGTAAAACTCTAACAACAAATCAACCGCCGCCGCTGTATCTACCAAATTATTATAAGAAAGCTCTTTTCCCTGTAATTGCTCCCAAATCGGCACATCTCGGTTTCCCCAAGGCCGATACAAAGCTGCCTGCTGATGCGGATTTTCACCATAACGAAGGCCCATTGTCTTTTCTAAATGGATTGCCTCGTAACGCGAAAATTTATCAGCATCTTCACCTATTACTCGCTCACCTTGGCTAAAATACTGAGCAACATGGGCATCATAATCAGACAAAGTAAAGAATGCCTTAGCTGCTAACTCCTGCCTAAAGGCAAGAGAGAAATCTCCTTCGGTCAAGCAAGTGATAATACGCGAATAGTCTTGCGCATCACAAACCGACACAACAAAACGGCAATTTTTAGCTGCTGCTCTGAGCATAGTCGGACCACCAACATCTATATATTCCACCAAAGAATCTAAATTCCCCTCGGCGTGCGCTTTTTGAATCTGGGCAATAAAAGGATAAAGGTTAACTATCACAAAATCTATCGGGGCAATTCCCAATGAAGCCAAATCCTGCTTATCGTCTTCTCTATCCCGACGCGCTAAAATGCCGCCATGGATTTTTGGATGCAAAGACTTAACACGTCCCTCAAGTATTTCCGGTGAGCCGGTATAATCGCTAATCGAAATCACAGGAATTTTATTTTCCAACAGATATTTATAAGTTCCGCCGGTAGATAAAATTTCCACATCAGCATCGACTAAGGCTTTAGCTAAAGCCAAAACATTCGTTTTATCATAAACACTAAGGATGGCCGTTCGTTTACTCATAGCTGCTCCTTTTCTAAACACATTTAAGGCTAAAGATACCGAGGCTATAAAGTATTGCTTTTTTAGAGCAGAATCAATTGGGGATTGGGATGATGGTATCCGTTCACGACTTTTACTGAGTTTCTATATATACCATTTGCAAAAAGAAATTTAACTTTTGAACTGAAAAGCCTTCAGCTTTCTATCCTTGTTCTAAGCAAATGGATAAGCCTTCACTCGGTAGAAAATTTAATTAAATAACGCTATTATAAAAATATTTAATTAGTCACTGCCGTTTTCTTATCGGAAACGTCAATAAATATAAAAATATTCTTGTTTCTAATACCCTTGAAATTTTAATGAAAATTATCTCGTGAAGACTTACGGATGATGAACGGTTATGATTCAAGAAGTTGAGTGTATTTCTCCAGCTCTTGCTCTTGCAGTAAATTCGCTTCTTCTTCCGGCTTAATATGTGTAACTAACTGGCGATACTTCACGAGTAATTCTTTGCGGGATTTAAGTAAGTCCTCCTGCATAACAAGACGTCTTTGCTCAAGTTCGATTGGCGTATAGCCTAAAATAAAACCAATGTGTCGATTTAACCGCTCTTGGACTGTAATTAGGTCTTGCTCAATCAAATGCAGCTCAATTAACTTATTGATGTCCTGCGCTATCAACTCGGCAGTAACCCGTTCTGTTTCCTTTTGCAGCAGCTGGTGAGATAGCCTCAATTTCTGACCGGACTGCACCATCTTGGCATTCCATTTATTATTTGCCTGATTAGCTCGCCAATTACTGACTGATTGCTGGTAAACAACGACGCTTTTTTTGTAACTCTTATAAGCCACTGATAGCTGCTCATCGTTCTTAACTAACTGGTCGATAAATTTAACGTTATCAACACCCTTTTCTTTTAAATCTTGAATATTATTCCGCCAATCGGAAAGGTTCTTTTCAATTTCGCGACGCTTACTAGAAATCGCTTCATAGGCCAGCTCAATATCGGTTAGTTTTAAAATTAGCTCCTGTTTTACTTTTTCAACGGCATCATTATCAGCAAAGCTAAAAGCTCTAAGTTTGGCATCGATATCTAAAATCTTTTCTCGCAATTCGTTTCGCTCTCTAACCAACGCTAGCTTTTCTTCCTTTGTTAATATGGTAGGCAACTGATGCTCAGATACTTGATCAGAAGAGAAAGACAACTGAGAAGCAGAACTTTGAGGACCAACATCTGATTCACGGGCCGCTAAAAGAGCATCTAAATTTCGCTGTTCTTCACTCCAATAAATCGGCTGCATTTTTTTAAAATTAATCGGCTTGGCTGAATATAGCCGTTTTTCAATGGAAGCTATAAAACTATCATCCTCGGGCATATCCGTCTGCGTCGCCCAAGTTACAGTTTCAATTATTCGATCAAGTGAAGAAGCAGGGATGCCAAAATTTTCTAAATCGGCAGTTGTAAGTAATGTTACCTCTTGCTCCGAAACTGAGGAGACAGAAGAAGAATACTCATGCGGCAACGGCACAAACATATCTTCCTCAATTATTTCAGAAGTAGCAGAGCTGACACTTGAGCTTTCGCTGACACTTAGAGCTTCACTGATGCTTTGCTTTTCTTCCGTGGGGATAGAAATTGAAGATGACGTTTGCAGGATGATAGCCGATTCCGAAGAAGACGACAGAGCCGCCAAAGTTTCTTCTTCGCCGGAGCTTGATTCAACAAGCGATTCGGACCCCATCGGCAAGCTCTTTTCATCAAGCATAGCTATTTGGGACGAACTCACACTGGAAGATTCTTCCGTTAGTGGAGTTTCGACGATCTCTGTCTGCGCGCTTTCTTGCAAATACATCACGTAGGCCAACAAAAAGCCGCCAAGAATACAAAAACAAGTAACTGCGACATAAAACAACTGCTGATTTTGAATTTTTGGCTTAGATAATGGTTTACTCGCTGCCAGGGGCACAGCAAAAATATCGGCCTTTTTTTCCACGCTAGGCTGGGATTCCTTTATCACCGCCGGCTCTGGTTCGACAGCTTCCGAAATTGGCTTATTTGGCTCTTCCTCAGTTAGGATCCGTTGAGCTGGCTCGATTTTCGATTTTTCAACCGGCAGTTCGGCCATTTCACTGAAGGGCAAACGTGAAAGGGTTTTAATAGAAGAGGTTTCGTCCTCTGCTGATAGTTGCTTAAAATCGAGCATCTTCTGCTGAAGATTATCAAAATCAATAATGGACTTAATATCTTCGCTAGTGCGGGAAACTTCGATCTTCAGCGGGGTAACCTGAGCATCTTCTGTCTCTTTTGGTAAAACTTTAATTAGCCGGACCGTGATATTATCAACGCCGCCGCGTTTATTGGCTTCCGCTACCAACTTTTGCGCAGCCGTAGCAACATCATTATCCATAGCGATTTCGGAAATCTCAACATCGCTAAGCATATTGTAAAGCCCATCGCTGCAAAGAATAAAAATATCTTCGGGCTCAATAGAATCGGCAAAAGAAACGATTTCGCCATTCACTGTATCTGTCGGCCCCAGTGAGCGAGTTAACATATGAGATATCGGATGATTCTGCCCTTCTTCTTCGTTTAAAGCCCCGCTTTCGATCAGCTCTTGAATTAAAGTATGGTCTTTTGATAATTGGAAAATACATTTTTTGCGAATCAAATAAATTCGCGAGTCGCCCACAAAGGCAATTTGTAAGTTAACGCCATCAGTAGCCAAGGCGACCAAAGTTGTTCCCATGCCGGAAAGGTCATCTTCTCGCGTGCCGTATGAGTAGACCACATGATTAGCCAGCTCCATTGCTCGACGCAAAGATTCCGGCGTTATCTCTCCACCGGGCGTAAATGCTTGACGGGATAAAATGTTGGTAGCCATCGTGGAAGCAGTAGCTCCACCTCTAGCTCCACCCATACCATCTGCAACAATAAACAATTCATACTTACCATTAGTGGCATAAGCATGAGCATCTTGATTCTCATTGCGACGCTGACCCACATCAGTCAAAACAGTATGTTCAATAGAGTAACGCAACTTCAGCAGCCTCTTTTAAGTTCAGCTCGTAGTAATTTGATCAAATCTAATAAAAAAATCTATCTAAACAAAGACTTTTCTCTTGCTTATTCAAAGCATAATCAAAGATTAAACTAACCCTACATTTATCGGCATTTTCATAACGATTATAAACAATTATCCTTAGGGGCTAATAAAATATGCCGCATAGTTTAGTATGAAACGCCAATCGGCGCTATAAATTTAATATTATTAGAAACTTATGTACCAAAATGGATATCTTCCAAAAGCGTTACTTTAGAGCAACACGCGTCCGCGCCACTACCGGCGCACAAAATATTTGCGGCGCCTATGGAGCGCGGACACATGTTGTGGGCGCCAGCGAACAACAGGGTCGCTTACCCTTCACAGGCACGCAGCATTTGGCGGCATAGCCGCATACCTCTGCTGGTATTCCCCGCGTTCCAAGGTACACGCAGTGTTTTGTGCGCTGAAGGCGCTTCCGACTTGGCAGTAAATAATTTCACAAACGCTTGTGGAGCACCCGCACGTTGCAGGTAAAAACCAGACAATCAATCTATAGTTCTGATAAAAGGTTTAGCAGAGGAAAGACCAAGGGCTTCTATTTTGCCCACTTCAGCATCTGCTAATGTGCGATTTTCAAATGGTCCTCTAAGAACACGAAAATAAGATTTGTTACCGATTTCTGTTTCTTGCACCTTTGTCGGATAACCGGCGCTTTTTGCCTTTTCTACAATTTTAGTCGCGGCTTCCATGTTATCAGCAGTGGCAACTTGGATAAAAACTTTACCGGAAGGAAAAGTCGAGACAGAAGGACTAGCAGTAGGATTTGCCTTTAGCGGAGAGACAACCGACACGGAGGGCTGAGTAACTGCAGCAGCTGAAAAATCATACGGGCTACTAGGCTGAGCACTATTGGCCGGAGCTAATGGTAAATTGCCGGCTGTTTCCAAGCTTTTTACCGCTTTCACATTATCGTAACCCAGGGCATTATCAACCGGCATAATTGCTCTGGAAATAGGTAAACGAATAGCCTCTCTGCCTTGTTCATTAAGCGCTGCTTTAATTCCCTGCTCACGCCCAATAAATAATCCCAAAACAAAAACGGAAAATATCATCGCGCAAATCACAGACCAAAGAAAAGCTAATTGTTTTAAGTTGAGACTGGCAGAACTCTTTTCTTCCACCAGCGGCGGTAACCTTGTATCGAACTGGATATTATCGATACTTTCAAAATCAAATTGTCTTTTTAAATTGCTTTTCATTTATGCTCCCGCTACAGCAACAACCACGCCCTCTCTCACATCAGAAATTTCTCTTGGATAATGCTGATTTTTGTAAAGCAATTATGCAAATCCCGCAACAAAAGAGTTTAAGCAAAAATGGAATTATTTGCATTAGTGGTCACGCCCCTGACACAGTCTAAAATCATACTTTGCTCAAATCTTCCTCCTTAGCCTCTCCTCGGCATACCGGAGAAAGCATGGAGCAGGTCATGTCGGACTAGGTCATGCAGGGTCATGGTAGTTAGGCAAAAAAAATAAAACCAAGAAGCGATCTGTACCTTTTACAGAAATTTCGCTTCTTGCAGCTTAAAGTTCTAAAAATACAAAAGATTTATTTAGCTTAAAGAGGCTATCCCACCAACATGCGGCATCGATAAATAAAAACAAATGTATCTTAGCACTTATCCACAGGGGTCCCGGGCCCAGCCTTACCCAAGGCGCTACTTTGGGGTAGGGGGTAAATAAATAAGTCCGATATGGGTATTGGCTTAGTAGTGGCTAGTTGCTAGCGCTATGTCATCGAGCATTTGATTTCTTTGGAAGGGGCTTCACCAGCTATTTGACCTTACCCTATGACCTCCAGCATGAAGCCTCTTCTTTTTTAAGCATTTTTGATTTTGGCCGACTGTTTCGTCAGACTTCGCGACTGCGGTGCGCGAGTAGATTACTATACTTACGCTCCTCGCCACTCGTATTCCTCATATTCGACTAAAAATCAAAAACGCTTACGGGATATGTCTAAGATTTAAATTATCTTGCCTCTTTAATACTATTGTGTGGGTAATTTTCTGAATACAGGGCACGGCTGCTTACCCTTCCATAATTACCGTTTTTTAAATAGCACTATCCGATTGGTGTTTGTCCCTTTGGCGTTATTGCCCACCCCCCAGATATTGGAGGTTTTGGTGAATGTTTGGGAATTGATAAGAATTTTCTCGCAGCTAAGGCCTAGCTGTAAGCCAATCGGTAAAATATGCTCATCAAGCATGATGGTGCCTTTTTTAACTTCCCCTACTTCAAAGGCAATATAGCCACAGGGCTTAAGCACGCGCTCAAGCTCTTTAAATACGCTGCTCATCGCATGCACCCATCGCTCAAGCTTAGAAAAGCTGGTGATATTTTTAGCTACTGCTTGCGCATCAATGCCGTTAAACCAACAGCGCAGCCAATTATCCAAGGCATATTGCACAACATTCAAAAATGGCGGCGAGGTAACAATCAACTGCACGCTGGCATCAGAAATCTGCGCTGTCTCATGGCTAAAAGAGTTAAGAAACTTCGCCTGCTTAGCGACAGCTTGCAGGTTTTCTTGTTCGCCAAGAGTAAGTTTCCCTAAAAGCTGTTTGGACTTTTTTAAGATAATGGCTTTTGTATCTCTATACTCGGGCGCCTGCTTGAGCTTTTCATTGATTTTAATTTGCCGCTTTTGCGAAGCCGCTTGATTAGGCGGTAAACTATAAACAGAAAAGAAACCCTTAGAGTGGCCGGTTAATCTATTGGTGGCCACCATTTTTATCCAATCATCCACCTCATCCTTGTCGCTACGCAGCAAATACTCACGCAAGCTAGCTATCTCCGCAGCCGTCTTCTTTTCATAGAACATACTTAAATCGATATCCGGCTGCTTGCTGTAATCATATTCTATCTGTCCAAGGCGCTTTGCTATGGCCCTTAGCTGTGGCGGGGAAATTCGCGGCCGAGAAAATAAGCTCGATAGCGGGTTAATGTCATTAGCATAAGGCACGCGACCTAAAAGGGCCGCTTCTATTGCTGTAGTACCACGACCGGAAAAGGGATCGTAAACTATATCACCCGGGGAGCTATATTGCTGAATAAAGTAACGCGGCAATTGAGGTTTAAAACAAGCGCGGTATGAGACTTCATGTAGTGATGAGGTTTGCCTTTGCTTTGCCGTCCAGAACTCTTTAGTTACCACTTTAACTTCATGCCCGGCAAATACAGCAATCCTCTCTTGACCCCTCTCCTCCATTTCTGCGAACATGTTTAATTGTTCCATACTCTGTTAATTAAATTTACCTAAAGTAGAAAAGTTCATAACATATAAAGAATCCCGCACTAACGCTACGCTAAGCGATATGAGAAAATACAAGAATTGATAGTTAAAATTACGTGTATCGAATGCTCGAACTTGAGGATGATTATAAATGACGAAAAAAGCTTTAATCATGGCAATTAAATGCGCTACTAGCATTTCCGGTCGTCTGAGCTTTTCGCCCTGAGTTAGCGTTTGGCGAAAACTTAAAATCAGCCTGACTAGGGGCATAAACATCTGAACAATCTGCGCATCCTCGCTTAAAGTCGCCGGTAGACCAAATAGCTCTTCCAGCTGATGTAAAAACTGCGGTCCATCGACGGCAAATTTACTAATTAGCCAGGGAACATTTTCCGATCCGCCAATGCCTTTTAAAAACACTTCGTAATCCAATTCCACATTGGTCATAGTAGCTAAAAGCATAATCTTATGCTGGGCTTCCAAGCCCTGAGGTAAAGCCTTCATCAAGGCGCGCACGTTTTCATTATGCGAAGTGATATAACGCTCGTTAGTATATTCAATTTTCTCATAAGCGCTTTTCCTCTGAGCTAGCGCCTCAGCACGAGTAGGCAGCGCCATAGCTCCTTTTAAAGCATGGCGAGTAAAAAACAGTGTGCTATCACTGCTACGTGCTTCATTTAGCAAGGCCACGACTAAACTTTGATTAAAAGTGGCATTTAAAAACCCTTGCGAAGCGAGCCAAACTTTAAAATCGCCCTTTGCGTAAATGCTTTCGCGAACCAGCACGCGCAGTAGCTTTTCTGCCAGCATAGTGGGAAGCACGCTAAACTGTTGGCGCTCCAAAAGCATTTTGGTCCAGCTAAAACACACATCACACATCAAATCGGCTTGAATATGCGCCGGCGCATCTTCAACTTTAACCAGCAGCTCAGATAAATATTCAGGCGGTAGCAAGTCTGGATTTTCGCTCGAAAAGCAACTCAATAAATCAGCAAGTAAGTATTGGAATTCAAAATGCATATTTATCCTAACGTAGGTAGGCGATGATAGCCTCTAGCGGCTTACCCTTAAGCCCAAAAGAGCTAAGCTCAGTTTCAATCTCCGCAATCCCTCTTTGCTCATAAAGACAGGCTAACTTCTGCTGCCAAACACCGCCGGCAACTTGTGAAAATCGGCTGCTCTCATATGAAAAGAGCGGCGAGATTTGTTCCAATACCTTAGCTTCCTGCAGCCGCTCAATTATCTGCTGCGCGCAGTCTTCCGATAACAGCTTGCGCCATTCATCAAATAAGCG
This sequence comes from Deltaproteobacteria bacterium, assembly GCA_020852715.1. Classification (GTDB taxonomy): domain Bacteria; phylum Bdellovibrionota_C; class UBA2361; order SZUA-149; family JADZAE01; genus JADZAE01. The sequence continues at coordinate 16,358 of JADZAE010000034.1, forward strand.
AAAACGCGGCAAATTCGCTAAAGCGTTATTTTCTATGGCCACATTTAGCTGCTCTTGTGTCTCTGGGGAAAAGAAAAACTCTAAACGCGTCGCGTAGCGATAGGCTCGCAAAATTCGCGCTGGGTCGTCAAAAAAGCTTCGCTCATGCAGAATATGAATCACTTTCTTTCGCAGATGATCCATGCCGTTAAAATAATCAATTATGCTACCAAAAGTATCCGGCTGTAAAGAAATAGCCAAAGCATTTATCGAAAAGTCTCGCCTTGCCATATCATTAGCCAGCGTGCCCGCTGACACTGTCGGCTGAGCACCCGGAGTGGCGTATTTCTCTTGCCGCGCCGAGCAAAAATCTAAATTCCAAAGCCAATTAACATCAATGCCATGAAAGTCGACCTTCACTGTGCCAAACTTAGCAAAAATCGTCGGTGTTTTGGGCTCGCCGATATAGGCAAATAATTTAGCCCAGCGCGCCATCAGCCGCTCAACAAACTTCACCGCATCGCCTTCGACCATTAAATCAATATCCAGCGTTTCGCGCTTTAAGAACAAATCCCTAACCGCACCACCAACAAGGTAGAGATTTACCCCATGCTCGTGGGCAAGCTGTCCCAACTCTTTAAAAAACTCTGTTTTATCTGCCGGCCAGTTCATTTTTGTAAATACTTCTCTATGCTTTGATACAAACTTGTAGCTAAGACGCGGCGATAGCGTCTATCCATTAAGCGCCGCCCCTCAACAGGATGGTCAAGGCTTGATAAGAGCACGACAGCTGCCGGCTGCTTGGTGGTTTTTAAAATTGCCCAAGGCGCCTTTTTTACTCCTGAGCTTTGCACACCGTCATAATAAAGCTTCAAGTTTTTAGTTAATTCGCCTTCTAACTGCTGAGCAAAGAGCTTATCGCGAACTTCCTCCCCCTGGCAATCAAGCGGGGCATTGGTGAAAAACTTCTCTTCCTCAGCAATAAACACCAAATCATCAGCAACACTGGTTGGAGCACAATAATAAACACTAATCCCGCTTTCTGTGTGAAAACTACTAACACCCAGATGAATAGAAACTAACAGCGCCAGCGGCTGGGCAGAGATTATTTTCTCCCGCTCGGCAAGGCTAAGCAACTTATCTTCTGCGCGGAGAAAGATTAACTTAATCCCCTCTCTATCTTTAGCCACTTCTCTTAGCTCATCGCTTATAGCCAAAAGCACTTCGCTTTCTTTAGCCTCCAGCACACCCAAGCGGCCTTGATCTTCGCCGCCATGAGCGACATCGATAAGCACAGTTTGCACAGAAGAGCTTTGCGCCAGCAAAGAAGAGTTAAATATTGAGCTAAAAACTAGGGCGAGTAGCAGGTATTTTATCTTAGTCATTGAGCATTTCCTTAAGCTTGTTTAGCTCCAACAACGCTTCTAAGGGTTTTAATTGGTCAGTATCCAAAGCCAAAACACGGCGCGCCAGTTCGGAATAATCAGGCATATCGAACTCCGGAGCAACTTCTATACTTTGTGACAAAATTGGGCTACCGCTATTCGTACTCCCGGCAAGAAATATCTGCGCTCTTTTTAAGAGCCCTTCCGGTAGGCCGGCTAAGCGAGCAACCTCAATACCATAACTTCTGTCCGCCGCGCCTTGCTCTATACGATGAGTAAAAATAATCTCTGAGCCCTGTTCAATTATCCCCACGGCCAAACAAAACATACCCTTTTTCTGTCCGGCTAAGCCCGTAAGCTCATGAAAGTGCGTCGCAAACAAAGTGCGCGCGCCGATTTTGTCGCTCAGCCATTCAGCAATGGCCGTGGCTATGGCTAGCCCGTCAGTGGTGGCTGTGCCGCGACCGATTTCATCAATCAGCACCAAGGAGCGATTGGTTGCTTTTCTGACAATAGTGGCCGCTTCGCGCATCTCAACCATAAAAGTAGAGTCGCCACGGCTAATATCATCACTGGAACCAATGCGCGTAAAAATTCTATCAACTACCCCTAAGCGCGCTTTTTTTGCCGGCACAAAAGAGCCAACTTGCGCTAAGAGCTGAATCAACCCCACCTGACGTAGATAAGTAGACTTACCTCCCATATTAGGGCCGGTCAAAATGGCGAACAAATTATCCCCGGAATCCAAATAGACATCATTGCCGATAAAATGATGCCGCCCAATTACTTCCTCGACCACCGGATGACGGCCGCCAAGCACTTCCATAATCGGCTCAGCTGTCATTTCCGGCTGAACATAATTTCGCTCAATCGCTAAATGAGAAAAGCTAAGCAGTAAATCTATCACCGCCAAGTGCGAGGCTAGCTGCTGAATACGCCCGGCCTGCGCCGCTATCTCGTCGCGCAGTTCATTAAAAAGCTGCCTTTCCAGTTCAATCTGCTTGGCCCTAGCCGACAACACGGCCTGCTCAAAGGACTTTAGCTCAGGAGTGACAAAGCGCTCGGCATTAACCAAAGTCTGGCGCCTCTCGTAATTGCTCGGCGCCTTGGCAATATGCGCTTTGGATATCTCGATAAAATAACCAAAGACATTGTTGTATTTGACCTTTAGCCCGCTAATCCCGGTGCGCCGCCTTTCTTCTTCCTCAAAATTAGCTAAATAGTTTTTACCGTTGGAGCTTGTTTCATGCAGACAATCTAACTCCTGATGATAGCCGCTACGGAAGATACCGCCTTCGTTTATCTTAAACGGCGGCTCATCTACTAAGCTCTGCATTAAGCGCTGATAGATATCAGCCAAATCGTCAAACTCTTGGGCAATTTCTTGCCCTAGCTCAGACGCGCAGTTTAGCAAACTCGCTTTAACCTGAGGAAGCACCTGGACAGAGTCTCTGAGGTTTCCCAAATCTCGCGGCACACCACGGCCGGAGACGATACGCGACACAATGCGGTCTAAGTCACGCACCTGAAGGAAACATCGGCGCAACGTAACTCTATCTTCGCTCCTCTCGGTGAACTCTTTTACCATAAGCTGGCGCTTATTAATTTCGCCTAACTCTCTACTGGGATTTAATAACCAATCGCGAAGCAAGCGCGCCCCCATGGGGGTAATGGTAAAATCTATGCGCTCGACTAACGAATTCTGGCGCACGCTGTTTAGGCCCGAAGTAAATAACTCCAAGTTCCTGCAAGTAGCCTGATCGACTACGGCCTGGGTATTTTTCTCGTCGATTTGAATGCGCGCGATAAAAGGCAGGCGGCCAAAAGAGACCTCTTCTACATAGCTTAAAATTACATCCAGACAAGTTAAGCTCTCGACAGTAAGCGCTGAAAGCCAGTCTTTGTGCGCCCCGACCACTACTGTCTTAGCATTTAACAAGCGGCTTAGGCGCTCTCTTAGAAACTCTTTTTCCACCTTTTCAAAAGGCTTAGTCACAAAGTGACAGCTGCTCTGGCGAGCTGATTCTTTGACGCTTTTTAGCCAGCTCAAAGAGCGTTCTACTTTAACGCCATTGATAACATTAGGAATCAACAACTCCGACGGGCGCACGCGTCCGATTGACTCAGCGCCGTCTTCGGCGCGCTCAAATTCCTCAATGCGCAGCTGGCCGGTAGAAACGTCAAAATAGACAAAGGACCCCGACTGGCGCGCGCTACAAAGAATGGCGCCCAGAAAGTTAAAAGACTTCTCATCCAAGCCATCGCCTTCATAGCGCACGCCGGGAGTGACAATGCGCGATATCTCACGCTTAACCGTGCCCTTACCGACATTGGCTTCATCGACTTGATTAACCACGACACAAGAAATACCGTTTTGCACCAGCTTAGGTAAATAATTATCCAGCGCATGAATGGGCACACCGCACATCGGCACAGCGTTTTCCTGATCACGGTCTCGCGAAGTCAGGCGGATGCTCAACGTCGCTGAGACCAGCTGCGCATCTTCAAAAAACACTTCGTAGAAATCCCCTACCTGATAGAGCAGCACATGCTCGGGGTAGCGCTTTTTCATTTCCAAGTAGCTGCGCATCATCGGCGCTAATTGCTGGCGCGTCATCGCTGCCGCTGGCTCTTCTTCTTTGGCCGTAGCGGCTTCTTTTAGCGGAATAATCTTTTCGCCGAGATCTATTTTTATAGATTCTGAATTTTCGTTTAGTTTAGAAGCAGGAGCATTTTCATCAAAAAAATCACTGAAGGGGAGTTTTGCTGGGCGGGAAGTTTCCATACTGGCTTAAAACTCATACTACCGTTATTAGCGAAAATTTGTCGGAGACTGGGAAAATCCCCCATCCCCGACAAAAGGCGCAAAAGCGAATTAGTCTTTCTTTTGCAACTGTTGTTGTAACAAGTCGCCAAAAGTAACTGCACCGCCGGTATCGTCTTCGAGATACTGAGCGTATTCGTCTTTTTGTTTACGCTTGGGAGACTTCATGCTCAAGCTGATGCGTCTTTCGGCGCGATCAACTGAAGTAACTTCGGCTTCCAGACTATCGCCAACTTTGAACTTCTCAGCGAGATTATCGCCCTTGTTCAAGTTCAGCTGAGAAACGTGGATTAGGCCTTCCACGCCTTCTTCTAACTCAATGAACACACCAAAGTCGGTAATATTGGTGATTGTTCCCTTAACACGCACGCCATTTGGATAGCGGTGTGGAACTGTCTCCCAAATATCCGACTCAAGCTGCTTAATGCCTAGGCTTAAGCGCTCATTGGCTGGATCGATTTCCAGAACGACAACCTCAACTTGGTCGCCCTTCTTATAAAGGTCCTGAATTTCTTTTGGATCTTTAATGCGCTTGGTCCAAGAGAAATCAGAAACATGCACCAACCCGTCAATATCGTTTTTAACATTAACAAAGATACCAAAGTCAGTGATCGAGCGAACTGTTCCGGTAAGCTTAGTGCCCACTGGAAGCTCTTTAGCCAACTCTTCCCATGGATTAGGTGTCAGCTGCTTGAGACCTAAGCTAATGCGTTGGTTCTCTGCGCTAACTTCCAAAACCACAGCTTCAACAACATCGCCGATATTAACAACTTTGGAAGGATGCTTAACTTTCTTGCTCCAGCTCATTTCTGAAACGTGGATCAAGCCTTCAATGCCTTCTTCGAGTTTAACAAAAGCGCCGTAGTCAGTAACGCTGACAATGCCGCCCTTAACAACTGACCCCGGCTTGAACTGCGCCTCGACTTTCTCCCAAGGATTCTCGTGGAGCTGCTTCATACCTAAGCTTACACGCTCATGGCCCTCGTCATACTTGAGCACTACTACAGGCACTGTTTGACCAACGCTTAGTAGCTCGCTGGGGTGATTAACGCGCCCCCATGACATGTCAGTGATGTGTAACAAGCCATCGATACCGCCAAGGTCGATGAACGCACCGTAGTGAGTGACATTCTTCACTACGCCTTCCATGACTACGCCTTCGGCGAGTTTATCAATGGTGTCGCGCTTTAACGCCGAACGCTCTTCTTCGAGAACAGAGCGGCGAGAAAGAACGATGTTTCCTCTTTCCTTGTTGTATTTTAGAATCTTAAATTCTAATTCCTGGCTGACAAACTTATCTAAGTTGCGCTGTGGACGAATGTCGATTTGCGAGCCCGGTAAGAAAGCCGGAACGCCAACATCAACTTGCAATCCACCCTTAACTTTCTGCACCACGCGGCCCATAACTGTTTCGTTGTTATTGAACAGCTCTTCGAGCTTAGTCCAAGTTTTAAGCTGCTGCGCGCGGTCATGAGATAAAATGATATCGCCATCTTCATTGTCCGAAGAAAGCATTAAAACTTCGACTGTATCACCGACATTTACATTTATTTTGCCATTATAATCTTTAAACTGATTGATTGGGATATGGCCTTCTGATTTATAACCGATATCCACGACAACTTGTTCGCGAATTATTGCTGTCACAGTTCCCTTGATTAGCTCTCCGTGCTTTGTGGGATCAATTCCCTGACTAAGAAGAGCTTCAAATTCCCGTGCTAAACTATCATCTATGTTTGTTGTTTCTAATTGACTCATTGGTTAATAATATTCCTATTCTTATCTAACCTTACTTTGGCTTTTGCCGCCGCAAGGGCTAAAGGTTCGTAATTCAGAGCACTCAGCTAATTCTGATTGCTCCTAACATAATTAATCATCCGCTCCACCACTTCCACCGCTGAGAGATTTGTTGTGTCTACTAAAATCGCGTCTTGAGCCTGCCGTGTCGGGGCATGTTCACGCGAGCTATCGCGATGATCGCGCTCGGCTAACTCCTCACGCACAGCATCAAAATTAAGATTTTCCGTTCTGCCGATTTTTTCTAATTCTAAAAGTCTTCTCTTTGTCCGCTCTTCGACAGAGGCATCGAGAAAAAATTTATAAGGTGCATTAGGAAAAACAACAGTTCCTGCATCCCGCCCCTCAAGCACAACCGAGTAGCGCTGAGCAGCTTCTCGCTGAACAGCCGTAGATACTGTCCTAACTTCAGGCAAGGAACTGACTTTACTAGCCAAATTTCCCACTTCTTCGGTGGCAATCTCTACTCCAACCGGCGTATCATTGGCAACCAATAGACACTGATTATTTTGCAATTCGAAGCGAAAATTTAGGGTTTTAGCCATATCAGCTATGGTCTGGCCGTTTTCAGGCACAATGGCTATCCCTTGTGCTGCCGCCTCCATGCCTATTTTACGGTATATTGCTCCGGAATTAACATGTATAAATCCAAGTGCCTTAGCCAAGTTTTTTGCTGCCGTTGATTTCCCCGACGCGCAAGGACCATCAATAGTCACTATTGTTTTCTCTGAACTTGAATTTGCCATCTGCATTCTCCCTATATAGCGGTTCTCAAAAGTTTTTTTGGTTATACCATTACCAAAAAATAAATTAACTTTTAAGCTGAAAAGCATAAATGCTTTCTACCTTTATCCTAAGGTAATGGTATATTTTTGTTTGGTCGCGCTAACGCGCTCTTATTATCCCCTTTCGACAAAAATTCTCATGTTAACCGAGGTGACTTTTGCTAAAGGGTATGATAAGTCTTAAGACAGAGGCGTTCTTTTACATTTGTACTAAGGCAAAATCAAATAAGGCTTAAATTTCTATAAGCTTTATTGCCGCAAAAAATTTAAAGAGCAGAAAGGAGAGAAAAGGGTTTTTAAGGACTGAGTTCAGTCCTCACCTAAAGTGCCGGGAGGATTATCATGCCTGTGTTGATTGGCCTAACCCAGCTGGTGTTAGACAGAATAGAGACATGCCCCGAGGACGCACAACTGCGAGCCTTTATTCGCAAGCTTTTCACCGAGGATGAAAGTGAAGAGTTCAAAGACTTCAATGTCTTTGATACCTTTTCATTTTCTAGTTTATCCCCGGATATCCACGAGCCGGGCACGAATTCAGCCTTGATGGACAACGATACATTCATGCAAGATATAAGTAAGGCGCTGGAAGAAGAAACGGCTTCACAATGTAGCAGCAGCGAACATAACGTTAGCTATGCTATGGTTTGCGTAACTAGGCGCTGCGGCGGCGGCATTATTTTGATGATTTCTACCTTTGAGGGGGCTCTGGTTTTTATCGAACATTTTGCTCACAGCCTCAAAGGTCTCAGAATTGCTGTCTACACTGAGGAAATGGAAGTTTTACACTTCAACGATTCAGTCGCCGAAGCGCTAAAAGAACAGAGCTGCCAATTCATGCGTGAAGTTCGACGCTTGGTTTATGGGATCGTATGACAAGCATGGGCCAAAGGGTTTGCATGACAGTGGTTTCTATCCCTCTCCTTTGGCCTTATCTTTAAACGAAACCGTTCGCCCTTTTGGCTGACTACTGCGATAAACTCCCCTGCTTTCCTTAACCGGCAATTTGTCATATAAGCCGACAGGCAGTTTAGGATAGAGTGCGAAAGCACTTTAGCATTAAAACTATTTTCGGAGAACGTATGAATAAATTAATCAAATTAATACTAGGAGCAGTTATGGTAGCTACACCCGCTATGGCTGAAATGGTCACTACCCCCACAGGGCTTAAATATGAAGATACAGTTGTCGGCACTGGCGCCGAAGCTGTTAAAGGCAAAAAAATATCAGTCCATTATACAGGCTGGTTGAATAACGACGGAGTCAAAGGCAAAAAATTTGACAGCTCGGTTGATCGTGGCGAATCGTTTGAATTTCCATTAGGCGCCGGCTATGTAATTCAAGGTTGGGATCAAGGCTTTGCCGGAATGAAGGAAGGCGGTAAGCGCACTCTATATATTCCGTCCGACCTAGGTTATGGCGCTAGAGGTGCTGGCGGAGCTATCCCACCAAATGCTAATTTAATTTTTGACGTCGAGTTATTAAAAGTCAAATAGGCCCCAGCCTTATGACATTAGGCTGCAGCAAAGATAACACTAAGCCGTTTGATTTTTGCTGCAGTGGTCATAAGTTTCATTGAAGCTCATAAGCACCAATATCCGGTGCGTCCTTAATGGGATTGCCCAAAATATCTGTTGCATAACCGACGTTCACACCGGCATTCACTGCTGGAGATATCGCCAGCATACGATAATCTTTGTTTGCTTTATCGACAAATAACGCTTGTCCTGTTTGCAACTGAATATTTCCTGCTCCGTTTTCCCAGTTCCCGGTAACAATGCCGTTTTCTATTCTCCATAAACTATATTGCGCGCCTTTCATAAAAACATGAATCTGATTACTGCCAAAAACATTTTACGTGCCGTTAGTGCCATTAAATTTGATCTGATCTTCGTTATTAGTATCGTTAATTAAAATGCCTTCAGGGTAAGATGCTGAGAATCTCCATAGAGAGGCGTCCCCCAGCTTGTAGAAAAGGTGTTCAGAAGAGAGATGTTTTTTATTTGCACATAATTTCCGTTCGGAGGAATACGAACAATATATCCGCCAGTTGCTTTAATAATGAATCTATTCCTATCACGGCCATCCAAAGTCACATAAGGATAATCTATGTAAACATAGCTGGCATTAACAATTCCATTATGCCCGCTTTCTTCGGAGCGCTGAATAATTATTCTTTGCGTATCACTGGTCCCGCCTTTTTTAACAGTCAGCGTTGTCGTATAAGTCATACTTGTCGCACCACCATCAATAAAAATTGTGCTCCTCGGAATAATCGTAGCCAATTTATTTGATTTAACTCATTCCAAGCTGTCGCCCAACTCCGACCATCAGCATTGTTACCATTTTTTGAAAGATATAAAGACCGACCCAACAGCAGGCACAAGACCGGTGCATTGACTATTGCATTTACCACTTTGCCCATTGAGCTGCCCATCGTCGCAAACTTCACGGTAGAGGACTTTGCGATCTTGTTCTAAAAACGCCTGCACTGCATTGATGGCTTTAATATATCCGCGATAGACACCAGGAGCGAGACCGACGTAATCGCTGCTCACCCGTATATCAATAAAACTATTCTGCGCAATGCGGTAATAAGCCCTGCCACGGCTGTCATATATTAGCCGAGCAATCTCACCACTGCGAGCATAAACAGCTATCTCCTGAGGATCAAGTTCCTCACAAAAACCGCGTCCATTTTCTTGACACACAGATAAACAAAGAGCGTTTGCTGAGGCCGGCACAAGTAGCCTAAAGCCTTTATTTGTTAAAACACGAACGACGGCTGCAAACTTAACTCTTCCATTAATAGATTTTAAACTGCTTTCTTTTAGATAAACGGTAGCTACTTGCTTACGCCAATCATCAGGAAGGCCGGTTTGCGCTTCAGTTGTCGGTGGACAGGATATTTTCTGCAGATCTCTATCTGCGCCTGACAAAAAACAACTGGTTCGTTTTGAGGTTCCGACATAATAACTTACTCCGCGAACACAATCAAAACCGTCGCTTTCTAAAATTTTACGCCTTATTTTAACCAGACATTGCTCTCCCTGGGTATAAGTAGCTTCCTTAGAGGCACAAGCGGTCAAACTATCGGAGATAGTCGAATCGCAATTATTGTGTCCACGAATAGTAAAAATGCCGGCAAGCCTAGCAGGACCATCAACAAATCTCTATTTAACGTAATCCTGCGCACTTAAATCAAAGACAGGGGACAAATAACTATCAGCTGCAAAACTTTGCGATACAAAGACAAGCGCTAAAACAATTAAAAATAAAAAAATACATCTTTTAATCATTTTATTCCCCGCTATACTCACCGTAAACAGAACACCTTTACTTCATAAGAAAAGTGACTACGAGTTCGCCAATCTTCTAAAAATGGGTTCAGCTACATACAATGATGGTACCCGCTAGCAGTCTTAGCCGTCAATCAAAAGCTATGATTATGCAAAACATTACCTAAACATAACCTTAATAATGCGGGATCAATAAAACTCCACTGAGGAGCAAATATCATCTAGTCACTTCCAGACCGAGTCTAGGCTCGGCTGAGCTTAGAAATAAACAACTAGAATGTTCCCTCTTAATGCAAGATTTCCTCAATAAGCATAAGGTGGTGAATCATTGAGGATTTTCAGCCTTGAGAAGAGTTACTAAAGTCGCCTCAGCATTTGCAATCTGCTCCGGGGTCAAGCTTTTAGTTACCTCGTCACGCAAATCTGCGGCCCTCTTATGACCAAGCCGAAGGGAACGAGATAACTAAATATAGGCCTGTTCTTCATTAGGCGCGACTCCTAGGCCGGCAGAATATAAAAGCCCAAGATTATATTGAGCCTCAGCATAGTCTTGCGATATACCATGATCATTTTGATAAAGAGATCCCAGATTATTTTGCTCTGAAGAATTATTCTGGTCGGCAGCTCGTAAATACCAAAGCAACGCCTGACTATAACTCAGCTCCACGCTCTGACCGCTGGCATACATTATCCCGATATAATACTGGGCATCTGCACTGCCCAACCGTGCTGCTCTAGTAAAATATTTAAAGGCTTCAGTAAAATCCTGCGATGCGCCTTAACCATAATAATAACTTAAGCCTTGGTAAAAGGCTGCCTGAACTTCTTGTTGTGCAACTACTTGCTGAGTAGCCAACATATTCTCCTGAGAATAGGCTGAACTTCCAGCTAAGCAAAATAGCGCGACGAAAAAAGGTTCTTAGCAGTTGATTTTTTATGCTTATTATATGCTATCACCAAAGCCTCTATCAAAACCGATTACTTTTTTTCCTCAAAACTAACTACTTCATAAATTTGAAATTGTGTATCCGATTGTTTCCAACAATCAGCGGCCAAACCGGCTTTCATACAAAGGTGCGCCAAAAAATCCTCTTTACGCGGTAAGCTTTCCCATACCTGCGGCAGAAATGTCGCGCGCCGGCCACGCTGGGATAAAATAAGACCGTGCTTGCCCGGAGTAAGAAAAGCTAAAAACTTTTCCGGCCCTTCGTTTTTGTATGATTTCGGCACCGTTAACGCCGATATCTCTATTTCAATATCTTTAAGCTCAGCCTCGGTCACCGGACTAAAACGCGGATCAGTGCTGGCCGCAGCAATAGCATTATTGAGAACACTTTCATATAAAGGCCGATAAGCCTGCAGGTCCCCGATGCAGCCTCTTAGCTGACCATGTTTGTTCAAAGTCACAAAGCAGGCTCGATTAGTCAACATGACCCGAGATAACTCAGCTTCATTGACTTCCGGTTTCTTCTTGGTTTTGACATAAGTCTCAATAGTCTCCCGCGCGAACTTCAATAAATACTGCTTATCGGATTCTGTTAGCTCAGCAAATTTTCCTTCGTAGAAGGCAATTGAGCTATAACCCACCACTTTACTCTTATCGCCGGCCGTATCGCCGGAGTTACGATAATCAAGAATTTTGCCTTGCCAACCTTTATCTTGCGCAATTTTCATGAGCACCAATATCGCCGGTAGACCACAAGCATCGCCAAACTGAGCAACAGCAAAATCAAGTTTTTCCACCGCGCCGATGGTCGCCTTATCTTTAGCTATAGCCTGGTCATAAGGATTATAATGCGAAAGATCAGAGCTCACGACTAGCAGCGTTTCTTCATCGAGATAGTCCGATAAAATGTCGGCTAATTGCATTAATTCTTCGCCATTAGCGCCGCCAATAACAATAGGTGTAATTTCAAATTCACCGAGACGACTTTGCAAAAACGGAATTTCTACTTCGATGATGTGACTCAAGTTAGCCTGCGTATCGGTAGTGAAGAGCTTATTGCTCCGTAACTCTTTCACTATTGGAGAAATTCTAACCTTACCTATTGGGGTTTCATAGAAATCTTCATTCGGTAAAGAAAATTTAAAATAACCGGCGCGGGGATTATGATTCGCTCCCAAGATCACAACTTTTTTTACTTTATCATCGACCAACTTAAATCCATAAGCAGCAATCTCTCCCGAATAAATATAACCGGCATGCGGCACCACGAGCGCCTTAAGCGGGCCGTTAATAGCAGGGACACTTGCCTTAGTCAGATAAGCGTTAATCATATTGTTAAGCTCTGTCTTATCGCCGGGATAAAACTGATCGGCAACGAATGGCTTGCGCACCAAGCCTTCGGGAACATTAGGTGTATTTTGTGCCATAGCGCCTCTTAAAAAAAACACAATAACGATTACCAACAGCAAGAATATAATTATTTTAGAACTTATCATTTCAGCAAACCAAAAGGGTATCAATAGTTTCAAAAAATACGCAATTACCGCCTTTACTATACGGGAATGGCGCGTGTCAGGCTAGTCGTAACTGAGTCTTATTACAACTTGTAAAAGGGTGGCTTGGTGATACATTTTTGCAACACTCTCGGCCGTGCCGCCACGGGGGTAGATAACTTCACCGGCGCTTGTGGAACGCGACCCATCTTTGGAAGCGAAGCGGACAAAGTGGGTCGCCTGCGCCCCACATGCACGCGGCATTTTATTACGCCGAGGGCGCTTACGCGTGCTGCTCTAAAGTAACGCATTTGATGGACTTGCGTATAAGACTCAGGACCGCCGGTCGCCCCTACGAAATATACTACGTGAAGGCAGGCATTTAAATGGGACTAGCTGATCTGTAAAGTTGCGTCGGCCTAAGCATCAGAAAACTTTTGAGCTGCTCGTGGATGCGGGAAAAAAATTCACAATAGTCATTAAGCACAATTAATAGCTCTTCTGCCGTCGCTGCCGGGTCGTGATTTGTTCGAACATACTCCAAAGCCACCTGAGCAGCAGCGCGGCGATAATTATCATCGGTAAAATTTTTCAGCGCAGCCACCAGCTGTTCGGTTTCTGAGTAACCACAGTCTACTTTGGTAACCACCTTATCAGGCAAATACTCACCATAGCCAAAATTTGAAACCAACACCGGGCAGCCGCTAGCCATACTTTGCAGGATGTGAATTTCCTGCTGGCGAAGCGCGCTATACTGTAAATGCAGAGCAACATCCACACCGCCTAACAAATCCGGCCACGTATTGTTCTGACCAAAGACAAGCTCCACGCCCTCAACTTCATACTCCTTGAGTAAGGCACGTGCTTCTCTCTCTTCGTTCAATGGCACCAGCCATAGTGCACGCCAATCCGGTAGATCTCGTAGGGCCGCAAAAATTTTATGCGCCCGATACTCAGCCGCCGCCCCGCCACAAAGTCCAAGCGTTAGCTTATCGTTGTTGCGACTGAGTGGCTCGGCTTTCACCGGCAGCGGCAGATAGAAAGCTTTAGTATCCCCTTGCTTCTCTTTGTTTAAGACCCGAGCGGCAAGGCGCTGATAATCCCGATAACTTCGCTCATTGGTAAAAATTCTCAATAAAGAATGATTAAGCTGCTCTTTAATAAATCCCCGGCCTAAATCTTCATTTAACCCTAAATTCCGCAATTCCCCTTCCCATTTCACACGTGCCGCATAAGTTAGCGGATGCAGATAAGCGTAATTATTCTGTCGCTCAACAAAGCGCAGATCATGCACAATCACAATACCCGGATAGGAATGAATAAAAGGATCAATGAACGCCGCCGACTGGTCATCTTCTACCTGATAAATAAAATACTGGTAGCGGGTTAAGCCGGCAAAAAATTTCTCTTTGTCATCATCACTCAGTATATAGTCGATGTCATAAGCCCCAACCATCTGCGACTGAACATGAGAAGTGAAGTGAAAGCTTTTAGTCCGCGGCTGAGCACTGGAGAACCAAGCGATTTTCTTCCTTTCCGCCTCCATTATTCTTTGCCTGCAACCCGAGCAATCAAAGCATAATCCTGATAACCAAAAATAAGGTTATTTAGGCGAGAGATATTCTCATTTATCGTCGTTATCAGTGCTGTTAAGCGTGGTGAATAATATGGCTGTTCTTCAATTAAGGACAACTGCGCCGCCTGCGGATACGGCGAAAGCGAAGCTATCTGCACATCAACAAAACCATTTAATTCCATTAGATAACGCATTGTATCCGGGTGCAGAGGCGAGCGGTGCGAAGGATCGCGAAAATAATTATGGGTTAAGGCCAGAATGGAAATCGGATTAATTGTTTCGAAAATAACTAAACCGCCGGGTTTTATCTTTGCTTTGGCTAACGCCAACAACTCCTTTAATACCGGTAGGTCTAAATGTTCGATAACCTGAATAGCAACTACACCCCCTAGGCTAGCTGAGGACTGCTCTTGAAGAAACGAATTGCCGGTGCGGCAAAAAACTTCCAAGCCTTTGGTCTCGGCAATATCAATCATCACGGCATCAGTATCTACGCCTAGGCCTTTTATTCCCGCTTCTTTACATAAAGACAACAACTCCCCGCGACCGCAGCCGATATCCAGCACCGCCCCCGGACATTGCTTTAAATAGGGCAAATAAAATTCCAACCGCCGGCGAATCTCCGTTTCCGAACCGCGAAAACGGTTTTCAAAAAGAAAATACTCCGGATCGGCTGCCGCCGCTTCCAGAGCCTTCCCTGTCGGCGATTTAACATCAGAGCGCAATACCTGATATAAATAACTCTCCAAGCCCTTAACCGCACCATCAATACGACTCACCGCCGCATCTTGCTCAGCGCATCCGGCCTTAAGCTTACCTAAATCTTCATTAACCCCACTGATTGCTGCGCTAATTTGCTTACCAATATTGCGCTCCAGCGCATGCCAGGATGCCTCCTGCTCCTCGCGAATATCACGCCAAAAATTTTGATCAAAAGTGTTAGCTAGGGAATTGAGAAAACGCACCAAGTGCGCGTTATAATCCTGCTGCGCACGAAAATATTCATTAAAAGTATCAGCCAATAAATATTTTACCAGTTTTTGTTTAAGCCGATTCAGTAAACCGCAGCGTTCATTGGATGGCGACAACGGTAATCCCGCGAGCGGAAATCCATGATGACGATTTAGATACTCAAGATTTTCATCTTTACGTAGCGCCTCTATTTTTGTTCGCTGCTCTTCTTTCATCGTTTAAGCACCAAGAACTTCATTGATCGCTGACATAATCTCCGCTTTAGAAAATGGTTTCGCCATAAAGCGGCAAACACCCTTGCTCATAGCAATCGGCTCCAACCATGAGGTATCGCCTTTGACACCGCCGGACATAGCAATAATTTTCATCTCAGGTCTTAAAGCGCGAAGATCATCTAATATTTCTAAACCATCACGACCGGGGGTAATCATATCCAACAAAAGCAATCCAATGTCCGGATCTTGGCATTTCTTTAACCCCTCATCCGCGCTTTCCCCCTCAATGATCTGATAACCACTGCGCTCCAGCATTTGCTTAAGCATGACGCGAAACTGGCGGTCATCATCAATAATTAAAATTTTCGCCATTTTGATCCTATCGCAAAATCAGGGCAGCAACTAAATCTCTCTCGCCACTAACCTATATCCAGTGCCAGTTCCATATCAAACCATTGGCGTCAATACCTACTCCCTTAGGGTTTTCGCCTTAATTAAGAGAGAATTATCGATGGCTAACTTTGTCAAGGTCATTTATCTTGCTTACAGCCATTAAATAACTGCTTTCTTACCGGCTCTTCTATAGATAGATTGATCGACATAGTAAACAACATAAATAATTAAAAGCTATGAAAGTATTAAAATTTGGTGGATCTTCTGTTGGTAGCAAAATTGGGCTCGCTAATATTTTAGAGATTACGGGCAAACGCGTAGCGCAAGGCGAAACATTAATTGTCGTCGTCTCGGCCTTTGCTAAGACTACAGATCAGTTGCTCAACGCAGCGCGCACCGCTGCCGGAGGCAAGGACTATTTGCCTTTAGTGCAAAGCATTGAAAGCTTTCACCATGAGATCGTTGAGCACTTCGTTAATGGAGCAAACCAAGATTTAGTCAAACAACATGTCGGGCAAATGCTCCTCGATTTGCGCAACATGCTGCAAGGGCTTTACCTGGTCGGCGAAACATCCGCCCGCACGCTCGACCATGTCATGAGTTTTGGCGAAAGACTATCCGCTTTCATCATCGCACAAATCATTAAGCAAACAAATGCTCAGGTAGAATATCTGGACACTAGAACAGTAATCCGCACCAACGCCAGTCATAACAATGCTGTCGTCAACTGGGAAATTACCAAACAAAACTTAATTAACTATTTTTCCCGGAATAAATCCCTACACATCGTCACCGGCTTTATCGCCGCCGGGCCAAACAACGAGACCACCACTTTAGGACGTGGCGGCTCAGATTATACTGCTTCCCTGATCGGCGCCGCACTCAATGCCGAAACGATTGAAATCTGGACTGATGTCGACGGCGTGCTCACCGCTGACCCGCGCAAGGTTTCTAATACTTTTCCGATCACTCAAATCACATACGAAGAAGCGATGGAGCTTTCGCATTTCGGGGCAAAAGTTATTTACCCCCTAACCATGCAGCCGGCATTGGAAGCAAAAATTCCTATCGTCATAAAAAACACTTTTAATCCCGATTTCCCCGGAACAACTATCAGCAGCGAAAAGACTAAGCAAAAAGCAACCATTACCGGCCTTTCTTCAATTCATAGTCTCGCCCTCTGTCGCTTTGAAGGCGGTGGCTTGATGGGAGTTGCCGGTATAGCAGGACGTTTATTCAGCTGTCTTGCTGCCAGAAACATTAGCGTCATGCTCATCTCGCAAGCTTCTTCCGAACACTCCATCTGTTTTGCCGTTGAGCCTCGCTACATTGCCGAAGTGCAAACAGCAGTAGAAGAAGAATTCTCGCTGGAACTAAAAGCCCACTACGTAAATAGCCTAAGCGTAGAAACCAATAAGGCCATTGTTGCTGTAGTCGGCGAAGGCATGCGCCATACTCCGGGCATAGCCGGGCGTTTATTTCAGTCGCTGGGTAAAAACGGTATCAACATTATTGCTATTGTTCAAGGTTCGTCAGAGTTAAACATTTCTTTTGTCATCAACAACGAAGACGAAGATAAGGCGCTAACAACAATACATGATGCCTTCTTTCTCAGCGAACTGAAGACATTAAACATCTATCTAGTTGGCCCCGGAGCTGTGGGGAAAAAGCTGCTCAATCAAATTCAGGAATACAGCGCGAGTTTAGAGCGCTCGCATCGACTAAGAATACGCCTTATCGGCCTTACCAATAGTCGTAAAATGTTAATCAATGCTCAAGGGATAAATTTAGCCGACTGGGAAGATGCACTGAATAATTCCAGCGAAGCTGCCGATCTGAGTAAATTCGTAGCAGCAATTAAAAACTTAAGACTCCCCAATTGCGTATTTGTCGATTGCACAGCCGACGCTGCCGTCGCCTCTTGCTATCAAGAAGTACTCGGCGCAAGCATTTCCGTGGTCACCCCCAACAAAAAAGCTAACTCCGGTTCATGGGCCAACTACTGCGCCATTAAGGATACGGCAAAGCTGGCCAATGTGAAGTTTTTCTATGAGACCAACGTTGGTGCCGGATTACCAATCATTGGCACAATCCAAAGCTTGCTTAACAGCGGCGACAAAATTCATAAAATCGAGGCCGTTCTTTCAGGCACTCTCAGCTATATCTTTAATAATTTCACCACGCAGAGTTCTTTTAGCTCCATCGTACGCGAAGCAAAGGAGAAAGGCTATACTGAACCCGACCCGCGCGATGATTTAAGCGGCAAAGATGTTATGAGAAAGCTGCTGGTATTGGCCCGTGAAATGAATATCCCCTTAGAGGAAAATGATATTAATGTGCAGTCGTTAGTTCCTGACTCTTGCGTGTCCGCCACCTCGGTAGAAGAATTTTTCAAAAAACTACAGGCCGAAGATAATAATTTTGCCACACGCTATACCCCGGCCCTGGAGGCAGGCCAAAAGCTGCGTTATATCGCCACTATCGCCGGCAAAGATGCGCAGGTAAGTTTGCAACCCGTAGATAGAGAACACCCATTTTATTCTTTATCCGGCAGCGATAATATAATATCGTTCACCACCGAGCGTTACTCGCAGCGGCCGCTAGTTGTTAAAGGACCGGGCGCCGGAGTGGAAGTAACCGCCGCCGGCGTATTTGCCGATATTGTGTGGCTATCAACTTACTTAATTTAGGAACGACTATGTTTATTAGCCTTGTGGGCATGTCCGGCTCGGGAAAGTCTTGGTGGGGCCGAAAACTTCGTGACGAATTGGGGTTCAAACTAATCTGTTGCGACGATCTAATCGCCGAAACCTTAGTCCAAGAATTACCAACAGGCTATAGCAAACAAACCGAAGCACTTGCCCATTGGTTAGGCACGCCCTTTGATCAGCGCTATGCTCAGCGGCGAGCCATTTATTTACATCATGAACGCGAAGCTCTACTGCACGCTCTTAGCGAAGTAGATAAGAGTATGGCAGTTGAAGACTTAGCCCGACGACCAAACATTGTCATCGATACCACTGGCAGCGTTATTTATTTAGACAATGAGGTTTTACAAAAAATGCAGCAGTTGAGCCTAGTCGTCTATCTGTCGCTAGCCGAACAAGAGGCAGGCACACTATTTCGTCGCTATATGAAACGTCCAAAGCCAATCATTTGGCAGGAAAATTTTCGCTTGGATCCCAATTTGCCCCGCCATGATATTCTGTTTCACAACTTTGCTGCCTTAAATCGTGATCGACAAGAGCGCTACCGATGGCTGGCCAAAGTCAATGTCGGTCTCGAAGAATGCAATGCTGATTATATGAAAGCTAGTGAATTTATCGAAAAGATCAACGATCATTTATACGAAAAATGAATTATTACAGCACAACAACCAAATCCTTTCATGCCTCCTTAAGCCAAGCAGTTTTGGCCGGCTTAGCTACAGACGGGGGACTATACATGCCCGAACAGATCCCGCAATGTTCGGCAGAGCTAATTAAAGCTTTACCCAAGTTGTCGTTTTTAGAAACAGCCATCGAAGTAGCCAAGGTATATTTTAAAAGCGACATTGACGCTAAGACCATAGAACAGCTCTGCTCAGCGGCCTTTACTTTTCCTGCTCCGCTAGTAAACATTCATGACAGAAATAACGTGCTTGAGCTCTTTCATGGCCCTACTCTAGCTTTCAAAGATTTCGGCGCGCGCTTCATGGCGCAGCTGATGTCCTACTTACTGCGAAATGAAAGCCAAGAGCTGCATATATTAGTGGCCACTTCCGGTGACACAGGCAGCGCCGTGGCTTATGGCTTTCTTGGCGTTCCCGGCATTCGCGTTTCTATTCTCTACCCTAGCAGCAAAGTGTCCGAGATTCAGGAAAAGCAGTTAACTACTCTAAGCCAGAACATTCAGGCGCTGGAAGTCCAAGGTACTTTTGATGATTGTCAACGCCTAGTTAAGCAAGCTTTTGTCGATCCCGAATTAAAGGGAAAATGCAATTTAGGCTCGGCAAATTCTATTAATATTGCCCGCCTCATCCCTCAGTCTTTTTATTATTTTCATGCTGTTGGGCAAATAAACTCGACTTGTCCGCTAGCTATCTGCGTGCCCAGCGGTAACTTTGGTAATCTTTGCGCTGGTATGTTTGCCAAAAAAATGGGCTTACCCATCGCTCATTTTGTCGCCGCCACCAACGCCAATTCCGTAATTCCTGAGTATTTAGAAAGCGGCAAATATCAGCCTCGCCCCAGCGTGAGCACACTTTCCAATGCCATGGACGTCGGCAATCCCAGCAACTATGTGCGCATCATGGAAATCTATAATCACGACCTGGAAGCGCTAAGAAAAGACCTAACCGGCATTATTACCACTGACGACGAGACACGCTCAACCATCAGTTCTGTTCACAACACTTATGGCTACACTCTTGACCCACACGGCGCCGTTGGCTATTTGGCGCTGAAAAAATTTCTCGCCAAACACCAAGACCATCAAGGCATTTTCTTCGAAACAGCCCATCCGGCCAAGTTTCTCGACATAGTCCAAGAGCAAATTAACACGCCGGTAGAAATCCCACCGCGCCTAAAAGAATGCCTAAGCAAAGAAAAGCGCGCCCTTCTCCTCCCCGCAGAATATCCCGCATTAAAATCTTACCTGCAAAAATAAAGGCATCCTTTCCTCTATCACCCCGCACCTTTTTCGCTGGTGCAGGGCACCAGCATCTAAAGTTACAGAAAAGTTACAGTTCCTATTCTTTGCACTGCGGTAATCAGTAAAAAAATCAGCTGATTATTTTTTCTAAAAGCACAGATACCAATACTTGAACTCCTTCACCGCGCCCAAAGGCGGTTAATCCCTCCCCGCTGGTCGCTTTAATGGCAATTTGTTCGAATTTGATACTCAACAGGTCACTTAATGCTTGTTTCATCTCCACCGCACGCGGCGTAATTTTCGGTTGGGCTGCTTCAATATTAATGTCGATGTTGCCTATTTTAAATCCCTTTTCTTCAACTAAGCTCAGAGCAAAAGTGATAAATTCTTTACTATCCCGATTTCTATTACTTTCTTCTTTATCAGGGAAGTAATAGCCAATGCTCTCGCCCCCAATAGCTCCCGACAAGGCATTAAATAGCGCATGTAGAACGACATCACCATCTGAGTGAGCGACAAATCCTCGTTGCCCAGTAAAAACAACGCCTCCCAGCACTAACGCTTTCCCGTTATCCGCGAACTTATGGCTATCTTGACCAAACCCAATGCAAAACATTTTATTCCCCCTTATCTTGAAGTAGCAATTGACAATACTGAGCATCTTCAGGCGTTGTAACTTTTTTATTTTTCACCGAACATTTAACTATTTTGACCGGCAAACCTAAACGCTCTACCAGCTGCACATCGTCCGTGCCATAAAAGTTAGCAGCAAATGCTTCCACAAAAGCTCGCTTAGCGATATCAATTCTAATCGTCTGTGGCGTTTGCATTTGCCATAGTTTCTTTCTTTCCAAAGTTTTTATCACAAAAAGGTCTTCTCCCACTTCTTTAATCGTATCCTGCGCCGGAAAAGCTGCCACGCTGGCACCGTATTCTTTAGCGGCCGCCAAACATGCGCTTATGTCTTCTACTGAAATTAAGCAATTTGCTCCATTATGAATGCTGATCAAATCGTCATCAGCCACACCGTTAGCCAGCACCTCCTTAAGGCCGCAATAAACTGAATCTTGTCTCTCTTTCCCTCCCGGGATAATGCTTTTTACTTTGGTGATCTTAAACTCTTTCGCTACTTGCCAGTATTCTTCTAACCAATCGTTATGGCCAATAATTATAATTTCGTTGATGTCTGAGCAAAGTTCAAAAGCCTCTAATGTCCAGGCAATCAACGGCTTCCCAGCTATAGGCATAAGAATTTTATTGCTTCCACCCATACGCCGACTTTCTCCCGCCGCGGCAATTAAGGCATAAGTCTTACTTGTCATGATACATTTCCCCCAAGCGTCTTTGCTAAAATAATCCGGCCAAAACCACTTAGATCTTCTCCGGCCCGCTTCGCTTCCTCTTCACTCCTAAAAAGGCCAAAGACACAAGGGCCAGCCCCAGCGAGTAGAGAGAATTCCGCCCCACAACTATACAATCGCTGCTTAATCTCGTTGAGCACTGGGTAGTGGCTAAAAGCCACTGGCTCAAAAGCATTAGTAGCCAATTCCTTGAGCGCTGAGAAATCCGATCTTTCTAGGGCCATTTGCACTGAGGCAATATCCATTCTTGCTGTTGCAATCTTCCCGTCTTTCAACATGCCGTCATAGGTTCGGTAAAGAAAAGGTGTTTTGCTCTGGCCGGGAAAATAATCAATGCTCGGGCTTATAATTAATAAGGGCTTACTTTTAGGTGAAGAGATTTCTCTTAATCTATCCCCTATTCCTTCGCCAATCGCAGTTATATATTCAGTGGCTAAAAAAGAAACATCAGCACCAATAGAAACGGCCAACTCCAAAATAAAGCTTTGCTCAGCTTCGAGCTTAAACATTTGCGGTAAAATTTTAAGCACAGCAGCCGCATCAGCACTGCCACCGCCCACGCCACCAGCAATCGGTATATGCTTTTCAATATGAATATTTACTCCGCCATTGATGGCGAAGCGTTCTAGAAATTTTTTTGCTGCCTTATAGCAAAGGTTGCTGTGATCACAAGGCAGGGATAAATCGCTACTGCTAATAGTAATATCACTGCGCTGTCGGTTAATTATAATTTGGTCATGCAACGAAATCTTCTGAAACACTGTCAGAATATCATGGTAGCCATTAGCGCGCTTACCGACGATTTCAAGCCCTAAGTTAATTTTAGTATAGGCGCTAACACTTATTTGCTGGCTTGGCATAGCTATCTCCTGCATAGGCAAAAATCTCTAATGAGAGAAAGAGTAGCAGATCACTGTCACTTAGTATATGTGGGCAGCAATAATCCTAAGGGGCTCCAGCAAGCACCTTAATTTTAACTCGATTTTATATTTTACTGAAAACTTTACTCGGCGCTAACTATGTAACCAAAATCCAAGCTCGCATCAGTATTGTCATGAAACCTAATTAAATCAACAACAACTTCACCGGAGACATTGATAGCTCCTACCGTTCTCGGGGTCGATCTAAACCAAGTGCTTTTCGGTATAGTAACTTCGATACCTTTCTCAGCACCAACATCATAACTGGAAGTCTTTAATGCTCCAATTGAGCTACGCACACAAACATAAACTCGTTTAGTCGCTGCAAACTCTAAGAATGTTAGTTTGATTTTTCGCCGTTGTGTAAAGCACGTTGCTCTTTAAATTATCCAGATAATGCATGTCAGCAATAGCACCGCCAGTGATTGAATTATCAGCTGCCTTAAAATAGCTTCTGCCTTTTGCACAAATCAAAGCGTTCGCGCTTAGGATCGGGCGATGATTCTGGACCTTGGCCCTAACGAGAAAGAGGCTCGCGAAGCGGCCATTCTCGTTGCTATTCTCTTTTTTGCTCAGCTTTGCTAGCACTTATGGCCTTAAGGCCGAATAAAAATAAGAACTGCCCTCCCTAGTGCCTACCACAAATAAGGCCTTGAAAATATAAGTTTTATCTTGCTTCGATTATCTTCACGGCCAAAATATAAATCGAAAATAGTTAACTGCTTAAAGCTTAACTTTGTTTTCCCTTATGGTTTTTGTTATAAACCACGCTGGAGTTAAGAAGTTCACGGTTAACGTTGTGTCTTCCTAAACGATTTCCACCCAAATCCACTTAGTTGCTACTTCGGAGAGAAGCCATCTTTGCTTTTCTGCGAAGTAGCAGCGGTGCTGCATTAATTTTACGGTAAAGGGGATTTAGTTATGTATATACGTATGGGGACATTGGAAATAATGGGAAGGATCGCGGGTTTGCTGTTGATCTTTCTAGGAATGTATTTTGTTCCTAGCATTAGATCGACCCCACATCTTATCGCCATGGCGATCGTGCTGATAGCAATCAGTATCATGGCGATGTTTCGGGGTTAGGGAAACGGATATCGGGCCAAGATTCTCTGGACGGGAATCTTGCTTGCCTTTGCTTTCGTGATCCCCTCCATTCGCGATATCCCATATCTTGGGAGCGTCGCTATGGTCATCTTTATCATCACCACTCTCGCTGATGTCCAGTGGTGGTTGTTAGATGACGATGGAGGAGTGATGAGCTAACCATGAGCAGGGGGCACTTTGGAAACACTGTGTCCCCGCTTTCGGTTTTTAAAAATGTTTTAACTTCTTAACTCTATCTTTCCTTATTTTTCATTCCATTTTTTAATTTAAAGATAATGGCGCATGGGTAGCATAACGGGCACGCGCAGCGTTGAGTCTTATACACAAGTCTCCGAAACGCGTATTTATTGTTTTTGGAGAGATCTAGCATTAGTGCCATGAACTCCCAAATGCCCATGGCGTTTTGTGGAGCGCAGACCCATGTTGTGAGCGTCAGCGAACAACTGGGTCGCCTACCTGTCGGTTCCCCAATGAGCTTAAAAGTGGCGGCTAATGCCGAGGATTGCTGAGGTCCCGCGATCCGCAGGCGGCCCACTTTGTCCTCGCCGCTACCAAAGATGTGCCGCGCTCCACAGAGACACAAATTTTGTTGTGTCATGCCATTTTATACCAAAATTAAAACACGACAGTATTAGTGGGCAACTCGTGTATAAAACTCACGCGCAGCGTGCCGCTACTTAGATAAATTCTTTTTCGAAAAGCGGCTTACCTACCAAAACCTGATCGCGATATTTGCCGGTTAGATCGTAGTCAATTGTGGTTGGCGTTTTAAGTTCAAATATCGCCGCCCGAGCAACCTTCATCAGCGGATAAAGTAAGATGGGATTAGGGCCATGATTGGCCAGTTCCAAAGTTACAGTTCTATTTCTGTGGCCGGGATAAACAATCATCGCTGTTTGCACGATAGTTAAACCAATGCGCGCCAGAGTGCTGCGACCTTCGATAAAAAATCCTATATCCGAACCCACCGTCACTTTTTCATAAGTGTGGCCAAGAATGAATTCACCGGGATTAATTTGATAAGGCTTGTCCTCTGTCATGATTATTTCATCATACTCGGGCAAAACATGGTTCTTGGGATCTATGACTGTGCCCGCTTTTGGCTTAAGCAGGTGATTGCCCAGGCGCATCCCCAACCCTCCCGGCCGCACCAAATCTTCCACATAAGGATCAACTATTAGTGAGCCGCGTTTTATCGCTTCCTTGATGTCATGATCCGAATACATCATAAAAAGAACCCTTGTCTAAACTGTTATCTTCTTTTAGCCTTAGAATATCATTTATCTAGCAAAACTTTATAGATTACGCTTTAAGAAATTACCTATGAATGACTTATCCTGGTTAGAAAGAAAGATAGACTATTCTCGTCGCTATTCGAGCACGGAGCTAATGCAGCTCTGCCATGATATCTCCTACGACAATGTATTAAACGGTGGCGGGCCTTTTGGCGCTATCGTCACAAACGGAAATGGGCAAATCATTTCCGTAGGAGTTAATCGCGTCATTCCCAATCATGATTCCACCTGTCATGCCGAAGTGATGGCCATACGCGAGGCCGAACGCAAATTACAGACCCATAATTTGAGCGCCGTTTCTGCCATTCTCTACACCAGCTGCTGCCCGTGCTACATGTGCTTCGGTGCTGTCTGGTGGTCAGGGATAAAACATATTTGTTACGATTTAACCAAACAAGAGGCGCAGAAATTGGGTTTTCAAGAGGGGCCAACCAACTCTGAAACATGGAAGCTGGCGCGGCAAATCAAAGGCATTATCCTTGAACAAATTCGCTGCGACATTGCCATTTCTTGGCGCGCTTTCGAAAAGTTCAAAGAGATTGGCTTACTGTACTAACTCCCAATAAATCAGGATTAAGCTGATGTTTGACAAGCCTCGATCAATTAAATAAACAGGCAGAAAACGCTTATTTTCTCTAAGAAAGGAACTATGGCCAATAAACCAATAATCGAACCACGCATACTAAAAGGCTTTCGCGACACTCTCCCACAATCGGCGATTGTCCGCACCAAAATGATTAATATTTTGCAAGACGTGTTCGCTGCTCACGGTTTTACCCCAATTGATACGCCAGCTTTGGAATACACAGAAACTCTCATGGGCAAAGGCTCAGACGAGACGGATAAACAAATGTTTCGTTTTATGGATAATGGCGAGCGGGACGTAGCGCTACGTTTTGACCTGACTGTGCCTTTTGCTCGCTATGCGGCCATGTATATCGACTCCTTTGGAACTCCTTTTAAGCGCTATCATATCGGACTGGCTTGGCGCGGCGAAAAGCCTCAACGCGGACGTTACCGCGAATTTCACCAGTGCGATATCGACACCATCGGCACACGTTCTATTTACGCCGACGCCGAAATACTCGCAGTAATCGGCAAAGCATTAAAAGCACTGGATATCAATTACCGTTTTAAAATTAACGATCGCAATCTAATGAATGCCTTGTTGGCAAAATTACAAGTGAGCGACAAAAAAACGGCTGTCCTGCGGGCGATCGATAAAAAAGATAAACTAGGTGAGGATGTTGTTCGCACCGAGTTAGTTAAAGAAGCCGGCTTAAGCGAAGCGATCGTTGCTGAAATTTTCTCTTTTCTGGCTTTAAGCAACAAAGATAACAAAGCGAGCGAGGGACTGGCTAGGGTGCGTCAGTATTTTAACGGCGACGAAGCAGCCAAAAAATCGCTGGCTGAACTAGAATGCGTTTTTGCTTATTTAAATAATAACAATATCAGCGAAGAGCGTTACGGTTTTGATCTCAGCATTACGCGTGGCCTTGATTATTATACGGGCTTGGTGTTTGAGACAATCTTTCTGGCACTCCCGGAATATGGCTCTATCGCTTCGGGCGGGCGTTATGATAACCTAGCCACTCTTTATACCAAAAGAGAACTCCCTGGCGTTGGGGGGTCCATCGGCCTGGAGCGCATACTCGGTGGCTTTGAAGAATTACTAAGAATTGAGAAGCGCATCTCGCCGGCACAGGTCTTTGTCACAATGATTGACAACAACGATCTTGATTACCTTCTAAAAGTCGCCAATCTCCTGCGTGCCAGTGGTGTTTACACAGAAATATCTCTGGAAACAGGTAAACTCGGTAATCAATTTAAGTATGCTGAAAAGAAAGGTATTGATTTAGTAATCATCGCCGGGGATGCAGAAAAGCTAGCTCAGACTGTTAACCTAAAACAGTTATCTAGCGGTGAACAACAAAGCGCCATCGCTTTGGCTGATTTGGTGAATATAGTGAAGTCCAAATAAATGGCAGCCAGATGGAATAAACTTAACCCCGAGCAGTCGATAGCGGGAGATTATAGCCATGTCTTATCATGGCCGACGCTGGTTAATTATCGGCATAAATTCGCTGATGACTTAGATACAGATATTTTTGCCTTTACTCGACCTGATATTATCTCGGCGATTGATGAAAATTGCCTAAAAGACTGCGGACTCAAAGCTCCCGATTTCACTCTCTATGGAGCCAACCCCGCGGGCCAAACCATAGACTTTTCTCTAACCGTTCTTAAGTTTGATACCAATTCTTTCTTTGTTCGTGCTTATCTCCCGGTGAGCGAGGATAGCTCCTTTTTGATTTGGGTAAAAATTCCTCCATATATTGCCACAGACTTGCTCATGCAAAATCTGCCTGAATGTATGGTTTATGGTTTATTGGCTAACTCGGTAACCGTTGATGGAGAAAGCTATTTATTGCATGGCCTCGTTGAGCTTTCGTTTAGCGCCATCCAAAAGGCACCCACAATCATCGGGATCACTGATACGTTTTCGCCCTTTAAGACTCTGCCCGAAGTCATCAGCTATCAACAATTAAGCAAAGAAAACTCCATTTGTTTAGCACAAGATTATTTCAACAACGCTTTAAGAGAACAGCGAAGCAATAATCTCTTCGCGGCAAAGAAACTTTATCACCAAGCCTATTTATACGGGCATCCTTATGGGCTACTAAAAGAGCTTGAATGCCAAAGCGCATTGGGTAAAGAGTTTCGCGATAAACATCCCGAAACTTTTGGACAAATCACCCGCGGCGACAAACTTATGGCGCTCACTACTCTGCGCGCTGTTTCTCAAAATTACCCGCCGCATGGCGATGCCGTGCTGGCATACATACTGCGTAGCGCTAAAGAGCCGGCCGAAGGTTTAGCTGCCGCGGAGCGCAGCTTAGCGGTAGATCCCGAGCAAGCGGACGTCCTTGGCCATAAGTGTTTATTTGAAATAGAACTAAGCCGCGATGAAGCTGCTTACGAAACAGCACTTAAACATCTTTTAACTTATCCTTTAGACTCTGTAGCCACGGCCAATTTGCTGGATAGCTGTTTACTACTTACCGAATTTAGCTCGGCACTAGTGCTTGCTGAAAGGTATGCTCTCCTTGCTCCCAATATAGAAGCAACCTTAAATTATTATTTTCGTGTTTATGAGCTAGTTGATGATTGGGAAAGATTACTGGATATTTTTCAAGCCATTTTACCTCATGTTTCCGGGCCAACGCCAAAAATCCTTTGCCTTTACGGTGATGTGCTGGTGGAAAACAAGAAGCTTGACGAAGCAATCAAGGCGTTTGAACATGCGCTTATTATTAACCCTGCCGATGGTGAGGTCATACTCGGCTATGCCCGGGCATTAGCCAGAATCGATCGTGGGGAAGAAGCGGAGAATTTGCTGCGCTCAGTAATCAATGATCAGGATAGATTTGATCAGGTCAAAAATAAAGCTTTCATTATTACGTTGCTGGCTGAGATTTTAAGGCGCAATGAGCGCGCCGGCGAGGCGGTTGAGTTACTGGAAAAGAATTTTAATGACTTTGTAGCGCTAGCCACTGCCGTTGGGCCTTTACCGGCTTTGGAATACGTAGAATCGCTGCTTATCTTGGGCAGAAAATCTTCGGCTAAAAGGATCTTGACTGAGATAAAAATGCGCTTTACTAACGACCCATACGTGAATGAACTTTATAATATTGCACATCAGTAACAATGAGTGAATATAGTTACAGAAAGAATGTCGCCGCTATCATCGTCAACGAAAACGGCCAAATGTTCATTGCTGCCCGCAGCGACTTTCCCGATTATTGGCAGCTGCTACAAGGCGGGATTGAGCCACACGAAACGCCGACCGAGGCATTGAAACGTGAGTTAAATGAAGAAATTGGGGTGACCCATTATGAGGTAATCGCCCAAGCCCCGCATACAATTAAATACACTTGGCCCAAACACCTCTGGCGCGACGGACACTGCGGACAAGAGCAGCATTATTTTCTCGTGCGCATTCACACCAGCACACCGATTGATTTAGATAATCATGAAGAAAAGGAATTCGTGGCTTTTCAGTGGATTGATGCGCACGAATATTTGAAACATCCCCTCGATTTCAAAAAAGAAGCCTATCACCAAGCCATTCGCTATTTCTTAGAAAATCACGGACATGCCTTTAAAAAATAAAAAGCCCCTTCATAAAGAAGAGGCAGGTAAAATCTACAACCTCATGCGCTAATATTTTGCGCCACAGGACGGCAAGTCGGGCAACGGACGATATTAAAACGCACTCCATCGCCTAGACAAAAGAGACATTCGGCATCTGTCGGCATGCCGTCGACTATCTCTTTGCCTGCTCCTTTGCAGGCAGAACATTCCCCGATGACTTCGTGAATGAGTCCGTGTCCACTGCAAAGCAGACAATCAGCTTCATCTGAACTAGTCATGAGGCCTTCCTCTTTTCAGGAAATAATTGCGTCTGTTTGGCAATGTTCACAAAGAAGGTATTCATACTCCTTTTTTGTTCCGCAACAATCCTCGCATGGCTCATCCGTCACATACTGACGACATCCCATGTTAAGAACTTTAAAACCAAGACCTTCACAGGCAGAACATTTGCCCATGCTCCTCTTTACTACACCAAGTCCGCCACATGCTTCGCATGTTGCATCAGTCATTAGCGCTAGCTCCTTTCTAAAACATTATCAAAACCGTTCTTCGGCCATAACAGCAACTTGATCATTTTACAACTTGATTAAGGGAATTTTAAGAAAAGAACCCCTGCAAGGGCAGGGGTAAATAATAAACCAAAAAATATAAAGGTCGCGAAATTTTAAGCGGCCGAAACAGGAACAGGCACCACGCCTTTTCCTTTGCAAAGTGAACACTTTGGCCTCAGGAAGTCATCCGGCCATACCGTTCCTTCGTCTGCTGGCTCGAATCCTTTCTTATTACAATGAGGACACGAGACTGTTTTTTCTACTGCGCTTTCTTCACTCATTTGCGAAACCTCCTCATCCTTTTATTGGAATCTTTTAAAACCCTAAACACTCCCATATCAAGTATAAACAAATTGGGAAATAACCTTGCTAAGATTTACAAATTTATTGAATTTAAAAAGCTTCCCCCCTTAAGAACCAAGCTAATATAGCTTAGTGTTTGAACATTTTGACGAACACAAAGAAAAAGCCTATCTTCTCTTTGGGGCTATTTGCCTCACGAATAATCATGCTAAGACCCTGGTATAGTGAATATTTACAAGCTTTTTAAAATATTAGTCCTGTTATTGCTGCTAGCTGCCTACGCCATGGGCTTTGCCCGTCCTATCGAGTTTTCCAATACCGACATCGGGCGGCATTTACAGAACGGCAGTCTTTTTCTCAACCAAAACATATTGCCACAAACAAATTTTTACTCTTACACCCATCCCGACTTCCCGGTAGTTAATCACCACTGGGGAAGCGGTGTTATATTTTTTATCATCGCCAAGTATCTAGGTTTTACTTACTTATCATTGCTGTACTTGCTTCTCTGTCTTGGGGCTGTCATCCTAATGATTCGCCATAGCTTAAAGCACACCGATTTCTGGCCATTAGCTTCAGCTATGGCCTTAGCTTGGCCGATCGCTATTTCCCGAACAGAAATTCGACCAGAAGGCTTTTCCTATTTATTGGCTGCCTTATATTACTATCTACTGTGGCAAGTTAAAGATAAGCGGCTATCATTAAAATGGTTGTATTTACTTCCATTTTTACAGGTAATTTGGATTAATCTGCATATCTACTTCGTCATCGGAATTTTTATTGTTTTCATGTTTTTCTTAGAAACCTTGATCAGCTCGGCGTTGAATAAATGTAAAACAAAAAATTCCAGCATTATGTCAGCTATATTTTATTCATTGTCCGGTAAACTAAGCACCGAAGATCAACAGAAATTCAGAAGAACTCTAGCTAATGTCTTGATGCTCCTACTCATCACCTGCTTATTAAACCCCTCAGGAATCAAAGGAGCACTTGAGCCATTTGTTATTTTTACATCTTATGGCTATCGCATTGTGGAAAATCAATCTCTTTTTTTCATGCAAAGACTTTTCCCCTCATCTGAGTTGTCATATTTCTCTACTCTACTAATTATCTCCGCATTAAGTATAGCCACTTATTTAATCCTGGCTAGTAAACAAAAGGAAAGCATCTCTATTGCCGAATTACTTATAAACTTAACATTTGGCATAATGGCCACTCTGGCTTTAAGAAATTTTACATTATTTGGGCTATTCATTATTCCTTTGCTAGCTAAAAGCTGGACGACTTGCAGCCGCCTAAAACCTTCATTAATCTCCCTCCCCTTAGTTGCGGCCTTGATCCTCGCTTTAATATACAAAGATATAGCTATCAATAAGTACAACAGGGCAAGCATTGGACTACACGGAAAGACACTGGCGCCACTAGAATTCTTTCAAAATAATGATCTTCAAGGTCCAATTTTCAATAATTACGATATTGGTGCTATGCTCATTTACGGACTTTATCCGCTAGAAAAAGTGTTCGTCGATAATCGCCCCGAAGCCTATCCTCAAGAGTTTTTCAATAACGACTACATTCCTTATCAGGAAGACGAAAAGCGCTGGAAAGAAGCTGAAGAAAAATATAAATTTAATGTCATCTTCTTTTATCGCCGCGACAATACACCTTGGGGGCAGCAGTTTTTGATTAATCGCGTCTATGATAAAACTTGGGCGCCGGTATTTGTCGATCATGCCACGATTATCCTACTGAAGCGCAACGCCTTAAACGAAGCGCTTATTCAACGGTTTGCACTGCCGTTGACTATGTTTCAAGTCAAACCCAATTAACTCTCAGAGCCCTCGTTACAAATTATGGGCATCATCCGCCACACCGAGTCTTATTCACAAGTAGGCGTTGTCCTCCTTACGAGTTTTGCGCGCTAGCGCCTAGTACGCACAAAATATTTGCGGCGCTTGTGGAGCGCGGACACATGTTGCGAGCGCCAGCGAACAACTGGGTCGCCGGCGCTGCATAGTCACTCGGTGTCTGACGGCTTAACCGCACACCACCGCCGACATTCCCAACGCTGGCGCGTCAGATCTTCCGGCCTTCAGCCTCCAGATCATGCCACGCGCTCCAAGCTTCCTCGGCATTTTTATGCGCCGTTCGCTCTAACGCGCAACCAGCTTCGCTCGCATATACCTCTCTACAAATCCGCTATCTATCGGCTAATTTTTTATAGGGGCGCGATGTCTGGCCATTATAAATCTGACGCGGGCGACAAATCTTTCCTTTGGGATCAGCATTCTCTTCGCGCCATTGAGCTATCCAGCCGGGAATGCGGCCGATCGCAAACATAACAGTAAACATATTAGCTGGGATACCCAGCGCTCGCAAAATTATCCCACTGTAAAAATCTACGTTTGGGTAAAGTTTACGAGAAATAAAATACTCGTCTTGCAAGGCAATCTCTTCCAGCTCCTTGGCAATTTCCAGTGTGGGATCATTGATCTTCAATTTGCTTAACAGCTCATCACAGGATTTCTTAATAATCTTCGCCCGTGGATCGTGATTTTTGTAAACACGGTGTCCAAAACCCATGAGCTTTGTTTTGTTGGTTGAATCCTTAATCTGCGCAACAAAATCTTTAGTTTTCGTCTTATCCTTGTAAAGCTGATCAAGCATTTCAATCACAGCCATATTTGCCCCGCCGTGCAATGGGCCCCATAAGCTGCAGACGCCGGCCGCAATTGATGCAAAAAGATTAGCCTTACTAGAAGCCACCATGCGCACAGTAGAAGTTGAGCAATTCTGCTCATGGTCAGCATGGAGGATAAAAAATTTATTTAAAGCAGAAATAGCTTCTTTGCTCGGAAAGAACTCTTTATAAGGCACGGAAAACATCATGTGTAGAAGATTGGCGCAGTAACTGAATTCCGGGTAAGGGTAAATGAATGGCTCGCCGATCGATTTTTTATAAGAAAATGCCGCGATAGTTCTGACCTTGCTCATAATCCGCACCAGCACTTCATCAAAATGCTGATCAGAGTCAGCAATATCTGCTTCATAGCAGCCCATAGCGTTAATCATAGAAGATAAAATAGCCATAGGATGAGCATTCGGCGGAAAGCCCTCAAAATGATGCTTCAATCCTTCATGAAGCATTTCATATTTAGTAAACATAGCAGAAAATTCTTTTAACTGACTGGCTGTAGGCAGCTCCCCATAAATAACCAGGTAAGCGGTTTCCACAAAAGTGGACTTCTCCGCTAAATCTTCAATTGCTATGCCACGATAACGAAGAATGCCCTGCTCCCCATCAATATAAGAAATAGAACTAACGCAAGAGCCGGTGTTCATATAACCGCGATCAAGCGCAATATGCCCCGTGGTGCTGCGTAAGGACGAAATATCTATTCCCCGTTCGCCTTCCGAGCCAACCACAACCGGCAGTTCATAACTGCTCTCGCCTAACTCAATGCGACAAATATCTTTTTTGCTATCCGCCATAGATTCTCCGTTTTGATGTAGCCCCGCACGTTGGCAAAGCATATTTTTATAGCTCCGTCTAGGGCATTATTAACCTGGGGGGTTTCTTAAGACATGATTTTCCTTTAAATTGACCAAGTAATCCATCATTATCAGGAGCAAAGGTATGTCATTAGAAAATTATAAATCGCTCTACCACAAGCATTGCAAGTCTATTCAAAAAAGCTACTTCCATTTTCTTTCTTTTAAAAGCATCAGCTCAGAACCCGAGTATAAAGGCGAGTGTTTAAAATGCGCTTCTTGGCTGGAAAAATATTTACATGAGGCAGGATTTAGCGTTGAGGTCATTCCTACTTCGGGAAACCCTCTGCTCTTGGCCAACTATCATCTGGATAGAACAAAACCGACAGTGATGTTTTATGGCCATTACGATGTGCAGCCGGTTGACCCAATCGAGTTATGGCAGACAGACCCCTTTAATGCGACAATTGTCGATAACAATGTTTATGCCCGCGGTGCCCAAGACGACAAAGGACAAATCTTTTCTGTCCTCTCCGCGCTGAAACAAATCAAAGAAATCGATGGAGGCTTTCCGTTAAACGTCAAACTTTGCATTGAAGGCGACGAAGAACATGGCAGCCAAGGACTAAGCGAAATCATCAAGCAACAAAGAGACAAGCTGATTGCTGATTATCTGGTAATCGTAGATGTAGGCTGGGACGCACCCGATGAACCATCAATCACTATGGGCGTGCGCGGCATAGCCTGCATGAGCGTGGAGTTAAGCGGATCCAAAACTGACTTGCATTCCGGGCTTTTTGGCGGCCTGGCCTATAACCCCAACCGAGCTATGGTTGAGCTGTTATCCAAGCTCCACCACGAAAACGGCAAAGTTTGCGTGCCCGGCTTTTACGACAAAGTCCAGTTACCCGGCGAACAAGAGCTGAAGTTATTAAATCAAGACATTCACCAAAAAGACATGGAGAATGACTTGGGAATTACTATTGCCGGAGGCGAAAAAGAGTTCTCGCCTTATTACTGGCGCTGCCTGCGGCCGACCTTAGAAATAAACGGCCTCGGAGGCGGTTATAGCGGCAATGGTTTCAAAACTGTAATCCCAGCAAAAGCTATCGCCAAGCTATCTGTACGTTTGGTGCCCGATCAAGATCCCAACGAAATTGTTGAGCTCATCGAGAAATTTCTCCGCGCTCAAGCTCACCCGGCAATGAAATTAACCTTTACATTACACCCGGGCGTAGGCAAAGCGTTACGCACAAGCCCAACAAGCCTAATTGCTAAAGCGGCAGCCCAGGCAATTAGCGATGTAAATAGTAAACCATGTGCATATATACTCGACGGTGCTTCCATTCCCATAACCACCGAATTAGCCCAAGCCGCCTGCGCCGAGACAGTGCTGATCGGTTACGGTTTACCGGGAGATCAGATTCATGCCCCCAACGAGCACTTTGGATTAGATCGCTTTGAAAAAAGTTTCCTCACCACTTGTCGTTTGATTGAGTTGTTAGGCGCGTAGGTAACAAGGGCACGCGCAGCGTCTGAGTCTTATACCGAAGGCAAGAAATAAGTTGAGCGGCATATTGCTAAGTAATTAAGTCTTGCGTACGGTATAAAGAAAAGCAAGGAGGCTTATTCATGGACCAAATAAAAATATACTCTTTGCTTAGAACAAAACTAAAAAGCCGAAGGCTTTTCAATTCAAAAGTTAATTTACTTTCTGCAACACTCTCGGCGGTGCCACCACGGGGGTAGATAATTTTGCAAACGCTTGTGGAACACGACCCATCTTTGGAAGCGAAGCGGACAAAGTGGGTCGCCTGCGCCTAATAGGTACGCGGCATTTGACGGCTTAGCCGCATACCGCAGCTGGCATTTTCAGCCTCAGCACGTCAGATCTTCCGGCCTGCAGCCTCCAGATCATACCGCGCGTGCCCTTAGAAAATTAGATGTCCAGCTCCATGACGCCGCTGGCCTGTATCATTTCGTAGCGCTTGGAGGCGTCTGAGCCCATGAGCGCGTCTAGCTCTTCCATGACGACTTGCTCGTCGTCGATGTTCACGCGCAGCAGCGTGCGCGCAGCCGGGTCAAGCGTAGTTTCCCAAAGCGTTTCGGGATTCATCTCACCTAGTCCTTTGAAGCGCACTATGCGTGGATTGGAGAGCTTTTCCTTCTTGATGGTCGAAGTCATCTCTTCGTCAGAATATGCCCACAAAGCTTGACCTTTGCTCTTTTTGCCTTTGGGCGCTT
The DNA here is from genome assembly GCA_020852715.1 of Deltaproteobacteria bacterium. GTDB lineage: Bacteria > Bdellovibrionota_C > UBA2361 > SZUA-149 > JADZAE01 > JADZAE01. The sequence continues at coordinate 52,079 of JADZAE010000034.1, forward strand.
TCTCGCCTTCGGCTTTGCTTTGCGTCACGCCGCGGGGAAAGATTCCATAAAGCGGCGGGTTACCAATATAGAGACAGCCTTCTTCAATAACCGGACGCATGTGCTTAAAAAAGAAAGCCATAAGCAAAGTAGCGATATGCATACCATCAGCGTCAGCATCAGTTAGGATAATAACTTTACCATAGCGTATCTTATCAACCTTGAGCTGATCGTCCACGCCGCAACCCAGCGCCGAAACGATATTGGCCAATTCCCTGTTATCGGCAACTTTCTTGGTGTTGGAAGTCATGGTGTTTAGCACCTTACCGCGCAGCGGTAGCACGGCTTGGAAGTGACGGTCGCGGCCTTGCTTGGCCGAGCCGCCGGCGCTGTCTCCCTCAACGATAAAAAGCTCGCAGTGGTCGGGTTTATTGCTACTGCAGTCAGCAAGCTTGCCCGGAAGCGTAAGGCGGTGCGCTATGCCAATTTTGCGGCGCACTGTCTGACCGGCCTCGCGCGAAGCGGCGCGGGCTTTGGCCGCGAGCATGATGCGCGCCATGATGGCCTGCGCTGCCGAGGGCTTTTCGTTTAGCACCTGCTCAAGCGAGCGGGCGACATTTTCCACTATCGGGGTAACTTCAGGATTATTAAGCTTGCTTTTAGTCTGGCCTTGAAACTGTGTCTGAAACTGGGAGCTGGGGATTTTCACAGAAACAACGCAAACTATTCCTTCGCGTATGTCTTCGGCCGTGATTTTCAAATTCTTGGTCTGCACGTCATGAACGCTCATGTAGTTTCTCACCGCCCGCACTATGCCCGACTTGACGCCAATTTCATGCGAACCGCCGTCGCTGGTGTGAATGCCGTTGGCAAAGGATAAGCACTCTTCTTTTGTTTTCTCTGTCCAAGCGAGAGTAATGGTCACAGAAAGCCCATTGTCGCGCTGAATAAAAAACGGCTCGTCGCCGATAATCGAGTCTTTATCGTCAGCAAGTATCTGCATTAAATAGGATTTGATGCCGTCGGGGTAACAAAACTCTTCTTTGGTCTCGGCAGTTTCGTCGATGAATCTAAGCGCCAGCCCGGGATTTAGATAAGCCTTAGTCTGAATGACTTTGCGGATATGGTCGGCAGAGAACTTGCGCACTTTGAAAATCTCCGCATCAGGGCGAAAGAAGATGGTAGTTCCGCTGCCGGTGACGTTCTTGTTAATCACTTTGAGCTTGGACGTAGCTGCACCGCGGCAGAACTTCTGCTGATACTCCTTGCCTGCGCGCTTTACTGTAGCCACCAGCTCTTCGCTAAGGGCATTAACCACAGAGCTACCTACGCCGTGCAAACCGCCGGAAGTCTGGTAGTTCTTTCCGGAGAACTTACCGCCGGCGTGCAGCGTGGTGAGCACGATTTCCAAAGTCGGCTTTTTGAACTTCGGGTGCATGTCTACCGGAATGCCGCGCCCGTTGTCGGTAACTGTGACGCTCATGCCGTCTTTATGTAAGGTTACATAAATCTTATCGGCATAGCCGTTCATCGCCTCATCGACAGAGTTATCGAGGATTTCATCGACCAGCTGGTGCAAACCGGCCGGAGTATCAGTGCCGGCAACGAACATACCGGGGCGTTTACGCACCGGTTCCAAACCTTCTAATACTTCTATGTCTGCTCCGGTGTATGTCTTTTTCGTTGCCATAATACTCTATTATTGCTCTACTAGTCCTTCTACGCTGCCTTTTTTAGCGATTTTCACGCCTCGCTTAGCTCGTGCGCCAATAGTGAGGGTAGAAACTTTAACATCGGCTGTGCCTTTACTGAGGCGGAAAGTAAGCGTGTCTTTACGATCAACACAGCAAACAACAGCCAAGCTGTCTTCTTCCGGCATACGCTGTAAAATTACCCCTTTGCCGGCGCTATTTAGAACAGGCACTTCGCTATGCACGAAGTAAACGGCATAGCTCTGTTTGGTTACCAGCAGGAACATGCTCTTAGTCACATCCATTACTCCGGCCAAAGCGTCGCCATCGGTTACTTTCATGATGCGTTTTCCTGAGCGCTTGGTGTCGGAGATAATGCTCGCGGTGATTCTAAAGCCCATACCGCGGCGCGTGTAAACGAGCAGCTCGCCTTCTGATTGCTCGGCGTCTTTTTTGATTAAGCGGCAAACGGCGATGTTTTCACCATCGGCAAACTTAAAGAGCTTCTGCACGGGGTCACCAAAACCGCTAGTTGACGACAAATCGTAAATCTTGCTTACATAGAGATTTCCAAAGTTGGTGAAGATGGCCAGCGAATCAGCCGTGGAAGCAGCGCAGGTAAAATCAATGCTGTCTCCTTCACGCACCCGCGTGGTCAGCGGGTCATTGGTCTGACGAATGCGTTTTAGCCAACCGTCTTTAGTAACAATAACAAAAACATCTTCATGCTGGATATAAGACTCAGCGTTATACTCCGGCTCCTCGAAGTCTGAAATGACCTTAGAGCGACGGGCATCGCCGTAAGTATCAGCTATGCGCGTTAAGTCTTCTTTAATTAGGCGCTTCACTTCAGCGGGGCTTTTCAGAATCTTGCCTATCTCGGCTACGCGCTTTTGCTTAGTTTTCAGCTCTTCCATGATTTCGTCAATGGAGGTCTTAGATAACTGGTAAATGTGCAAATCGACGATAAACAGCGCTTGGCGCTCAGAGAGCTTATATTTTTTCTGCAGCTGCTCGGCGGCATTGATGCGCCCTGAGCTTTTGCGGACAATAGCAATGACCTCGTTGATTTTATCAAAAATCGAAGCTAGCCCTTCTAAAAGATGAATGCGCTCTTCGAGCTTCTTCTTTTCATAGCTAAGCTTAGCTCTGGTAACCGAGATGCGGAACTTAACAAACTCCTCTAGCATTTGCTTGAGGCTTACTTGTATGGGCTTACCATAAACCGCTTCGGGAGTAGCCGGCACCAGCGCCGTTAGGTTGACGTTGAAGTTCGATTGCAGCGGCGAGTTCTTGTAGAGAAAGGCCATCGCCTGCTCTTCGTTGGCTTCGGGCGCCAGCTCAAGCACAATGCGCACGTCGGTGGTTGATTCGTCGCGGATGTCGTTTAGCTGCGGCAGCTTTCTGGCAATAATAAAGTCAGCGATTTTTTCGACCAGCGAGGATTTCTCCACAGCGTAAGGGATAGAAGTGATAATAATCGCTTTCTTGCCGCGCGCTAAAGTTTCCACCTTATAGTCAGCGCGCATGCGTATGGCTCCGCGGCCGGTTTCGTAAATTTCAGCCAGCTCTTTTTTAGTGTTTAAGATAGCGCAGCCGGTCGGGAAATCTGGCCCCTTAATTACAGAAAGCAGCTTTTTAGTGTTAGCGTCTTCGTCATCAATCACTAAAAGCAGGGCTTTGATTATTTCATTAAGATTATGCGACGGTATAGAAGTAGCCATACCGACAGCAATTCCGGTGGCACCATTTAAGAGCAGATTAGGCAAGCGCGAAGGCAGCACGACAGGCTCTTTTTGCGTCTGGTCGAAATTATCGCGCTCGGCAACCGTTTCCTCGCCCAAATCCCCAATGATTTCTGAAGCCAGCGGCAAAAGGCGCGCTTCTGTATAACGATAAGCAGCCGCGGCATCCCCGTCCAATGAGCCGAAATTCCCCTGCCCGTCAATGAACGGATAGCGCAAGCTAAAGTTTTGGGCCATGCGCACCAAAGCGTCATAACAAGCAGCGTCGCCGTGCGGATGATAACGGGCTAAAACTTCACCGACCACAGCCGCTGATTTTCTATGCGGCTTATCAGAAGTTAAGTGCAAATTGTGCATCATGGCATAAAGGATGCGGCGCTGAACAGGTTTCAGACCATCGCGAATATCGGGAAGGGCACGGCTATTCACCACGCTTAGCGCATAAGTTAAATAACGTGTTTTTGATTCATCAATTAAGGCTACGTCTCTTATCGTCACGACTATTCCAATTTAATTAAAACTTTCTTTCATTTGCGGGCGTCTGGTTACCTAAGTCACCACAAAGAAGCAACTTTTTTCCCTCTTAAATCCGGAGCTTAAAATAATACAGAAGGATAACAGGCACAAAGAAAATATTGTCACAAGCTACTAACTCAAGTTATAAGGCCCACTATGGCTTCATTTGAACTAAAAAATAAGCAAAAAATTAAGTTTTTTGAAGACGGCATGCGCGCTGATAATGTGCTAGTGCACCTTGATAGCCGGCAACCAAATGTGAAGGTTCCCGATAACCTGATGAACAACCATTCTCTAACTTTAAAACTAAGCTACCTCTTTCAGGGAAAAACAACGCATAACGACGATGGAATTAGCACCTATCTTAAGTTTGGTAGCGACTATTTTGAATGCACTCTTCCCTGGGCCAGTATTTGGGGCATGACGAAGAGCAGTGGGAGCAAGCAAATTTGGCCGGAGGATTTACCCCATGAGCTGCTCTTGGAATACACAAAAAAAGCTTTCTCCGAATTAGCCAATACGGGCAGGGCTATGCTAAAAAACAACAAGAAAACAACGAAAGAAAAGAAAAAAACAGACGCGCCTCAGCCGCCGGCATCACCGAATGATCGCCGCAAATTACTGAAGCTTATCAAATAACACGTAACGCTGCGCCCTGTCCGCCGAAAGTTCTGACCATAGATGCCAATCTTTCTGCACGCTCAACCATTGATAAAGCGGCGAGTTAATCAAACACAGAACGCTTTTAATCTTATATTTTTCTATCATCTCCTGGGCTTTTACTCCCTGCCCTAATGAATCAAGTGCTTGCAACTTTAGATAGGAAGCATAATCAGATGTCAGTAAACGCCGATCAGCAAAAATAGCGGCTTCGCTCCCGGACTCGAAACCCGCCAGCCTATAATAAAAGTAATCCCCTAATTCTAACGAATGCATGACGGGTTGAAGCTTTTTGTCGGCAAGAATGGCTGACACTTCTTTTTGCGGAAAGAGCAACTCAGTCAGTGGATGAAGCGATTTTTTCGAATATAAGAAGATAGACAGCGCAAACAAAAAGAAAACTCCTCCCTGGAGCGGGAAGACGCCAAGACGGGATTTTAGCTTAGCTATGTTCTGGCGAATTAAAGGCAAAGGTAACCTGTCTTCACGCCATAATCTAGCGACCAACGCCGCAGTTAACAACAAAGCAAGAGGCAAAAAGTTCTCGGATAGAAGCCCAATCACAGCGCAAGCAATCAAAACGTAACCTAAGCGCGGCTGAGGCCTTGTTAAGTTCAATAGACAATAACAGGCGACGCCCATTGTCAGCAACAAAAGCGGCGCTTGATAGTAATAAATCGTGCTTGGGTGAAGCGCAAAAACTATCTCCCCTAACCCCGCGCGCAACAAAGCATTGAAGTTAAGATAATTATCCAATAGACTAACCGAACAAAGGGGCGAAATCATCGCTAGCAAAATAGTTAGCAACGTAAACTTCAATGATCCCTGCCGGCAAGCCAGAAGAACATAAAGCAACCCGAGAACAACAATAAACAAGTAAGACATGCTTAAGTTTGCACCCAAACAAAATAAAACAAAAAGTTTGCCCAGATTTTTTAGATTTTGCTGCTGCGCGTAAACGCTAAGTTCGCAAATGATAGCTAATGATAGAGGGTAAATTATCAACTGCGGGGATAAGGAATTCTGAAAATATAAAGCTAAGCCCAAAAACAAAGAAATAAGTGTGCCGATAAAAATATCGCCGCTAATACGCGAAAGTATATGCGTCAGCCAAAACCAAGAAAGGTAAAGGACAAAAAACTTAAACAATAACAACATTCCCACTGAAGCTTGTGCGTATATATAACCAACAATCAGTTCGAAAATATAACTGGAAGATGTAAGTGGACTACCTGCAGCCAGAATACTTATAAAAGTATTGTTATTTAAGGTGGATAAGCCTTGAGCAATAAAATAAAACGACGCTCCATCCACTATGGGCAACAATAAGTAGCTAGCAGCAACACCTATAATTAGTAACGAAAAAGCTAATGTCCGCGTACTGAGTGAGCGCTTGTAAATATTTGCATCTTGTAATAAGCAGGAATCCAACATAATTTTATTAAATGTTTAGGTTTATTCAATAAAAGCTACTAGCATTAAATGGCTCTTTGCAAAACGAACAAAAACAGTTTTTCACTGACTCTTTGGGCAATGTTTTTATGCTTAAATTTTTGCACCGCCAGCCTAAGCTATGCTTGCCCTGACATCAATGGTCTTGTTGACGTCAATTGCGATAAGCAATTGGTGATACTAACTTTTGGTGACTCGATCACTTTCGGCGTGGGGGACGAATTGAAGATTGGCGGATACCCGACTCGTCTAAGATACCATTTTCCTCAAGCTATTGTCATTAACGCCGGTCGCCCAGGAGAACAAACGCCTTACGGAAGAACCAGGGCGGCTACTATTTTTGCAAGCAATCCCAACGCTGACTATATTGTTATACTCGAAGGCGTAAATGATTGGTGGATACCAAATCACTCACCTACAAATACCAGCAGTAATTTATACGCCATGGTGAGAAACGCGCGTTCGACAGGGGCAACAAGCTTGCTCTCGACGATCTGTGCTACACGCCGCTCCGATGAAGCGTCTTGGGTAAGATCGCTAAACTCTGTTATTCGCCCATATACTCAAGTTGATTTTTACTCATTGGGAACATCTATTATCGGCGGGGATGCCTTACATCCCAATGCTAATGGTTATGATCAGATGGCCTTAAAGGCGGCGCAAAGCCTCATCTACTATGCTAATGTTTATCGGCCGGCAGACACTGACGGCGATGGGCTGTATAATTGGAAAGAGCAACAAATGGGTTCTAATCCGCTAATCGCCGATACTGACGGTGATGGGTTAAATGATGGAGAAGAGTTTATTTACAATACCAATGCGCTGATTAAAGACACTGACGGCGATGGACAAAACGATTATAAAGAAATTAAAGTGCTCGGCTCGGATCCATTAAATTCTTCATTCGGCGCACCAAAAATCACATCTTATAGGATTATTTCGTGAGTTTGTTCGGGATCGCGAGCATTCGCAATACCGCACGCGTAAGCACCAATTGCGCTAATAATTTGCACAGCGTTTTTGAAACGCGCACTCATCTTCGTAGCGGAGCGGAGAAGTGAGTCGCCTACGACATCGCGTGTACGCGATCGGTCTCGGTTATTCCGCGCACCACCGCTGGCATTCGTGACGTCGGCGCGTCAGATCTTCCGGCCTTCAGCCTCCAGATCATGCCACGCGCCTCACAGCGCCCACAGCATTTTGTGCGCCGGAGGCGCTAGCGCGTGCAGCCACCGTGATCACGCGGTCCTAGCGGGCAGGCGCAGCCTGCCCCTACTTTTTATCTTCTTCAAAGCGCTCGCGGCATTTATCGGACTTTTCGCCCTGAACGCCTTCTTGATGCTCGCCCATATTAAACGGGTAAGCCTGATATGCTGAGCAGGCAAAACGTTCGTCTTTATCATCTGGTTCTGCCTTGTAGTCAGGATCGGGGTTTTGATTTCCTTGACCGCGGCCTTCTTTTTTGCCGTCTTTTGTTTTTGGTTTATCCATTCCGTCATAGGCCTGGCAACCCGTACCTTTATCTTGTTCGGTTGCACTAACTTTAAGCTCCTTACAAGACTCGTTACTTTCCTTCGGGTCACCTAGACATTTAATCCACTTAACATTATCGTCGCCTTTCTGGTCTTGGATCTCTTTCTTTCCCTCACCGCTATCATTTTTGTCATCTTTAATACTATAGAGATTACCCTTATACAGACCATCGGTTTCGTCTTGTTTTTTAAGGAATTCGTCAATCTTCTTAAACATATCGCTTTCTTCGTTGTTCGCCACTACTGAGCGATACTGACAGGTGCAAGCGGTCCTACGATTCCAAATAAGCATTCTTCGCGAACCATTCATACCGGGATCATCTGCTTGACCGGCAAGATCATCGGAAAACTGGTTAACAAAAGAGTTTAAAGACTTTTGAAAATCAGATGGCTGTAAATTACTCTGCTCGAAAGCTCCGAGATAATTATTAAGCCAGCTGATGTCTCTGGTAATAGGAACACCTTCCAGGAAGTTACCGGTGTTGAACTTAGTCCAAGGAAACATGATCCAATTGCCATCGGAGCCATTCATTATTTGTTGATGGATATATTCATCGGAAGTTCCACAAGAAGCACCGATAATATGGACCACAGTCTGATTATTGAGTTGTAAATTCGGTCCATAAGCACCGGTTTCTTGTATCTGATCAGGCGTCATTCCAGGAACATAAGGCCGTATCCCCCGATCGTAGATAAAGGGTGTCACGTGATCCTGTACCTGGTTATTTGCTTCCAGAGCCGCTTTATCATTGGTCGCTTTATCTCCAAACATACTCATACAACCAGTGACAGTGGGGTAAACGAGCTGAATTTTATCTATCTGCTCTTGTCCTCCACCTGGAGCAGCATCAGTAAAATAAGGAAGTCCGCCTTTTTGCATTGTGCTATCCACACCCGGAGCCAGCGATTTTAGATTCAAGCCTTTAGCATTTAGCGTCTGCATATGCCGCTTCATATTAGCTGCAGCAAAACTATTCTTCTTGGCGCTCATCATTTGAGCAAGCTCATAGCCAATGCGGCCGAAAGCCATCCCCTGCACATTAGGATGACTAGGATAAGCGGAGTCGAGATTATAAGGAATCAGCTGAAAAGCATCATCAAAACAATAACGGCTGCAAAATTCATCGTTTCGTGCTTGCACACCCATCATATCACCTAGACCGGCAGTCATACGATTAGCTAGCGGTCTACCCATGCGACAAGCTAAACAAACATCTATCTCGCCATAATCATCAATGGTCTGCTCTTTGGGCAAAGCAGCACTGTCAGTAACCAAAGCATCAGTCGGGTTAGCACTGCCGGCCGACAAAGTCTTCATCAAAGATTTAGTTTTTACTGCGGTATTCGCCAGCTTTTTATCAGCTTTAAATAAGAAAGCCCGAACGCTGCTCGCCGATGCCGAAGAGTTTAAAAAGCAAGTGCGATCACCAAATAGGCAAGCCTGAGCCGAACTACTAGACGAAGAGGAAAAAGATGACACGCTTGAGCTTAAGCTATTTGAGCTAGAGGATAATGCAGAGCTACTGCTCAAAACAGAGCTCTGCGACTCAGAAGAAAGCTCACTGGAAAAAGAACTTTCGGAGCTATAAAACGAGCTAGATGAACTATACAAGCTAGAAGAGCTGCGATAGTCGTTATTATTACCTTTTCCACCACCGGCGCCACCACCGCCTTTTCCCTTGCCCATTCCTGGAATCTTAAACGGCAATTTCATGCCTCCGCCGCCACCTTTCTTTGATCCACCGCTACAACCTCCGCCGCTACAGCTCCCACTGGGGCCTTGCATCTTCTGATAAGCATAAGGATTTAACAATTTAGATAGATTCGGATTATGCGCCCAAGCATAAAAACGCGGATCTTCGGTCCACATCGCCAAATATTGAGAGTTGACGCTATCTTTTTTATCGGGAAGAGTATCACCAAAACAACGCTGCCCGTTGTCATTCGGAACTTTATAATCACTACCGCCGGCGGCCGGGGCACTTTTCATTGAGAATTCCTTTGCTAGTATATCGCCTGTGGCCAGTGATTTTTGCTTAGCGACAGTAGTCCCACTGTTCGCAGCCGAGCTATCTCCGCTTGATGGAGTAAATGGTTTTTGATCTTTGTTATCATGGCCAAATATATAGCCGTTATACCAAAACTTTGCTTTTAAGCATTTGGTCTCCTTTGAATTTAATTCTCGATACCAATAACTGTCATCTTTACCAAATTTCAATCTATCTTCTTTTTTCGTGTGATTATCAGCGACCAGCTTGGTGGCATAAAGATGACCTTCGCTACGCTCTGTATCATTAGAATCTTTACTGTTACTGCCAAAGCCGGCGCCAAACGGTATTCCTACTTGTCCAGGCTCAGCCCCTAAATTAACAGCTAATCCACGCGCAGCAGAATTAGATAACTTTTCACTGGTTTGCTGATAATACTTTTCACCTATCCCTAAATATTTATCTTTGTTCTGGAAAAGGTTTGAGTATTGAAGGTCAGGCCGATCAAATACGGCCGGATTTATTGCCGCAACGCCGAAATCATTTATTTCAATTTGCCACTCCGGCCATAAATATTCCCAAACCTCACCATGATTAGGAAGCGGTTTATTATCTTCGCAATCTTTTTCGGTTTTATAAATCTTTTTGGGTTGGCAATAGGTACAACGAGGAGTTTCTTCGCTTTTCTTCTCTTTAGCACCGCCAATTACTTTATCTCGTTTATTATTATAAGCCCCCCCCTTACCGCTTAACGGAGCCTTATCATCCTTTTCGTTTACAATCAGCTGAGGATTAAAGCAGGTATGAAAATTTTCCCAATTCACCTTGCTTTCGTCTCTTTTAAAACCAACTCCTCCGGCAGGCATCTTTTCTTTAAGGCCTACCCCAACACGCGAGTCATTATGCCAATCCTGAATGGACTCCTCTATCGGACGAGGTTTTTCTTTCCAGAGCTCATTAGTCTGCTTCATCACATCTGAAACACTACCTAAAATCGTATTTCGTGTTTCCACGGGATGAGAAACCGGTGCCTTGCTCGCTCCACAACCATTTGGCCCACATTCAGCAAACGAGTAGTTAGAAAACAAAAGAGAAGCAGAAACTCCCAGTCCAATGAGAACTGCATACGAATAACTATGTCTGCTTAACGAAAAGAGAATGGAAGACAAAAAATGTTTTTTCATTTTACACACTGCCAATGAAAATAAACTGCGCTTCTATTAACGGCATAATGGCCAAATAATCTAAGTAACTACTTAGCGTTATTGACAAAACAAAGAAAATAACGCGCTTTAAAATAGCAACAATACTGCGCGACTTAACAAGCTGAAATAATTGAATATTATAAGGACAAAAGGGCTTGCTTCGGTAAAATATCACTCCAGACCAATAAATTTTTTCACAAAAAAGCCAACAATAAATGAAAATCCGGCCACAGAAAAGCTAATTCCAATCATCTCAGCGAAGCGTTTACGGAAGGGTAAATCCATGGCGATAGCCGTGTAAAAAGTGAAAAATAAAATAATGATAGTGGCGTGACACAATGTCCAGCCAAGGCTTGCTATCGGATTAGCCAAAACCAAATAAGGGAAGATGAGGAAAAGAACGGTGAAGATATAGGCAAGACCGGTGTAGAGACTAGCCCTAATCGGGCTTTTATCTGTCTGCTCGGACTTGGTCGATAAATACTCAGAAGCAGCCATAGAAAACGATGCGGCAATGCCTGTGATAAATCCGGCCGTGGCTACAAGTTTAGGTTCCTGCAAAGCTAAGGTAAAACCAGCTAGCGCGCCGGTGAGTTCAACTAAAGCATCATTTAAACCAAGCACCACCGAACCGACATACTTTAATCTGTCTTCATTGAGCATATCAATCAAAGCCTTTTCATGTGCCTCTTCCTCTTCTTTGATTAATTTCAGCTCAGGTATCACATCATAAACCGAGGCATAGGCTTCCTGTGCGCGTTCCTCGGCATTCTCCATCAGCTTAATACCGAAAGTCAGGCCTAGCACTCTAGACAACAGATAAAACTTCCAAACTTTCCACTTATTGACTCCGACTTCTACTCTCGAAAGTTTTTTTAAATTATGGTAATGTTTCTTTTCATCAGCCGCAATTTTCTTAAGCACAGACTTATTATTCTCATCGCGAACGACAGCCGCCAGCTTTTCATAAATCACAGCCTCTGTAATTTCATTGTTTTGAAAGATTACCAGTTTTTTCTTTAATTCATCTGTCAGCATAAACGCCTACCTATTCTCTGATGAAAGTTATTTAACCCCTTGCTTGTCCAAAAGTATGAGATTGAGAAAGGCAAGGCGTCCACCACGCACGGGGAGTCCGTTTTTATCAACAATTGCTGCTGCCTGCATCAGTAAACGAACAACTGTTTTATAATCTTCTTCCCCTTGAGCCTGCTGCATTTTAGCTACGGCTAAATTATTGATAATAGCAGCCATAATAAAAGGATCAGTTTTAAGCATGATTTTTCCTGCCGCCCTTTGAAAATCAGTGACAGCGCAATCCACTAATCCCCGATCTTCGCCAACTACCAAGGTTGCTCTTAAGAGAAAAAAATTGCCCCGCAAAAAGTGCATGAAAGCCTGCGCCACTAATGACTTCCAACTTCCGTGCACCATCAATCCTCCGGAAAGAGCAGATTGAGCCTGCGACATCGCCTTTTCACTTTCTAACAAAGACACGGGCCGAAGAGTTAAGTCATTCAAGGCTTTACCAAGAAAGCCAATCACCTGAAGAATTAATTCCATCGGCTCAAGTGGAACATGCACGGCCTCCGGCGTTAATGCTAATAAAAGCAAGTCAGCTTGCGGCGATGAAGCTAAGCTGAAATAATCTCGGCCCTCTCGTAAGTCATATTTCTTGGCCTCACCGGCTATCCACCTTTCGGCATTATGCTTCACAGAATCAGTCGGAATGTATCTGGCGATATCTTCCCCGGCCACGCTGATATCCGCCCAGTTTTTCTGTCCATATATAAATACTACGCTAGCCGCCTTGCTTTGCCACCAACGATAAGCATCATTTTGTTTTGCAAATTTTCTGTGCAACATAGAGAGCTTGGGCATGACTAAATAGCGTGAAATATCACGATATTGGAGCTTCATTTGCTGGCTATATAAATCGCTATCATCTTTATTTAATTCCGCTAATAAAATGGGCGGACGATAAACAGTTCCATAAAAGAAACCTTGTACATGTAAAGCCGATAGAGCCCAGCAAAATAGTGCGCCTCCAATTAATACTCCAGGAATACGCCATTGAGGCTTATGCGGCATTTTCCAAACAGCCAGTAGGGCTAAAGGAAATAACCAAAACTGCAGCTGTCTATTAAGTATTAGCTGAAGATTAATTATTCTTAAAACTATTAAAATCACGGCAGCGAATAACAGTAACAAAGTAATTCGTTTATTTATGTATGCCCAAATCTTCATTATTCACTGAACGCTCTTTTTTCTATTTTGTTACTTAAGAGAAAGATCATTATCACCTACAAATATCCGCTTAATCCGATGGACTAAATAGTATAATTCACTTATATATGGCAAGGTAACATTTGGTCACTTTTTTCATGTATAGATAAAAATGGGAAGTAACAATAATCAAATAAGCGCTAGCCAATCAAGGACATGGATTTATCCGAGCTACTGCGTAGACAAGTTGCGCTCGGGACAAAATCTCTCGGAGTTAATTCATCGTCTTGGTCATGATATCGGTAACCCGCTTACTGCTATCATTTCTTTGGGCTCAGTCATTCAAACTTTGGCTGAACTGGAGAGCAAATCAAACACAGAATCAAAATTTCCCGCTTATGCGGCCTCCATCATTGCTGAAGCATGGAAAGTTTCACGCATTAGTGAACGCATGGTCTGCATTCTTTCCCAAAGAAAACCAATTGCAGCAGCTTGCAATTTAGAAAATTCGTTATCTGAGGTTTTTAATCGCCTCTATAATCGGGATCATGCCCGCTATGAAAATATTGATATAGAATTTGCCGATTCCTCAGAAGATTTAGCAGCCAACATCGATCAATCGCAACTAAACTTGTTTTTTACCGAGTTAATAATAAATGCCGTCGAAGGCATAGAAAGACGTCTAACTGAAAATAACAATCTCAGCTCGCAAATTTATGTGAGAATTTTTAAGGAAGATAATCTTGCTTGTATAACTATCGGTTCTTACAGTGCGCGCAAGAACACGTTAGATTTAATCGATCTTTTTAATCCCTTCGTTAGCGGTTTTCCCGAAGAAAAACATGTAGGGATCGGATTAACAACTTGTTATGCCATCGCGCAAGGGCACGGTGGGCAAATAGCTATCAGTGAAGAGAGTAAAGACAACGGTTACTATTTTACCGTTAAAGTATGCTTACCCATGTGAAGCAAGGTGAACAATGGCTATTCTGGAGATTCTCACATATCCTAATCCTATTTTAAAAAAAGCCTGCGCACCCGTAACCGATGTTAATGATGAGCTGCGCAAATTTCTCGATGATATGTTGGAGACAATGTATCAAAACGCCGGCATTGGATTAGCTGCCATTCAGGTTGGCCGATTGATTCGGGCAATTGTCGTTGATATCCGCGAAGATGAGCGCGGCAGTAGTGAATCCAAAGTTCATAAACTAATCAATCCCGAGATTCTGGAAAAAGAAGGAAGCAAAAAATGTGAAGAAGGCTGCCTCAGCGTTCCGGGAGTCAGAGAAGAAGTTATTCGTGCTGAAAAAATCAAGGTGCGCGCCCTAAACGAGAACGGAAAGAAAGTCGAATTTATCGCCGAAGGGCTATTAGCTATTTGCATCCAGCATGAAATAGATCATCTCGATGGCATTTTGTTTGTTGACCGCTTAAGCAAACTAAGACGCACGATGATCAAAAAGAAATTAAATAAATTAACTTAGGTAAATTGATAATACTTTGACCAAGAACGAAAATAAATTACGTTTAGTTTTCTTTGCCACCCCTGAGTTCGCTTTGCCCTGCCTTGAGCAAGTCCGGGAATGTGCTAACTTTGAAATAACAGCTGTCGTGACAGCATCGGATAAACCTTCAGGACGCGGGTTAAAGCTTACTCCGTCGCCAGTGAAGGTCTTCGCAGAAAAACATAACATCCCCTGCTTCCAGCCTCCTTCTTTGAAGTCTTTAACTTTATCCGAGGATAAACATTTTTCAAGCACGCAAGAACATTTACAGGATTTTTGTGCATTGCTGAATCAGCAGCCTCCTGATTTTTTTGTTGTTGTCGCTTATGGAAAAATAATACCTGATGCCTTAATTAACTATCGGCAATATCGCGTCGTTAATGTGCATCCTTCATTGCTGCCGCGTTGGCGAGGGGCTGCGCCAATTCAATATGCGCTATTTAGCGGAGATCAAGAAACCGGTGTTTCAATTATGGCTCTGGACTCCGGGATCGATACCGGACCTGTGTTTGCCCAGGAAAAGCTGCCTATAGGACACGATGATACGCTTGCCTCGCTGCACGATAAGCTCTCTGAGCTTAGTTCAACGCTGCTTGTAAAAACGCTGCATGATATTCAGGCCGCTAATCTGCTCCCAGATGAGCAGCCACAAGAAGGCGTTACTTATGCCAATAAGTGGGACAAACCGGATTGCATTATTAACTGGTTAGAGGATACCGAAACCATTAGTCGGCGTGTGAGAACTTGCTATCCGTCACCCGGAGCCAAGGCAAGTTTTCGCGCACAGGAAGTAAAAATATTAAAAATTGCCATGAAGAAAGATCGAAATTATCCGCGTGGCAGCGCGGGTGAAGTCGTGGAAGCCAACAGAGAAGAACTGATTATTGCTGCCGGCAAAGATACTTATTTGGCTATCGAAGAAATGCAGTTTCCCGGTAAAAGCAAACTACCAATCAAAGAAATATTAAAAGGCTATCAGATAAAAATCGGAGAGAGGTTTAGCTGAAATGACAATCATTGCTCCATCTATTCTGTCTGCAGACTTCGGCAATTTAGCTGCAGATATCGAAGCAGTCACCGCTGCCGGCGCTGACTGGATACATATTGATGTTATGGACGGACATTACGTGCCGCCAATCACTATTGGCGCAGGGGTGGTGAAAGCCCTACGTCCGATAGTCGCTGTCCCCTACGATGTGCATCTGATGGTCAGTAACCCCGACAATCATATTAAAGACTTTGCCCAAGCCGGTGCCGATATTATCACTGTACATGCTGAGGCCGGCACTCATCTGCATCGCACTGTTCAGGCCATACATGAACACGGCAAAAAAGCCGGCGTCGCCCTAAATCCGGCAACCCCCGTGGCTCAGCTCAGTAAAATCATCGAAGATATAGAGCTGATACTGATTATGACGGTGAACCCCGGCTGGGGAGGTCAGGCCTATATTGATTCTATGACAGCTAAAATTGCTGAGACCAAGACTTTAATTCAATCCAGTGGCAAAGATATCTATCTGGAAGTCGATGGTGGAATAAATGAAGTCACTGCTCAAACTGTAAAAACTGCCGGCGCCAATGTTTTAGTCGCCGGCAATTATATATTTTCTAAGCGCCAAGATTATTCCAGCCAAATAAAAAGCTTACGCTAATCCGAATGCTCAAGGAGTAGGTGTGGCACGTATTTCGAGGGTCCCTCTTGATTTTTTTGTCAGTATCACATTCGAGCTATATTTATCCGGGAAAAACAAATACCTCGCCTTTGTTACTTCCACCGGATAGCTGCCGAGGCCACATTAGAAACAACAAATCGTCCCAAAGAATCGGTATAGGCAGATGAATCACCAATTGATACCAATGCCATAGCTAGACCTTTACCCTGATAAGAATGTAATTTACCTCTGGTAAAGTCCACGGCGCTTGTCTCTAGGTCCACTTGCAAAAAAGTATCCCATTTGAGCTTCATGCCACTAGCATTGCCATTGATATAAATAAACGTTTGCTTAGATGCCGGGGAAAGCGTGGCCATATCCTTCCAGGAGTCGCCACTAAAATCCCAATCATGATGCGCGTAGCTCCGCTGGGAGCTTGGACAACGAAACTAGTAGTAAAGACGCCATCGTCACTAAGAATCGCTTTTGCGTATTCATTGTTTCCTAAAAGCACAATATCCGATAGGGCATCTTTGTTAATGTCACCGACAGCAAAATCAACAAAATTATCACTGAGATAATAGTAGTTTTTGCCAACACCATTAGTGTCCCCTTGATAAAGGCGCATGTCTCCTTTATTAGCATACACTGATACCGCTTGGCCGTTACTACTTAAAGATAATAAATCAAGATCGCCATCCCGATCTAAATCTTCAAGAAGCACTTTTTTAGGAGAAACATTGAGCAAAGAAGGATTATAAGCTTCGCCATTTATCGTTACTGTCGACTGGAAAATGGGATTATTTTCTAAATTTTTACCTTTATTGGCTAAAATAATAATATTGCCGAGATTGGAAATCACAAACACCGGATCAAGAAACCCATCGTTATTCAAATCCCCAAGCAACACTTTCACGCTTTGCGCGTTTTTTAGCTCTAACTTGTAAGAGCTCTTAGTAAAATTGCCGAATCCATCGTTCCAGAACACTTTTACGTATGATTTATTAAAACTTGAACTGGGCGTATTACAGCTGGTCACAGTAATAATATCCGGTTTTAAATCATTATCCAGATCTCCAATGGCTACAGCCCCGGCAACTTGAACCACTAAGCCCGCAGGACAACTGATAGTAAAGAGATCTTCTGGTGCAGAGAATTTTCCTGTGCTGCTATTAGTTAGTACACGCAGCGTGGGTTTATTTTTTTACATCACCACTAGGTCTTCATCATTATCAAAGTCGATATCTCCTCTTGCCAAATCCCCGTACTGATCTGCTTTTTCGACGCTCGACGGTTTTAAACTCGACTTTTTGGGAGCGGTAAATAACTTAGAGTCACTAGGGCTAAAATTCGATAATTTGTTGGAAGTGGTATCCAGAGTTAGAATACTTTCTCCAAGAGGGCTGTTAGTTCTAACATATCCCCAAACAATTTTTGATGTTTCGGCGGTGGCATTAAGGGAAAATGCTAAAAAATAAGGCAGATTATCTTTTTCATTGGCTTATCCTTATGCTTAGTTTTTTAACTCCGCTAACAACTGATACTCTATAAAAACTTATTCTTGTCAGCAATTTCCATATCCACCGAATAATGGGAACTTATAAGTATATATCTGTGCTAATCTGCATATTTTTAGCACAGGCCGTCCATAGCCACTACGCAATTAGTTTCGATCGGGCATTCTTAATAAAGAATGCGCGTCTTTATATTCGATGGCAAAGCCTCTATCGCGTCCTTCACTTGATCCGATACATTTTTATCTATGTCTAAGATCAAATAACCTATATTTTTATAGGTAGATAAATACTGAGCGTTAACATTCGCCCCCAAGTCAGCGACAATTTTATTCACATCTTTCAGCACACCGGGCTCGTTTTTGTGAACATTTAGAACACGGTGTGATTGCGGAAAATCCGAAAGATCCAGTGACGGGAAATTAACAGCACCATTAGTTGTCCCTTCATTAATGAACTTCATCAAGGACACGGCGACTTCTAAGCCGATATTTAGCTGCGCTTCTTCTGTGCTACCGCCAATATGCGGGGTGAGCACAACATTATCCACGCTGGTTACGGCACAGCGAAATTCTTCTTTATTGCTCTTCGGCTCAGTAGGATAAACATCTAGGGCGGCACCAGCAATAGTTCCGCTCTCGACAGCCGTTTTTAATGCTTCTAAATCAACAACTGTGCCGCGACTGAGGTTGATGATGAAAGCAGTTTTCTTCATCATTTCTAGTTCTTTAGTTGTGATCAGAGCTTTGTTCCCCTGCATCGCCGGCACATGTAACGTAATGAAATCTGCTTTTTTTAATATCGCTTCCACATCCTGTTCGGGCATGGCGTTACCTAAAGGCAGTTTTTTCATTTTATCATAGAACACTACGCGCATACCCAAAGCTTCAGCCATTAGTCCGACTTGCGCACCGATATGCCCATAGCCAATTACACCTAAAGTTTTGCCTTTGATCTCATAGGTTCCTTTGGCTGACTTTTCCCAAAAGCCGCTGTGCATTTTATTATTGCAGCGGCCCATACCGCGAGCCAGCATCAGAACATAGCCAATAGCCAGCTCGGCAACACTGCGCGTGCTGCTAAATGGTGCATTAAACACGGGCACACCATGTTCGGTAGCAGTATTCAAATCAACCTGATTAGTGCCAATACCAAAGCAGCCGATAGTCAACAGCTTTTTAGCTGCCTTGATATGCTCAGCATTGACTTTAGTTTTGGAGCGAATACCTAAAACATGGACATTGGCTATTTTTTGCAATAAATCATCAGGCCCCAGCGAGTCCGGTAGGCATTCTACATGATATCCCTCGTCAGTTAATCTCTGCGCAGCTGATTTGTGAATATTTTCCAGAAATAGAATATTGATATTTTCTTTTGGATAAGAATATTGCTTGCCCATTGCTCCTCTCCTTTATTCTCTAATATCAGTAATCACGTAACCGCATTCAATATCTTCAATAATTTTTGCCGGACAATCAGCGATAGCTTTATCCGCCGAGCAAAACGTCAGATAAGCATCTTTTTTTGCCTCACCAATGAAAAGTGCCATCGCCACTTTAGCTTTTCGCAACAGCTGCAGCGATGAAGTCATCCGTTGGCTGGGTGGCTTGGGCGAATCTAATAGCGTTAAAAATCCAACATGCTCCGATGACAACAAAGGATGCCGCGGGTAGAGGGCAGCTGCATGACCATCTTCCCCTACTCCCAAAAGCACGATATCAAAAACTCCACCGCAAGCATTTAATTCTTGTTCGTAGGTGGACGCACCAAAATCTTTCTGTTGGGGTTGGTAAATAAATGGGTGCAATTGCTTCTCGCTAATTAATCCTTGTTTTACAAAGTCACAAAAACATAACTCGAAAACTAATTTATAGTTAGAATCCTCGCTATCAATCGGCACGAGACGCTCATCGACCATAAAAAAGTTTAATCTGCCCCAAACCTCATGGGGCAACTCAGCGGCGCGGCTAGCCAGCTGCTTAAGCAATCCGACAATTGAACGTCCGCCCGGAACCGCAATGACTATCTTATCTTTGGTCAATTGGTTAATTTCCCGAAATAATACTACTACCATCTGAGCAAATAACTCCTGATGATCAGTATTAAAAATCATTTTACTTTTCATGGAATGCCACTTTTGAGGAGACTAATCGTTATCATTTATAGACATACGTAACCTAATTCTCTACCGAAGCCTAGGAACTGCCTCTTGCCCAATACCGCCACCGTTAGTATGAAGCAATCCATGATAGAGAATCAAATCAACACGAGTAATAAATTCCCTTATCGCAGCTTTCTTTGCTACGCGGTTTTAGCCTTAATTATGCTAATTAACCTCGCTCAGCTAGTAAAAAATGACACTAAGAGCAGTTCGCTTGAGCAGGTTGACAACCGTAGCCCAATTGCTAATACTTTAGTAGAAAAAGAATTTATTTTTGCCATCCATTATCTAGCTAAACCCTGCGTTCCTGCCTTAGAGTCTTTAGATTCCCTTCTCAAAGATAAGGTAAAAAAATACTGGCATACAAAAACAGAAAAACTATCCCGGCAAAAGAATGCTCTATTTTCAGCAGCTGCTATTAGTATTTTTTTAGAGTTTTATGATTTTGCGCCGACACTCAATCAATCACTGCCTAGCGGTGACAGTCTTACAGATTTAGCAATCAGTCTCTTAAATGATCCCCGAAAATTACTTTCCGAAGAAGAAGAACTAGGGCTGGCTAATCAATCTTTTTTTGGCCGCTTAATTGTCTCCAAGCGGGCAAACGACAAGCAAACCCGGCTGGACACATATCGTCAGCTTATCGACAGTGCTACTGCCACCGCTAACCGTTATACGACATTAACTACGGCTTCCCTGTTCATGACCATATTTGGACTTATTGTTGCCTTTCGTTTTGTGAGACAAGTATTTAAAAGGCAGTTAACCATGAGTTATCGGCTAAGCATATTACCGGCAGGCATTGAGCTGGAAACTTTTTGTTTATATCTAGCACTGATGATGGGTCTACCTTCTTTATTTCCTTTGCTGAAGGAATATGTAAATCCGTCTTACCAGACGCTTCTTTTAAGTAATATTCTAGCTATCTCTTCGATGTTGATTTTATTAGCATGGCCAAGTAGCGCAGCTGTCCCCATTGGCAATACTTTGTCAGCGCTTGGCATAACTATTCCCCCGAAAAATATTGGCCTAAGTTTACGCTTTGCCTTAAGCGCTTATTGCGCTTTTTTGCCTTTTTTGTTTTTACTTCTAACCATCTATTCCGTTTTTTTGGAACGTGTCGGCGTGGACATGACTGAAGCAAGCCATCCGCTGGTTAACGTTTTGTTGGCGCCCGGAGGACAGTCTTTATTTTTCTATTCCCTATTTTTAGCAGTTGTCGTTGCGCCACTGGTTGAGGAGATTATGTTTCGCGGATTCTTATACAATTGGCTCAGGGGTTTTTGTAACGCATTTTTTAGCATTATCATCAGCTCACTCGTTTTCGCTATTCTGCATCCGCAAGGCTTACTCGGAATTCTACCCTTATTTCTTATTGCCTGCCTGTTAGGTTTCCTCAGGGAATGGAAAAATGACTTGTGGATTAATATTTTCGCCCACGCCGCTGTTAATAGCGGAACTTTGATTTTAGTTTACACTCTTCTCCTTTGAAAGCGGCTCTAGCCGCCGAGTCTTATACACGAATCGTAAAAGCGTGCGTTCGTGATAAATTTTGCAACACTCTTGGCGGTGCCGCCACGGGGATAAACAATTTCACAGGCGACTGTGTTACCCGACCTATGTTGTGAGCGTCAGCGAACAACTGGGTCGCCTACGTCCAATAGGCACACGGCATTTGGCGGCTTAGCCGCATACCGCAGCTGGGATTCCCAACGTCGGCGCGTCCGCGGCATTTTCTTACGCCGGAGGCGCTGACGTGTGCTGTTCCAAAGTAACGCATTCTATGAATTTGTATATGACTCACCTGACCCGAGCAACAAGTTGCAAATTACACCGCACACAAAAAGTAAGTTAAACGGTGCTTTAGTAGGTAATACTATTTTTGTGTGCGGTGTAAAGGAAACCAAGGATGGTTTCTTCGGGAGCGAGACGCCGACTCGCTCCCGAAAATGCTCTTAATGAAGCCATGGATGGCTGAATTAAGAGCTAAACAAAAATATACCATTACCTTAGAACAAAGATAAAAAGCATTTATGCTTTTCCGCTTATAAGTTAATTTACTTTTTGCTAATGGTATAACGGATTCTGCTATTGGAAAACCTGCAGCTATGTCGAAACAATGGTTTGCCGTATAAAATGTTTAACTATCAATTTATTACAATCTTTCCTGAGCTCATTGAGCAATTTATCAAAGCTGGCCTGATCAGTCGCGCCAGATCCTCAGGACTGATAGATATCAGCTGTATTAACCTGCGCGACTTTGCCATCAATACCCATGGTCAAGTTGACGATTCACCATACGGCGGAGGATCGGGAATGGTGCTTAGAGTTGAGCCGGCTTTTGCCGCCATCGACAACGCTCGACAAAAATCTCCGCAAGCTAAAGTCCTTTCCTTCACTCCACGCGGGCAGGTGTTTAACCAAGGTATGGCTCATCGTCTGCTACAGGAAGCAAACGAGAACAATGCCGGATTTATTTTGCTCTGCAATCGCTACGAAGGAGTTGACGAACGCGTTGTTCAGCAGCGTGTGGATTACGAGATCAATATGGGCGACTATATTATGATGGGCGGAGAAACCCCGGCATTAGCTTTTCTGGAAGCGACAAGCCGTCTGATTCCCGGCGTTCTAGGCAATGCCGATTCTATCGCCGAAGAATCATTTGAAAACAATTTGCTTGAGTATCCGCAATATACAAAACCTGCAGAGTTTCAGGGGCTAAAAGTTCCTGAGGTGCTGCTTTCTGGTAACCACGCCGAAATAAAAAAATGGCGCGAAGATAAGTCCTTAGCAGACACTCTGGAAAAACGTCCGGATCTGGCTGCCAAAGCCGATTATCTCCGGAGTAAAACACCACGGATAGACACGACAAAAATCTCTTTAGCCTTAATCCATTATCCGGTGTTAGATAAACAAGGAGATATCATCACATCTTCAGTTACCAATATAGATTTGCATGACATTGCTCGCAGCTGCCGCACTTACGACATTGATAAACTCTACATAGTTCACCCGACAAAAATTCTCCGTCGTCTATCTGAGAAAATTTGCGATCACTGGGAGTTCGGCTATGGGCTTAAATATAATCCCAACCGCTCTGAGGCCCTGTCGTTAATTAAAGTATGCCCTGAATTACAAGACGTTTTGTTAGATATTAAGGAGCGCCACGGTAGGCTTCCTAAAATCGTCACAACCTCGGCGCGCTCAACATCGGATACCATCTCCTATGTGGATTTTCGTGGCATTCTCGCAACAACAACCGTGCCACATCTGATTTTATTTGGCACCGGCTGGGGACTAGCTGATGAGGTTATGAGTTTGTCCGACTACCGCCTTGATCCTATCTACGGTTGCAGCCATTATAACCATTTGTCAGTGCGTAGCGCCGCAGCTATAATACTCGATAGATTACTGGGCAGCTTTGCCCCAAACAACCAGACTAAAGAAAGCATATGAGTGAGCTAACCACGATACTGGAACAGCTGGAGAGTTATAAATCCAAATATGACAGCGCTCAACAGAAGCTGGCCACTCAGACTGAAACTATGTCCCGCTTGGCCCAGGACAATGAAGAATTAAAAGAAAAAGCTCAGAAGTGCCAAAATGTTGAGCAGGAACTGGAAAAGCTTAAGCAGGAATTTGCTGAGTATAAAGTGCAAATGCGTTATATCAACGATCGTAACGAGCAGCTTTTGCACAAGGAACACGTATTAAATTGCGTAACATCTTCTGCTTCCTATCGCTTAACCCGCAAACTAGTTGAGCTGGTAAAAAAGTTTCCATTGGCCAGTAAAATAAAGAAAATCGCTCAGCTGATTAAAAGTCGTATTTAAGCAAAAAGAGGGATTTTACTAAAACCCGAGATGGGCAACATTACTCTTACTGCGCACGAAGGAGCTAATATGACTAATAATATTACTATTGATACAGATAAAATCGATGAAATGACTTTGGCATTGATGTCGCTAGAGAGCTTTTCTGAGCATGGGATTTGAACCTCCCCCGATTTACCGGACAGTAATAATGGAGTAAGTAAAACTGTCAGGAAATAAAAAGGGCATTAGCTCTAAATTTATCACCAGATTTTTTAATAGTTTTCAGTGGTTAATGTCTCCTTCTGTATATTGCTCTTATAAAATGCAATATGCATGTATTTTGCATTTATTACAAATGATTCACAAATCACAGCCTTATTTCTAAAACAGCTTGGGGTAAGAAACGGCAAATATGTTCCGCAAACTTATCTGACTAGACCTGAAAAGAAAACATTTAAAAACATCTGCGGGGATATACCATTACCTTAGAGTAAAGATTGAAAGCATTTATGCTTTTCAGCACAAAAGTTAATTTACTTTTTGGTATGGTATATCCCCGCCGGGAGAGGAACTACTTGCTTTTTTTGTGCTGTAGATAGCGAGCAATTTCTCGCTCGCCCCAAGCACGGCCTTTAACTCCAAAGGCTGCTGCCGCCTTACGACAAGACTTAGTAATCTGCTTTTTGTTAAGGCGAAAATCCTCGATCAGGCGATGAAAGTCTTTGTGCAAGTTTTCATCATTGATCAGCATATAGATAAGTGCTGTTTCGATAATTTTCTTTTTGGCTTTCGCCGGCAAGGGAAGCAAGCGCAGGACTTGGGCAAATTGGACAATCACATTGTGAGAAAGGTAGCTCACCGCCAGGCCTGCCCAACAGGCGTTACGAATCAGCTCGCAAACAAAGCCTCGCATATTAGCACTGCCTTTATCTTTTCTCAGTGTTTTTTTCCGCAGCGGAATAAAACACAAAAGCTCTACCGCCTCGACATATCGAGCATCATTGAGATAAAAATGCAGTACCCACGCAGCTCGTAATTGCACCTGCTCATCATTGGCTACTTCTTTTGGCACCTCATAGGTATTACGAAACATTTGTGCGCGCTTCGCTCTTTCCCCACTTTCCTGCCCCCAGGCAGACATCACCGGCAACAACAACTCCTTACTTAGCTCTTCGCTCATACTTTTTCCCTTTCTTAAAACCGGATTGGAACCTTAATTCAGGTCTACTCAGATAAACCTATGTATGGAATTGAAAAAGAACAGAGACACCTTATAAGCAAATTTGTCGCTAATTTCAAGGAAAGAGTCCTTCTCCCAGCCCTATCACTTACGCCAATCGCTATAATGTGCGGATATCAGGCATATTACGGATAGACTCGCTATCTTCTTCTTTGGTTTTCATCCCCCAAATTTTCAGCCAATCATCAACAGCTCTATCTTCAGCCAGAGCGCTGGATGATTTTAAACCATGGGCGCGCATTTTAAGCCTCACTTCGCGATTCTTGGCGAGCAAAATTACCTTTTCCGCTGCTTCTTCCGGCTTATCGATATCTACAAGAAAGGAGTTAAGCGTATCTTCGGCATATCTAAGCACACCACCGGATTTAGAAAGCACAGGCACTGCGCCGCAACTCATCCCTTCTAAGCCCATACGGCCAAAGCCATGCCAGAAAGACAAATCAACAACGATGTCCGAATTACGATAGAGCTTAGCCACATGACTTGGCGGCAACACCCCACAAAGCTTGACATAATTTCTTAAGTCTTCCGGAACTTCTGTGGCTTTACCAAAAAGGTTAACTTCCAACTCCGGCAAACGATCATGAAGCACGCGCAGCATGGCGATTAACTCCGCCGTTCCGCGCCGCGGTGTTTGTGGCCGATAAAGAGCGGCCATGCGCGGGCGTCCATAAAATTTATCTTGCTCACCGGGATAAAATACCAGCTCGTCGATACCCGGAGTAATTACCGTGATCTCATAGCCATGACGCTCTTTAACCACCTCAGCTAAATATTTTGTTTTAGCCACAGCCGGAAAGCCAAAGTCATAAGAACGCTCAGCTTTCTTTACTACCGGGAAATTTTCTGGATGAGAATAGAACCACGGCTCATAGTCCTGAATATAATAGTAAGGCTTGATATTGGGATACCTGTCTTTGAGTGCCTTGAGGACATAAGCCGTTGTCCAAAAAGTAGCGACAACGATTTGTTTTTCCCAGTTCAGCTCAAACAGTTGATCGACAGAGATCTGAATATTTGGTGCTAAGTATGGCCTGTCTTTAACTTCCGAACGAGAAACTCCCAGCACCCGGGCTTTTATTCCGCGTATCGTCAATTCATCTACATGCTGCAGAACAGACAAGGTTCCACCACCAAGAACGACAGAAGGTAGGATAAACACAACATCGACACCTTCGATAATTTTGCTAGCGCTATTCTTGCGACCAACGCTTTTTGCATTCAGCGCAAAATCCTCGCTCAGCTTCTCCGGCTCTAAGTAGCCAATCGGTTCTTGCACCGGAGCCTTTTGCTGATAATATAAATCACGAACACGCTTTATAGGATCTCTATCCAAAAACTCACGATAAATAGGTCGATAATAAATCTCCCAACGAGCATCAAACACCGGCCTATTTTGTCCGATACGATCAAGTCTTTCCTCTTTACCAAAAGATGCCGAACGACGATGGTGAATGAGTGCGTTATCGGCAACTACCATATCCACGCCATTTAAGAACATACGCATAGACATGTCCGATTCTTCGCAAAAACCGCGATTAAAAACGACGTCAAAAAATCCAAACTTATCCAAAGCCCAGCGGCGGATATAAAGGAGCTGTCCTTCTGGTGTGATTACCGTGGGGTAATCCGGTCGCACAAGTTTCTTTATCTTTTTCGCAGCAGTGAATAAATCGTCTTCGGGATTGATATCCACTTTCAGATGCGGAGAATTCGTCGAAAGCGTAGAAACCAAACCAATGCGATAACGACTATGCGCAGCCTCTTGCATCAGAGCAATAGTATCCTCGGTGATAACAATATCCGAGTTTACCAACAAAATATCATTCTCCGCGTTAGCCTGCGTAACGCCTTCCATACAGGCGCGAACAAACCCGCGGTTGACTTCTAAGTTTACCAGTTTAACTCGCTTCTCTCTTTGGCTAAACTCATTAAGCCATTTGGTCGTGGCCGGGTCTGAGCAATCATTAACAATGATGATTTCATGGTTGGCAGCAACATACTTCAATAAGCTGCGCAGACAAAGCACTGTAGCATCCAAGGCATTATATACAGGCATAACAAGACTGATATTTTTCCTCTGCTCTCTTTCCTTAGTCAATCTTGCCACACGGTCAGATTCCACATGCTGCATAGATGCCAGAATTGCCGAGATATCCGGCGAGTCGGCTGCGCTTTGATTGATTTTCGCCTGCTCTTTAGCTGCGCCGTTTGTAGCTTGAATGAGTTTTACGAGCTGCGCGCACTCCGACGATAAATTCAGCGAAGCGCTAGAAACAGCACAAGCTGCGATCTCGGCAGCCGTGGTAGCGCCTAAATTACCGCATTTGATCACTAAAGACACCGAGCGATATAAGTCAGCCAAAGCTACAGCATCTAAGCGGTTAAATCGTTTGCTGCTTAACCCAATTAGCTCTGCACCAAAATGTCCCGGGCCATAGTAATCAAGCAAATAAATCGGCAGATCAAAATAAGCAGAGGCGAGAGCTTGCAATTCTTTAGCCAGAGCAGACTTTTGCTCCTCGCTAAAAACTTCCATATTACTAAAAACCAGTAGCACCGCTTTATTTTCCTCCGCGTGTTGCGCCGGGAAAAAAGCTTGCTTGTTAATTACTTGAGGAAGAGCGACCTTTTCTTCCTTGTTGAGTAATAAAGAATTAAGCCAGGCACCGCCGGCAGAACAGGCGAGAGGTAAGTAATCACCGGCATAGGCTAAAGCAGCGCGCTCTTTTAGGTCGAGCTTATGCGCTAAGGATGAAAGTGAGTTTTCTTCCTGCAAATAAAAAGAAAGAGGATAGCCGTAAATATAGCGAATTGCCTGCGCTGCGCACATGGCTAGCGGACTGGTAACAATAATTTGCGCTTCCTTAAAGGCGGGAGCTTGATCAATAAAACGATGAAAAGACAAAGCTGGATAGGAATTGAAATAGCGAAAATATTCCTGCTTACAATCGGCAACAAATATTACGCTATAACCTGCTTTCTCCCACGCGCCAGCTAAAGAAAGTATTGAATACTGCCATCCGGAATAAATTGTTTCAGCCAACCAATCATCAGCTATGGTAAAAATCACAGCTTTATTGCGACTGGCGTTGGCGGCCACCCACTTTACTTCCAGATCGACTGAGCGCTGCACAGCCAAGCCAAAGCGCGGTGTATAATGTGCCGGGGAATGTTCAGCCAAGAGAACGGGTTGACGCAAATCAAGCAAATAAAGAAAGCGCTTCTGCGGCGGGTAAACATAAGCCAACGGCTGGCTTTGATCAGCCATATTTCCCCTAAGCTCTTGTTCGATATTCCTTAAAAGGACAGCACTCGTTAACCAAATCGGGTCTAAATGATCAGTGGGGAATAACGCCGGAAGATTTTGACCATCCAAAGATGAGCTTTCTCTAAGCTTGTTCAGTGTGAGCATCTCCGGTCCATGCACATTGCCTCGTCCACCATAAATCGTCGGCATCAGCAAGGAGATACTCGGTATTTCCAAAAAATCCTTAAAAAAAGCCTCTAAGTCTAACTCCTTAAAATCGACATCTTCCCGTATATGTAAAATAAGATCGCGATCATCAATTTCTTGTCCGGCAAAAAGCTTATCCCAACCGGCAAACTCACTCTTAGCAAAAACCATTTCCGGCAAAACTTTTATTGCCGATCGTGCTTTCAAGATTTCTTGCGTGGCGCCAACCGTCGCTCCTTGGTCACAGATAATTACCAGCTGGCGCAGCTGCCATTGACCTGATGTTTTACTTTTTAATGTTTCCAGAACGGAAAGCAGGCGAGAATAATCACCGGCCGTTTCCAGAACCACAGATATACGTGGTGTTTTTTTACTGCCTGTGCGCTTCTCCACATAATTGTCAGCCAAAGCATGTTCTAAGTAGCCACTTAGCTGTGCAACCGCCGATTCTTGCTTCGACCCGGTCACGCTCTTGGGCCAGCTCCAAATAAGCTGTTCCCCTTGAGCAGTTAGCGCATATAGCTGCAATGATTCTTCGGGCAAGCCGGCTAATAACTCTACCGGCATATTAACTTCAAAGCCGCAAATTACATCCTGCGCACGCAGAGAAAGGTTACGAAAAACATCAAGTCGCGGGATAGAACAGCGTAACGCAAAACGTTGTCCGCCAAGGCAAAGAACTAAATCGGGAACACCTTTTTGCTCCAATACCCAGCCACGAAGCGCTCCTGAGGGGTTATCCCCGAGCTGTGGTTCTTGGTCGATACTGGCATGAAATTTTCTTTTTTCAAAAATTCGCCCTAACCCTAATAAGCTCATGTTTGCTCCTTGTTCTCTCTGCGATGCTACTTAATCATCACCACCATCGGGGGCAGTAGGCGTAGCCGGCGCTGAACCTGCTTCATTTTCCGGCTCCGCAATTGCAGGAGTATGGGATTTGCCGGAGGCTTGCGCGGTGGCCAATTTATCATGTTGGGTAATGTCCAACATTTTCTGTAAATTCTCAACGAGCTCATTTTTATCGCCTGCAAAAGTTCGCGCGCTTGTTATATTCAACGTACAAACCTGCGTAGAATCAAAATTACTGACCACGACCAATGCCGGAAGCGGCATACCTAGCTGCTGCTCATTGTCAGCAACCATGGCCCAGACACCGATAATGACTTTTTGTAAATTTCCTAGGACATCGTAACTAAAACGATACAAAGGAAGCATCGTCCGCTGATCTACAAATAAAATTTGGCGGCTGTGCTGATAAAAAGGATCGTTCGGCGTCAATTCCACAATCCAGACTTTACGCGGAATAAAATAGGACGATACCGGTAGCCAAGGAAGGTAGCCGGGATATTTTTGCGTGTCCTGATTCATCAACACAAACATATTGTTGCCATCGTAGCGTCGGTGGATTCCGTGCGCGGTCATCGCTCCGGTCGTATCGGGTTTGTCGGTCTGCTCGCTGAGATTGAGCGCCATTGCCGCAGTTTGCGTATGATAACTAAAATAATCCTTAGCCAAGGACTCGCGTTGCATTTTGATTTTACCGCTGTTTGCATAAAAGGCGAAAACTGTCTTTTCCTCCAAGACCCGACCCTGAAAGGCTTGTGGCTTTCCCGACCAGACAAAAAAATCGTCCAAGGTTAAAGGCTCAGACAGTAAGACATCCCCACGATTGGCCGCATTTACCTTACGACTGCGCTCTATTACCGGGGAGTAAATCCAATACTGGTCTTCTCGGCTCCCCCAAAATCTTTCACTGACACTGGCATAACCATAAATCGCTGCCGGCGATGTGACTTTAAATAAGGAGCGCTGCATTACTACTTCATTATCAATCAACCTTTCCTGAGCATCAGAAATGACTTTGGGATATTCAGGCTGCAGGCCATAATAAAACCCCTTAGCTTTGCGCAACAACGATTTATCATTAAACCAAGAAAGTTCTAAGTCCAGTTGCAGGTCGTGGTTAACGTAAAATCCCAAATTCATGTTCCATAGAATTTTATCAGCACGCAGCCTAGGATCAGCCTCCTGATTAATGGTTTCCGCAGGATAAAAAGGGAAACCGGCAAGCTCGCGAGAACTGAGGATATTAACAGCTAAATTTCTTTTATCATCTATTTTATAAGTGCCTTCATTGGTGGCTGAACCAACCTGCCAGGAGTTAGATAAGTTGTTATCAACCTCCGCGCCACGCCAAGCGCGGAAAATCGCTTTATTATTAAGCATCCAATCAACAAACGGTTGTAAAAGATAATTCTGATAAGGGAAATAATTGTCTTTTGTTAAAAGGAATTCTTTGCCCTCCGCAGATTGTCCGACTTGCGGTAGTTGCGCCAAAGGATCAACCGCTGCGGACTTACTGGCAACCGGCTCCAAAATATCCTGAGCGAATGTATAGCCCGGCATGAGCAGCGCAAGTAACAAAGTCAAATAATATCTGGTCATAAACTGTTTATCTCTGGCCGGTCTTGCGTTCGAGGGCACGCATGTTTTGCAAATGTTCTTTTCTCAAACTATCAATACCTTGCTTTTCTATATCTCGAGAACGCTGGAGCAACACCTCTTTGTCTTCAATAAACAGACGAGGATCAGCAGGGTAAATAATCGGATGTAAGCCGGTATCCATGCGAATGGCATCTACCGGACATGCTTCTACGCAATACCCACAGTAAATACAAAGCAACGTATCAATTTCGTAACGCCGAGGAATTTTTTCGATGGAGGAATCAGGATGCTCCTCCGGCTCTATATATATACACTTTGCCGGACAAGCGGTGGCGCAGAGAAAACAAGACGTGCATTTGATTTCCCCGTCCTCATTTAAAGTTAGCCGATGCCGCCCTCGGTATCGTGGCGGATAAGGGCGAATATCATCGGGATATTCAATAGTTATCCATGGTGATCTATTTTTACAAAAGCCGACACACTTCAATAAATAGATTCCCAAGTTTCCAATAAACTTTGAGCCGGTTAGAAAAACTCCTTTGAGTATTTCCCAATAATAAAAACGCTCGAGCAATGTGAATTTATCTTTTCTTTTCATAACCAATTGGGTTGCTTACGACGAGCAAGCTTACGCTTACACGGGTTTAAATTCATAAAAAAACTTATAGAGGCCGCAAATAGTTTACTTGCAGTTTTTCTCGCCGTTTTCTTATCGGAAACAGCGTGCTGTGTGAAGGCCTTACTCCTCTCCTCACACGTTTTTACTTTGCAAAAACCGCTTCGATCTAGCTATTTTTAAAGCTTCGTTCTTTACACTTATACCGTACACAAGAATAGAGTATTCCCCAGTAAACAAGTTTGTTTTATGAATCAGTAGAATATCTTTGACTTTTAGCTCAAATGTTATATTTAGGGCGGGTCCTTTGGACGTGAATTATTGCATAATTTCGGTGTTGATAAAATGGACCAGATTGTAGAAATATTTTATTCGTTTCATTCCCCTTACTGTTACTTTGCTATCGATAGGCTATGGCAGATTGGCCAGAAATTTGATGCCCGCGTGATTTGGCAACCGTACTCTTCGAAATTAGCCGGTCAAGGATATCAGGGGAACATGCCAGAAGAAATGGCCAGCTACGTGCGCGAGGATTCTGTTCGCCTTGCTAAAAAACTAGGCTTGCGATTAGTTTTGAGAGCCGATTGGCCACAGAACGAATTTGATGCCGATAAAAGTATACGCGGCGCGCTGGTCGCCTCCGATATGAATATTTTATACGAATATAATATCAAAATGTTTCAACGTTGGTGGGCCGAAGGAGAAGATCCCAATGAGCAGTCCTTCTTGGTAGAATTGTGCGATGATTTAGATATCGACCCCAATGAGTTTTCCGGAAAAATGAATTCGTCGGATGTTCGTGAACGTGTTCGCGGATGCTTCAAACGTGGAAAGAAATTGGGTGTGTTCGATGTACCTACAATAATCATCGGGGAAGAGCGTTTTCACGGCATGGAGCGAATTGAAGCTGCCGAAGAAAGACTTACCGAGATGGGCCTAAGAAAAGCTTAATTCATCAACTTTTTTCATTTATGCATACGCCAAGAGTTATTATGGACGGCGTGTCTTTTTCTCTTGGAGACTCGTTCACTCTCAACGAACAAGCCCGGCATCATCTAGTTAGAGTCCTGCGTCTTAGTGTAAACGATTTTTTTGAAATTCTTGTTCAAGGCGATACTCCGCATGCCTACCTCGCTCAATTTTTGTTTACCGACGAAAATAAAAGTGAAGCTAAAATCTTAAAAGAGATTGCTTTAACAAAAACTAATAACGTCGATTTGATTGTGGGCCTGCCTAAACCATCAATCGCTGACTTCATCGTAGAAAAAAGTATTGAATTGAATGTTAGAAATTTAGTTTTCTTTGTGGCCTCAAGAACCCAAGGAAAGTTAACTAGCGAACAAATTCTTAGCAAACTCTCTCGCTTCCAACGCATTCAAGAAGCCGCTTTGAAACAATCAGGACCACAAAGTTACGTGAGTAAAATAGAAATATACCCCTCATTAGAAAATTATTTAAAAGGACACCTTTCCGGAGATACTGATTCGACTCTCAAGCTCATTTGCTGCCTAGCCGGCAATAGCTCCCCTCAACCTCCTAAGATTGTTGATTTTTTGTCAACTTCTCGGCGTTTTCGCCAGCAATCTGAACAACTTAAGGACAATGGTAATTATGCCGAAATCTCTATCATAGTGGGGCCTGAAGGAGGATTAACTGACGAGGAGATTAGTTTGGCAAAAACGTTTGCCTATCAACCTGCTTCGTTAGGCGAAAAGGTGATGCGCACAGAAACAGCATTCATTGCTGCCGGCTCTATCGCCTCCCTTCTCGGTTAAAATTTATACTTAGGTCGCTTAAAAAAGCTAAAGGTCGCAAAGGTTTGCGCGCAGATTGCTTTGCGGCAAAAATTGAATTTAGAAAAGGTTTTAATGGACTGTCCGAAGTGTGGTTATCAATGTTCCCCCGGCTGGAAACAATGTCCAATCTGCGGACAAATGTTAGCCGTCGAACAACGCCATGAGGATGCAAAACCGCGCAGTAACTTAGCCGATCAAACAAAACCTTTAACCAGTTCACAAGCTTCATGGCTTGAGCGCTTAAAAAAAACAGCACCTAAAGAAGAGAATACGGTAGCCCAAAAACCGAACTCAATTGATAATTTTTCGCTGGATGATGATGATATTTTCGCCGACGACCCTTTAGAAAAGGCGAAAAGATTACTCAATTCACCCTCGTCAGAACCGACCCCTATTGCAAAAAAACAGATTCCTGTGCTTACCGCAAGTAAACAAACCTCCCCGGTATTAACAACGCCAGTGCCTGCTATATCCGCTCCGGTAAAACCCATTAATCCGATCGCTACTCCCCCTCCCAAGGTAGCGCCCATGGCAGAAAAACTTTCGCCCAAAAAGAAACCATTTATTGATGATCAGGAGGAACAAGAAGAAACAGGGGGACATGCTTACTATCTCGACGACGACACCGAAACTAACGGGTCGCTAATGACAGTAATGGAATTCGATGATGACGATTCTATTCTTTCGCAGCAAATCGATGACTTACTAAGCGATAATATCGAATCGGTTGAAGCCGTTCATTCGCATAGCAGATTGCCTGTCATTAACGGCAACTCCACAACTATTGTTGAAGATGACATCGAAATTGAAATCGAATTTGAGGTCAAAGAGGAAACAGGGGCAGCCACAGCTAATAGCAATAAAAAACCTGCTCCAGCTACAATTTCTTCCGTTGGCGGACTTCTTGAAAATATCGAATCTTTGACCAAAAAAACAAACAATGTCTCGTTCTCAAAAACTCAGGATTTAAGCAGCGAAAAAGATCCACTCGTGGCTATGCTGAAAAAAGGACTGCAAAAGAACAAAAAAGAATCTGTGCAGGAACGCTTGCAGAGTATTTTACAAAACTCCGAGTCTTCCACCGCCATAAAAGAGCTATGCTCCTTGGTTGCTGAAGCCTACGGAATAACCACTCCATCGCCTGAGAGTATGCCGGAGAATAAAGTATTTTCCGAAGAAGCCCCCGCCGCCGTTAAAATGCCTGTAGAAGGAATTTTACCCTCCACAGAAAGCACAGAAAAAAAAACTTTAATAACAGCCACTAACCCACTAGCTTCTAACGATCCTTGGGAAATTTTAGATGATGCTCTAAGCGCTAAACCCTCTCATCTGGAAATTGACATTTTACTAACTGAGCTAACCAACGCGCAACCATCCGACAAAATCTCAGCGATCTTCGATACCTTGGAGTATGAGCTAATTTGCGGCAAACAACAGTTAGTCGGCGCAACAAAGACAAAAACTGCTTTCATCAGCAATAACAATTTACAAAAAGCCTTTGAAGAATTTGAACACGAAGAAAAGAAACAAAAAGTTGAGCGTGAAATTCAAAAAGAAGACCCCTTCGCCTATCAGTTAAATATGGTCCCCGCCTGGCGAAAGACTTTAGCTCGCCTGATTGATATATCATCGGCAATCAGCTGCTGCTTATTATTCTCGTTCATTTTATTTTTTCCCAATGAATCAAAAATGAAGCTATTAAACCCGGCACTACTCATCTCCGAAGATTGGCTTCCATATCTACCCCGAACATTTCTAAGTTTTTGCATTACCCTTACTCTTTGCCTCTATTTTTTAAGCGCAATTAAATTCACATCTACGGCACAACGCCTTGCCGGAATAAAACCCACCAGGAAAGCGTTAATTAAATAGAAACTCAGCACATCAGCTGAGTCTTATCCACAAGTCGTAAAAGGGTGCCTTGGTGATAAATTTTTGCAACACTCTCGGCGGCGTAAATAATTTCACCAGCGCTTATGGAATGCGACCCATGTTGCGAGCGCCAGCAAATAACTGGGTCGCCTGCGCTTCATGAGCACACCGCCGCATCGGGTGCGAATGACAGCAGCGAAGCGAAACGCTGGCTTGCTCAAAATTTTTAGCGCTTTTTTATATCGGCGCTACCGCGCCCAGCTAGCCAGTCAATAAGAGGAAATTTAGCCCTAAAATTAAGATAATTTGACTTGACCCGCAGATTATCGTAAAAAACGAACCTGCAAATATTGTTGCCTTTTTATTGAATGATATCAGCAACATACGCCCAGGTAGCTCAGTCGGTAGAGCAGAGGACTGAAAATCCTCGTGTCGGCGGTTCAATTCCGTCCCTGGGCACACTTTCCCATCTAAATATCACCCGGTTGCTGCTTTTTAATGCTTAGAAAAATATGACGAAAGCAAAAGCACGCTCTACTTCTGAAGACACTAACGACAAAAAAACAAAGCAATCTTTTCAACCGGCCGACTTATTTCTGTCTAGTCTGAAAGCACAGCTGGCTAAACAATCTCCGGACAAATCCTTACGCGGCGGCACTCTTCTAAAAAGTATTAAAATTAATTCGCCCCTTATTATTGTCGGCACCGAACGGTTGCGCATCAAGCGCCTGATCTCTTGGATCAAGGATAATGTGTTTACTTCGGATGTCACTGTTAATGCCTATTTTGGCACCGAGTTAAGCACAGATAAATCTATTTTATCAATTACTGATGCCCAACAAAGCCAGTCTTTGTTCAGCCAAGAAGAACTGATTATCATTCATGATATTGACCAGCTTAAATCTGCTCCCGCTAGGCTGCTTGCGGCTGGACTAAGAAATCATCAAGACTTCATTTTTACTCTAGGCACAGCTTCCTCAATCAACAGTAAAACTATTTTAGTTAATGAGTTAAAGGACGCTTGCTCGATTGTTGAAATAAAACCGTTAAAAGACGATGAGCTAAAACTTTGGGTAGCAGGCGAAGTCAAACGTTGCGGCTGCATCGGTGGCATCAGCGCCGAAGCTGTAAATATTCTCGCTGATGCCTATAAAGACGACGTGGACTCTCTCGCTCAAGAAATAGCTAAGATGGTGCTAATAATTGAACCGAATCAACAAATCAGCAAGGCTCTGGTTACGGAGGTCATTGCCAAAACCCCGCTTCGTCAGAGTTTTGATCTGTTGCGCTTCATTGCCGGTAAGAATATTGTGCGTGCTTCGCTTCTGGCCCAAGAGCTTGAGCAACAGGGCATGCATGCTTTACAGCTAGTCGCTTTCTTGTCACGTTGTTTCAGAATTTTATTGGCGTTGAAGACATCACAAAACCGCACCTCTCTCGGCACCGAATTAGGAAACCCCTGGTTTA
The DNA here is from genome assembly GCA_020852715.1 of Deltaproteobacteria bacterium. Lineage (GTDB taxonomy): Bacteria > Bdellovibrionota_C > UBA2361 > SZUA-149 > JADZAE01 > JADZAE01. The sequence goes on from JADZAE010000034.1 coordinate 88,616, forward strand.
TTAAAAATTTGCAGTCAAACCTTAATCACTATACCGTCAAGGATCTTCAGCTTTGCTTAAATGCCTTAAAAAAACTTGATCTTGATCTGAAAAGATCAAAACTTTCTGAAACGATTAACTTATTAACTTGTATTCAAAGACTTACATTAAGAACCGGGTGATGGATAATTTTACTTACACAATTTTAATACTGGTAACGGTGACTTTGTTTCTGTTTATTTGGCAGCTGCGACGGCGTAGAAAGGGCAGCATGCGCATGAAGCAGGACAATACTGGGTATTGGCGCTACCACAAAGACACGATATTTGAAAAACAACTAGCCTGGAACAAAAAAACCAAAAAAACAGAACAAAAAAAACATAAGTCAGAGAAACAATCGGTGGCCGTATTAAATTTCGCTGGCGATATTAAAGCGAAAGCCAGGAAAGAGCTGGCCCAGTTAATTGATGAGGTCATACTCAATGAGGAAAAACTGACAGAAGTGGTAATTATAGTCGATTCACCGGGCGGAACAGTTACCGGTTACGGACACGCCTTTGCTGAAATTGAGCGCTTAAGAAATATCGACATTCAAATCACTGTTTGCATTGATGCCGTAGCCGCATCCGGCGGCTATTTAATGAGTCTGCCGGCACATAAGATTATTGCCGCACCTTTTGCCGTTATTGGTTCGATTGGCGTAATCGCTTTTATCCCGAACTTCAGGAAGTTATTACTGGATTGGCAAATCAATCCACGCACTTTTTTGGCGGGAAAATTTAAACGTACAGTTACCTTAACCGATGACGCCAACGCCGAAGAAATCTCCCATTTTCAAGAGCAACTAGAAGCGATTCATCGCTTGTTTATCGGGGCAGTGCAAAAATACCGCCCGCAAGCAAATATGCAATTTGTTGAAACCGGCGATCATTGGACAGCTAGAGAAAGCATTGATTTAAACCTGGGGCTAATTGATCAAATCGCGACATCACAAGATTATTTGTTGCAAAAAAATCGCAATGTTGATTTAGTCTTTATCAAACAAAAACATAACGTTTGGGAAAGTGGAATCAATAGCCTATTTGCTTCGCTTGTTGACAATGTCAGTAGTCGGCTATTTTCCTTTTTTTTCCGGAACATAAATTTCTAATCGCTTATGAAAGAGTTTAAACGTCCAGATTTAGCTTTTCGTTTTGCCGTACCATTTATTCGCTTTGGCGAATTCGATATGGCTGGAGTGCTTTACCATGGTAACTACTTTCATCTTTACGAAAATGTCCGTGAACTTCTATTTCGTAACGCCAATCTTCCTTATGACCGCTATGCTTCTAATGACCAGCATATGGCAATCACTGAAACGCAACAGAATTTTATCGGGCCCTTATATTATGGCCAGTCCTACACCCTTTATTTATGGGCAGAAGTAATCAAGAAAACCAATGTTATCTTATGTTACGAAATTGAGGATTCTGAGCATAAGATAGTACACCGAGCTTATACAAAAATGGCCTTTGTGGCTAAGGAAAAGGATAGTTTCCGTGTTTCCTCAATGCCCGCAGAGCTTATTAGATTATTTCAATCAATTGAAAACAAGTAGCGGCACTTTGAATAAAAAAAGCAAAGAATACAGAAATGCTCTCCTCAAATACTGCGCTAGTTTTGCTTATTCTTCTTTTCTTCACTATAGCGGGCTGCTTGATAAAATATATCGAGAAAATATCACTAAAGGCGATCTCCCCTATCGTATTCTGAATTACCAGCACGTCGCTAATCCAACTGAGCTTCCCTTCCCGATCATGCCAGACTCTTGGATTTCTCCGGTCGCTTTTGAAAAGCAAATGCGCTATTTAAAAAGAAACACACATTTGATTTCTTTATCTGAACTACTCGAAAACCTAAAAGAAGAAAAACCGCTACCACCGGCAACCACCGTTGTTACTTTTAGCCCCGGCCATAAAGATTTTTATACTCAAGCCTTACCGATCATCAAGGATTATCGCATCCCTTGCACATTATTCGTGCCTACTTCTTTTATTGGCACAAACAATTCTCTCTGGTCTGACAAAGTGTTATTAACCTGTCGCATCATGCAGCACTTATCCATACCTTTTCCAGAACTACCATTTATTGATGAAAAATTTTATCTCCTTACGAGAACAAAGAAAAATGCCGTGAAGATCCATGAAGATTTTCCCTTTCTTTTGGTGCTTTACCTACAAATTCTTCCCTCGCAGCAATGCTATTTGAATTTACTGCATTTGTTTTCGTATTTTGCAGAAAAAAACTCTTTACCTGTATACTCATATTTTCTCAGTTGGGAAGAATTACAAAATATTGCTAAACAGAAAATAGAAATCGCCAGCTGCGGCGATAATTATAAACTATTTAACTTTACCTCCGCTGAGGAATTACTTGCTGACATTATGCTTAGCGTAAAAACGTTATTTGATCATGGCATTGAACCAATTAGCTGCGTCATGGCTTCGGATAAGGAGCCGCTTTCACAGTCAATTAGACGGGCCCTAAAGGAAGCAGGCATCAGCGAAGTCCTAAATCCTTATTGCCAAAAAGATATTTTAGATAAAAATACTTTCGCTCTGGAGCATAAAACGATTATTATAAATCAGGCGTTAGCTTATATCCCCATACTCCTAACAACTATTTGGAAGATAAAACTTTTTAAGGCCAAAATAAAATGATATCAGATAAAGTATTAGCTTTAGCAGTAGGTTTCTGCGATTTTTGGTCGAATTTATTGAAGGACTCTCCTAAATATCGCCTCGATCATAGTTGGCCGTCCGTAGGCACAGTCGACTTGGCACTTTCATCTTTTTACAATAAACCTTCTTTTAATGATAATGAGCTAAATATAATCAACGGAGCCGCCGCCTATCTCGGTGGTATGTTGCATGATGTCTGGATAGATTTTGCTCCACAAATCGAAGTGAGTTTAACAGCTACAGCTAACAATGAGGTAACTATTAAAGCCGCCGGGGCCAAATTGGCGCCCAAGCATGAGCCTTTTGAATTAGAAATCAGCAAAGCTCTCATTTCCATATTAAGTAAGCCGCGAAATCCATTTCCTTGTTTTTCCGAATATGCTCGATCTATTGGTTCTCGTTATAATCGCATTAGTTTATTTGCCTTAGGAGCAATTGCCGGGCTGTGTCCTTATGGCAAAGGCAAATGGGCAACCGCAACTCCGGAAGATGTTCCCGAACATCTCAATGTTGCCTTAAAATTTTTATCTGAGTCAGCTGCGCAATATTACAAGAATTGTTATCCTGCCGAAACACTGGGAGCAAATCCCTTACTATATCAGGCGGGGCTAATATTCCCTCCGACCGGACTAAGAGAATTATATCCACTGCAACACGCCGTTCACGGGATAATTAAGTTCTTTGAACATGTCCAAGCAAGTCGCGATCAAATGATTAATCTCTGTTACAATTTAGCATTAAGTCCCGATTCGCGGATTGCAGAGACGGGGTTAGTTATCTCTATGGCGTTATGCTCGTCGCCTGTTCCCAATGAATTAAGACTGCTTGTTGAAACATTTCAGGGCAGCAAGGATAACCTCCGCACTTCTTTACTCTTTGCTCGGCGCGCACTAGGAAAGCCAGATAATTGGATGGAGCTTTTGGCAAAGAAATCACCCGAAGAAGCACGTGAGCTATTTAATTGCGAAGTCGAGCTAGGTCTATTTCCTGACCTAGTCGGAGACTTTGATTTAATAAGCAAAGACGATCTGGCAATGGTTGTTTCGGGGATTGTTTTTGGAAAATTTGCGGAAGTCCGTGGTTACATTGATAAGCTTTCAGCTAAAGGAAAATTATCAGCGCCAATAATCCTCCAGGGCATCGCTTTGGACATTAAACTTGGCCAGCTGGATAGAGCCGAACAAGAGATCCTCAATATGGAAGCTTATTTACCTACCGACATCAACTTAAAAAAACGCTTTTATGAGCTATCTGGGTTATTACACATCATGCGTGGCCGTTTTAATAGCGCCTTGGAGAGCCTAAAAAAAGCGCACCAAATCGCCGCCCCCGACATTATTGTTGATGTAGATGTGGTTAGTCACTACTCTTCTGCTCTGCTCTTTACAAAAAACTATTCGGAAGTGCTCGAGCTGACAGATAAAGCAAAAAAATCAGCTTTTATGTCTTTCATCTCATACTTTAACCGTTTACAGGCATTGCTAGCCATCAATGATAACCGTTATCCTAGCGAACTACAGCACGTGGCGCGTAAACTTCCCTTTAATCACAACGTGTTCAGTTTAATTCTCAATCAGCGCAAACGAGAAAACATATAGAAACTTTTTATTGTAGAGAAAACCGCCAGTCCTGAGTCTTATACATAAGTCGCGAAAACGTGCCTTCGTGATAAGTTTTAGCAACACTTTCGGCATTGCCGCCATAGGGGCAAATAATTCCACCGGTGCTTGTGGAGCGCGAACACATGTTGTGAGCGCCAGCAAACAACTGGGTCGCCTGCGCCCCACATGCACGCGGTAGTTGGCGACACAACCACGCACAGCACCTTCCAGGGCAATGCTATTCTTTTGTAAGATTTAATATGGCAGCTAATTCGCTCAGATCACTGTCGTTAGCTCTTTTGCTATCGTTGGAAGCAATAAAGCCTTCATATGTTTCAAAGTAAGTATCCACTTTACTGGAGACTTGTCTCCACTCTCCGCTTTTTAGATAGCCGGTGCCGTTTAGAGGAACGAGCTTAATATGTGCATGGTCTATTCCTGTGCCTTCCATGATCAGCCCGATACGCCCAACGTCGTCTAGCTTCGAGACTAAGTGCTGAGCTACTTTTTTGGCCTCCAGCACAAACTTGCAAAGCTCATCGTCCGACATTTGCAGCACATCACTTCCGTAGTGTTGCTTGGGAGCAAGCACCGTAAATCCCTTGGTATTAGGAAAAGGAGAAAGCCATGCAATATAGTAGTCGTTCTCCCAAAATTTGCCGCCGCCCAGTGGCTGCATTCTCCCCGCAGCAATCTCACAAAAAATACACTTATTGTCCGCAGTCTTACTGTCGTATTTTGCCATAAAATTTTACCAGCTTAGTTTATGAATAATATCCCCCGAAAATTATTACACCGCTTATTTGAAAAGAACATATCCTACGGCATAGATCCATTTGCCGGCCGAAGATTACATGACATAAAGATAAAAACAAGAGCCCGAAATAACAGGGCAGCTTTATTATTAGAGTGAGATTTACAACTCCCGCTTGCTTGACTATGATCTGATTTGCTGCTCATATCGTCTGGCTTGAATTTCAAGTAGCGAAATTATTTGGAAAGGAGGCTCGGTTCAATGAGCAAGCCTGAGATTACCGATGTGTTGACGGCTGGGTTTGGAGCAACTGGCGGAGGCCAATGTCGCATCCATCGCTGGGATCTTCAGGCTCAGGAGGTAAGTGAGATAAAGAAAGGATCCATTGAATGGAGTATGATCAATGGGCTTAAGATGTGGAATATCGAGTGGTTAGAAAACTTCGCCAATATATTAGTCGCTCTGCTGAAGCCAGGTTATGCGCTCAAACTTTATGGCTGAGGCGCTGATGTGGCTGCCATTAAACGAGATTTGTTTGCGCCTTACGGAGTTACTATGTTGGCCGCACCGATATATGCCTCAGTAGTGGAACGCGAAGGGATGCAGCGTTTTGTGGAAAGCATTGATCATTACCAATGACATATGAACTTTGGCGGGGCTTGCCAAAAACCGTGGCAACCAGTGGCGCAGCTTCGAGCTATTCAGGAAGCCTGCCCCAACGTGTTAACCGCGGCCGAAGAGATTGTGGCAACAACCGATCTGCTGTTTTATTTGGTAACAAATGAAACAATAGCTGATCCGGTAATGCCCCAGAGACAGGGACTAGTCAGAAACGACGGGAAGAAAATGTTCGAAGATAATCTCGGCATTCCCGACATCGATGACAAAATAGCTTCCTGGCCTTTGGGTAGTGGAATATGGAAGGCAGGATCTTACTTTTCCACAGCGACACATGATAGCCCGGCGGCGCTAGATGTAGCATTTAGCACAGGAGCACATTTCGCTCTCTGGGCCGGCACTTTTTTAGGAATCGTCGGAAACCGGAAGCAATTGTCGTGAGATTCATGTGGCGCGACTTGTGATTGCGGATTTGCTTTGGAAGGTCAAGCGGTAGAAGAAAGTACCTGCCGCGTTCATTAGTGGAAAGACCTGATGCTCAAAGCAGGACTTGCCGGCAACTATGCTCAAACGGCAGAGGCAGTGCTTCAATGCTTTACTGCAGTGCTTCCGGCATGCGTTGTTAGGCCCAACGTTGAAGAACTTTCAGTACTCGACACGAGACAAGCGCTTTCGGCGATACTTGAAAGCTGCAATGGCGATGCCATTCTGGCACCGACCCTGACGGCCGATGCAGCGGCGGATTTGTTAATTCGGCGTTTGCACGATCTTGCTAGCCTAGCGGGGAGCAAGTTATCGGAAAGAGAACCGGTGGCTATTGTTGGTGGTTGGTCCCAGAATAAAGCCTTTCTGGAACTACTGTGGAGAAAGGGAATCAATGTCGTTGTTCCCCTGCATGCTTCAGAGGCAACAACGGTTGGGGTAGCGGCAAAAACTTTATTCGAAGCGATGGAGATCAAAATGGATGAAGTCTTAAGCCGCATGCCACAGTTTCGTTGCTAAAAGGTTCAACTCGATAAAGGAGGCCGACATACCGGCCTCCTTTATAAAATTTCGAAGGTTTTGTTTTTCCGTTGCTTCTTCGGATAAAAAGCAGCAAATCTCTTTTCTTCGCAAAGCACTTCCAAGGCTTAAGATTTCTTAATGTAAAAGCCTAATTTGCAGGGTATATTGAAGCTAAAATCGTAGCATATACCCAGACGCCGATCACGACTAATGCTCGGCACCAATTTAAAGCCCTACTGATTGTCCTGAGGTAGGAACATGTCGTTCCAGCTGGTGGCAATAGTATCTGCCGACTCAATTGCTGTGCTCCACAAAGCTTTTTGGCGTTCGATATCCATAACCCGCATATAATCAGCAGCTTCGCCAAGCGCCATTGCTGGGGTACCCGAAAGAGAAAAATAAGGGGCATTAAAAGCTCCGAAGCTTGTAGTCATCGCTCCAAAGCCCATATATTCAAATTCGGTTTTGGCTCTATCATAGACCCCCTGTAAAGCCATTCCTGATTGCATCAATTCTGCTTCATAATCCTGAGCCTTTTTTACAAATATGTTCCCCACGCCTACAGCCGTCTGGAACATTTTACCTACCTGAGTATCGTCAGCTTTATTACTCTCGTACTCGGTTGGTAGTAACTTAGTCAAACTATCAATTGTTTTTGAATTTAAGCCACCTAATATACCTCTGCTTCGGGCATTAGCTAAATATCTACCTGCTACACTTTTAGAATTAACATGCTCCACCGGATTAGTGCTATGATCAATCGGATTAACGCTTAATCCAGCCGGGATAGATTGAAAACCAATCGCTTCGGGATTTCTAACCGGAATTCTATCTTCCTGCTTAAAATAATTCATGGGAGCGAGATTGGCACCCTTACCGTATAAATCATTATGCAATGCTCCATAGGCTCTTTGTCCTTGATCCAAAATAAAGCTAGAGCGTAAATAGGCGGCAGCTTGGTTCACATCACTTACTGCCGGAGTAGAATAGTCACCGGCAAAGCTTTTCATGCTAGCCGTTACATAGCCGTGGCTAGCACCAAGACCGCCTAATAATAACAAGGCTGTTATAATGGGTATTGATTGTAGTGCTACTGCAATCATTTGATAATAAGTTGAAATATTAAATGTAGGATCAAGTTCTCTGATAGCATATAAAGCTGTTGCTAAATCAGCGCTAAGCATTGCTGCGGGAGTATTAACATCAGGCGACTTGCCAACTGAGATCATGTTAAATAAAAAGGAATCGATCAGCATAACTACCGAAAAGCCGACATCCCAGCTTTTTACCCAAAGCCATAACATAAACCAATAAATAAAAAATCCTTGCTTACCCGGCCAGAGTAAAACCAGAGCAAAAAAAGGATAACAAATAGCCAAGAAATATAAGAGTATGCCTTGATAGTAAGGTAGTTGTTGCGCATGAGTTATCAGCACTGAACGATAGCGCCATTCATTCATTTTCTGCCGCTGTTTTTCTATTCCGGCCATAGTCATTGTATCAGCAGGCATGGCAATAGTTCCAGCCATACCTTCCACATCACTAAGACTTCCAATAAAAACAGAGTTATTATGCGCCTCAGCTGCTGTGTTGGACATTATATATTTGGCTACTACGCCATAAAGTAATTTGGGATTTTTTATTGTCTCCGAATCATCCAGATTCAAGCGAAACGCATCCGCTTTGCCATCGTTATAATTTGCACCCAATATTTGATATAAAGATTTAACCACATCTTTTTCGGCCACCCCCATGCCTCGACCTCTCTTTTTGGCGTTCTCGACAGCTTTTTTTGCCGATCTATACAAGCCTCCATAAGTAAAATTCCAAATATCTTTACAGGTGAAAGGTGGATCAACATTCTTAAGTTCTTCTTTCACCAATTCATACTCGGCTATCTTGGGATCGGCTTGTTTGTAATCTCCGCTTACTACACCCCCATTGGCACCATCCTTATCCGAGAGTTTATCTAACCACCTCGTTACCTTGTCTGTACCTTCATCCTCATTGGGAATTTGATCTAAGTTGATAAATTCTTCATTCCATTCTCCGGGAAAATCAACCTTCATTCGCGCTACATAATCCAAAGCATTTTCGCTTAAGCGCACGGGGTGAGTTTTTAAATATTCCTCATATTCTTTAATTTTCTCCTCACGCTCTTTTGCATTATATCTTAAAGTCAGATCTGTGCCATAGCCGATACTTGCTAAAGTATAGGCTTCGCGGCATTCATTTAGAAATCCTAATTGTACTAGCTCGCGCAAGCCATCATCTTGAATGCGATAGCCTTGGGTATCAACAATCAGTTCCAGTTGGTTCATGAACTTAAGATCGATATTTTTCTTTTCAGCAATCATCACCCTAACCATCTCTTGAACAGTGTTGCTGATAAAATTATTATAATAAGAAAATAACCAAGACACCTCGGCCTTAGTATCTTGGCCGGCCAGCTTTTCGTCCTTCATGGCCTCAAGCACAGCAGTATCTACTGATTTCGATGAGCGCACCTGATTAGCAAAACGCCACTCGGCTGATTCGACTTTAGCTAAATTAAAAACACAAAACGCATATAACCCCGGACCAATCACAAACCAATAGAGATGCTTAAATGATCCGGTAACCACAAGTCGGACCAAGGCAATAATAGCAATTACACTAAAGATAAGCGCAGGAACGGTAGATTTAAGAGGCGTAGCTAACTGCTCAAGTAGATGGGCTTGATAATAGTAACCCACTGACTCCATCACAGAGCTGACAAATGATCCACCGGAGGCTACTGAGCTAAAATCTGCCATAGTTTTTAATATCCTCTTCCCCGAGAACGTCCCATTTCTCCCTCGGTAGGTATTTCAGCAGTCGAAGGACCCTGCATCGGCAACTTTTCACTCGGTTCAGCTAGTTGAGCACCTAGCGCCGGAATTACCGTAATAATGCTATCCTGGACCTTTTCAGCATAATTAAAATCTGTTTGTGCTTTTAATGGCGCAATAAATTTCTCATGATCAATAGCGGCCACCAAGTCATGACTATTCCAGCCTAGCATATTCATATCTTGAGCAAGTTGTATATTTCTAAGACTATTAGCTTCATTAAGCATAGCAAAATGAAGATTCTTCTCCACTTCGGCACCCACGAGCTCTTTTTTCTGGGCAGCCTCAGCTGCCGTCAGGCCACTGAAGATAGAATTCATTTCCTTAGTATAGGCATTAGCAATTTCGCCGAGAGCTACAGAATCTACCGCTTTGTCCGACGCTGCCTTCATATATTGAGAAGACAAACTTAGCAGCTTTTCTCCGCCAATAGCTTTAGCGACATTTGGTTGGAGATAGGCATTATAGAAATTGTTTTCGGTGGCCTGCCATATTCTTTTTTCGAATAGTGCTTTATTCTCCTGTAATTTTGTACTTGTCATATAGCGACCAATAGTAGTGCCAACATTGCCGGCAAAATTTGAAACGCCATTACTTACCGCATCTAATATTTCAGAACCTCCTTTTTTCACGATCAGCGCCATAATAGCCGGCATAGTAACAATACAAGCCGCGATTAAATTATAATATGTTGCGACCGAATAGGAAGGATCAACTTCCATTGCTCTTTTCAGAGCTTCGGCCGGTCCTTGCTGAACGTTCAGCAATTCAGTGGTCATGGGAGCTCCATGCGGCATGAACGCATATAAAATATCATCTATCATCATCACAAAGGCCATACCCAAATCCCAAGATTTAACCCAAAACCACAGACTCATCCAAGAAAACACTACGTGGTGTCGTCCTGGAACCAAAAACATAAAAGCGACAAAAGGAAAAGCAGCAGCAAGGAAATAAAGCAATAATCCTTGTATATAAGGAAGGGTTTGGGCAACGGCAAGAAAGTCCCCCTTTCTATACCAATGATCAAATGATCCAAACAACCTCATTGACCTGGCAATATCAGGATTATTGTATTTACTAGCCTCGGGCACACGCGATCCACTAGCGCCCTCTGTCCTTGTTACATCCTTAGACTCCAGAGCTGTCGGTATATAATTCATTTGCACTATCGTCGGATTTACCTGGCCTAGTTCTTTTACGAACATATTCATGGCGACTTCATTAAGTAGGGCTTGCAATTTTTGATCATTACTCAATCCTTGAGTTTTTATTTTGTCATCATCGGTGCGCACTTCCATATCAAACTTCATCAATAACCTTTCCCGTGCTTTTTTGCGCATGTCTTTAGCAGCTTCGCTAGAATCATTGGCATTATCCATGCTTAATACAGCATCAAGAGTTTCCGTGGCATGTGCCTGCAAAATGGCAAAGCTAAGTTTCCAAGTGTCTAAGCAAGTAAGCGGGGAATCTTTCTTGATAGAACCATCGGTTTCTACCTTATCACCTAGAGTTTTAGCGGCAATGTCAGAAATTCCGTCTGTCTTTAGCCATTTAAGCAGTGGGGCGCGTGAGTCATCAGCTGTTAAAGCAACAAGGTTTCCGGCTTTCTTCATTTTTTCTTCTATTTCTGCGCGCTCAGGATTAGTAACACCTAAGTTATTTAAAGTACGAGCCAAAGTATAATAGGAGCTACAGTTATTTATTGTAGCTAAATTGACTAGTTGTTTTAGATTTTCGTCGGTAATCGTTGCTTTAAAAAGACCTTCGTATTTTTTTACTTGATTTAAAAAATGCACATCACCATCTTTTTTTACCACCCCTAAAGCATCAATCGTGGCTTGGATGACTCCGCTAGTAAATCTATTCCATTCAGCAAACATCGTCGATACTTTCATTGATGTCGCAGCTTGAGAGCCTTGACTGTCACTATTATAAGTTACTCCTTTGGTATATTTTTCTACATAGGCGCTATCTCTCTTTTTACTACCAAACTGCCAAGCTGCTCCTGTCGAATCTTCAGTATTAAGAATAGCAACGTAAAATAAGGCGGGACCAATTAAAAACCAACGAAAGAATTTATAATCGCCACCCATGGCATAAGTGACAAAGGCAATTAAAGCCGAGAGGAGATAACAGAGAGCACCGAGTGAATAAGCTAAGCCATCAGTATCTAAATGTTTTAAGATTTCGGATTGCAAATATTGGCCGCTTGTTTCCAAAGTAGCAGCAATTATGTTGCTTACGCTACCAATTTGTGAAGTATCAAGCGACATTTTCCCTCCTAATTAGTTACCATCTAAATCTATCTCATTAGAGGACTTTGGCGGCGTTGGGTCTTCATCACTTTGAACTCCCGGTCGTGAGTTTCCAGCGCCAAGCATTTTATTATACTCAAATATATTACGCGCCTGAATATCTTGATTTCCCTTTAGGCGTTCTGCTGCAGTCAGCGAGGAAAAGTTTGCATCGGTACCCGCGGCGCCGCGTGGCTCCATTCCTGATCTAAGAAGAGCAGTTTTTCCTAAATCAGTTTCACGTCCTGGCTGAGTATTATAACTCCTAGCTTGCGATAGCTGCGCTTGTCTATTCATTTCATTTCGATGAGTTCTATCGCCAGCTAAAGCTATGGGAACACCGCTATCAGTATAGCCGGGGTTATTAGCTGCTTTCTCCGCACCACCCACATTATATAGCGCGCTATTTACTCCAATCATTAACGCTTGATCAGATGCATATTGACGTCTTGCCGATTGCAAAAATCTTTTCTCAAAACTTCCTAACGGTTTCATGGCCTTAGAAACAAAACCTTTAACATGACCCGCCCCTAAACATAAATTTGCAGTCAAAATAGGTATAGATAAAGTAATCAGAGAAATGATTGTACTATAAGTATTTGGCGTAGCTATAGGATCATTAACCGAGATGAACGAATAAATTGAATCTATATTTTCCCAATTAATTGTTCCGGCTACATGGTTTATGTCACGCGAGGTAAACTGCCAGAGAAAGTCTTTAAAAAAGACGACTATGGCAAAACCAACGTCCCAACTTTTCGCCCAAAGCCAAATAAACATCCAATTAAAAAACACTGTCGCGCGACCAGGCATTAACAAAAACAATGCAAAAAATGGGAAAAGCGTAGTCATAACCATAAGAATTAATCCCTGGATATAAGGAATAAGGCCGGCAAAATACACCATTTTAGAAATCATTGTTGAGCTATTGGCCGCAGCAACTTGCGTGTAGACTGAAGATACGTGCTCGCCGGAAATAGCGTTTTGCTCATATATCTGATTAATCAACAAAGAGTGAGCATTTTTTTGCATAGTGTTTCTTAAAAGAAAAGCCGCTATTACATCAACGGCTCTCTCTGAGGAATTCCCATTTTGTCCGTTCTGCCCGGCAATAGTCTTTTCTACTTCAGCCCAAACCTCTTTCCATGGAATATCTGACTCGCCCATTCCATCAGCACCTGCCGTGCGCTCTTGTTGTTTATTCTTTAATATTATGGCCTCGTCATGACATGCTTTTTTAATTACTTCATATAAGCGCTGACAACTAATGCTCTTAGTCTCTTCCTCAGGGCTTATTAGACCACCATCTAGTGCTTTAAGATAATCTATTACTCCATGATCGAGATTAATGAATGTATTTTCCCTTCGTATCCTGGCCTTAGTTTTTAGATCTTCCTTTTGCGTGACATTAGTAATGCGTGCCGCTTCATTGGCATAACTGGACGGATCAGCACACTTACCCATAAGGCCAAAGGACAATAAGCGCATAAAATGCGGGTTTTTATTTTCATAATTAAGCAAATAATTAAACAATCGCTCTCTGCCGGCAATTATCATATCCTCTCTATTTTCAGTATCCAGCAATACGCCGACAAGAGACTGCACTAAGCTGCTAATAAATTGATCATAGTAAACATAAAAACGAGAGACTTTCTTTTCTTGATTATCGTTTGAACTGCTACCATCTTCTTTTTTATACAGCATGTTATAAAACGTTTCTTGCCCCTCGACAGAATTAGCGACGACACGGTTTCCGAACTTCACTGTGGTCGCATCCACCGGAATTGTGTCTTTTAAAAAGAAAAAGAATAGCGCCGGGGAAATCACCAAATATAAAGCTTTTTTATAATTACCAAACACACCATAAGAAATTAAGGCTCCGACTAAAGAAACCAAATAAATTAAAGCTCCGATAGAAGTAATCATCTCGCTCATATTAGATAGCACAGAAGCCTGACCATCAAGCCCTGTGCTTTGCAGCAAAGCAGAGACAAAGTGACCTACAGATCCTATCTCTGCACTACTGATCGACTCTCCTATTTCGCCAATTTCTGCCATAGTTATGATAAAATTTTATTTAATAAATCCTACCGCCGATTCTACATTTGTCGTCCACTTCCTTTGCTCAGTAGTCGCCTCGCTCCTTACCTTTGTCATCATTGGAGTCATTAGATCTCCGGGACTAAACTCTACTAAGCCAAATGGCTCACCGCGTCCATTGGACATAGCGCGCAGTTGTTCAAACTGTCTAACTCCGACATTATTAGAGTAATACTCACCAAGCATCATACCGGCTTGCCTCTGTCTTTGCTGAGCTTCCAAGGCTGTAGCATCTCTGGCACTGTCTTGAGTGGCTCTATTTTGGGCAAGCGTTGCATTTGCCCCACCCCAAGCGGAAATTGGATTAATCATTGCACCCCCGGCCGTAGCCACCATACCCAACCCACGCTGAAAGGCCGATTCTTCCTCAGTGCTTTTAAAGTTTGCTCGCGCTTCTGTCATTTTCTCATTCATATCTTTCATGAAAGGAATATTGCTTTGAAAAGAATTAACATCGTTAGCATACATACTTTGAATAGTGCGTGCTTCAAAATTACGTCGCATGTTATTATACTGCGAGGAAAGGCGGGCTGATTCTGTCGTTCCTACCGCTCCGGCCATAGTAGAACCAACGCTTTTAAAATTATCAACAAATGCCGATAACCCTGCTGCTTTAGCCCCAATAATCAGTCGCGCCATGATTACAGGAACTGAGGTCACTAAAAGCGCAATCAAGGTGTAATAATTGGCCATATTATAACCAGGATCACCAAAGAATGCTTGCTCCATTATGGTAATAGGAGTTTGTGCGTAGCTACTCGTGGGATCGTAAAAACCACTATGTGGCATTAGTTGCCATAAAATATTGTCTAGAATCATGACCAATGACCAACCAAAATCCCAGCTTTTTAGCCATGCCCATAGAGCACACCAAGAGAAAAATACATTGGCTTTTCCCGGTAATACAACAGCCAGACAAACAAATGGAAAAGCTAAAGCTAAAGTGTAAAGCAAAACACCTTGCACATAAGGTATCATCATGGCAAAAATAAAAAGTTCATGTTTTTTTCGATTAGCAATAATATGGTTGATAATCTGATTACCAAACTGCCACATTTCTTTTTCCGAATAAGCAGTGGCTCCGGTTGGATCAAAAACAGAAGAGGTAGGAATTACGCCGGAGTGCTCGGCAAATGAAGTTATTACTTTTCCATGCGTTCCATCAGCTTGAGCTTTCCTCAGCATATATCCACCGATGATAACAGGGATCAATGAGATTTTAGGATCAGATTTTTTATTATCTATTACTATTTCCTCAGCTGGATACTCAAAAGACGAGCCTCCTTCAGGATCGTATTGATAGTTAGGCCGGCTTTGCAATTTGATAGCTATATCATCCATGATCGCCTTTAGAAAATCGCCCTTTGAAGTATCATTGTTTTTAGCTACTTTATCTTTAACGGCTTTTTGTAAATACTCCGCTCCTTCTTTGTATAAACCTAGCCCCATCAGCACCCAAAGCTGATTACAACTGGCTTTGTTGTGCATAAAGGTAAGCTCTTTCTCTACTTTTAAGGCTTCATAGTCTTCGGCGAATGTGTTTCTAACATCCCTATCCATGACCCCAAACCCCCCATTAGAACCCTCGGCTGAATTCCCAAGATTTAATCCAGCTAAAGGATCAGTAAACACGCCATTTGCTTGTGCGTCTTGAATTTGATTGATGTAGCGGGTGAGAGGACCGGTGCGTAACGGTTTGGTTTCAGCATTGCCATCATAAAGCTTGGCGTAATCAGCAGCAGCTCTTCTATATTCGGGTGAATTTTTATATTCTGGATCTTTTTCTCCCAAAGCTAAGATCCTTGCCGCTTCTAATTCATCAGCACATACGGCCAAGGTATACTGAGTAAAAGTATTTAAATCAGGAGAGCCAATGCGCGCAGTGATAATATCTTCGTATAGCTGCTGGCGAATAGTAAATTTCATTTTATTCATCAAAGCTTTGTCTGAAATAACAGTAATCATCTGTTGCACTGTTTCGGAAACAAATTTGTTGTATTGATGAAAGAACCAAGAGACTTTTGGCGCTTTCTCATCGGCTTTGAGCCAGCGCACTTGCTCATTTTGCGGATCTAGAGCAGCCTCTTTAATTAGAGCTGAGGCAGCAGCCGTCTTTTCAGCATATTGCCATTCGACACCTTGCCCGGAGTCCGTAGTTCGTATTAAAAAAAACAATAACCCCGGGCCAATAAAAAACCATAATGCCGTACCGTAGCTTCCCGAAATGACAAAAGTGATCATTGCAGCTAAAGCCGCACCGATAAAGAACAATGCCCCTAAACCAGTAAGCATTTTTGCTAAGTCTTCTAACACAATTGATTGTGCTTTATAGCCGGCTGATTCTAAACCAGCGGCAGCTAAAGTACCTGTGCTGGCGTATTCTGTGCTGTTGTTGCTAGACTGAGCATAAACAGACAGAGGCGATAAAACTATCATTAGGCATAAGATTATCAATATGTATTTATGCCATCTCATAATCATTTCTCCTCTCCCGAACCATTTCCCCAGTGAAAATCATTAGAGCTAGCAGGAGCAGGTTGAAGATGAGCAGGCTGTTCATCATTTAAATTATCAATTACATACGGCATCGTGCGATCAGCAATCTTTTTAGTATCCGGATAGGTAACACCAAGTTCATGATATTGACCCTGATAACCCAGAGCGTCTAGTGTTGCGGCTCCATAGCCATAAGGGAAATGTAAGATATTTAACGACTCATTTTCGATGGCTGCTCTTCTTTGTTCTTCTGTTACAGGCATTAACCAGTCCATGGCATTACCGGTAAAATTCAAATATTGTTCGCCAATCGCTTGATCATCAGCTTCGCCCCAATAACCCATACCTGTGGTAGCGGCGAAACCGCCACCTTGACCAAAAAACCCGCTTCCTGGTTTAAATCCGGCGATAAATTTTGGGTTAAAAACACTACTAAAAGCATTACCTACAACAGCATTCACTACATCAAACTTCGCCTTAAATAAATTTTTTGAGGTTTCGACTGTTGCTCCATACGCATGGTCTATAACCTGCATTTCAAAACCACTTTCTGAATCACCTAAGGCGTTCGATCGGGATTCCATTGCAATACCTCTATCGCTAAAGCGGCCATAATCGGGATTCCAGACTCTATTGTATCCTATTCCTGCTGTAATTTCAGCGTCACGCACTTTTGTATAATTACTAAAAGCTTCTTTAGCTATGCCGGTGACAGAGGATTTGATCTGTGGAAGTGATATAGGCGCAGCATTGACACCGCCGGTTTTAACGATATCGCTGGCATTATTAGTAACAACTGTGGCGGCTCCTAACATGCCGGCATTGGCCCATCCGGTAAGGTTATTGAGATAAGTTCTACCATATTCACCTGTAGTCATAGGAGCATAAGCTAACGCACCCATCGCCTGGTTCGCACCGGCCTGAGTATTAGCAAAATCTGTAGCATACCCACTCCCACGAATAGAACCTGAAGCGGAGGCAGATGAGGCCATCTGATCAGAAAATATCGCCAAAGCGCTACGTTTCCCTTTAAGAATAAGTAAACCCGTAATTGCCGGGATAGCAAAAATCCCCATTGAGATCATCATGTAATAACTATGTAAGTTATAGGTGGGATCTACACGCATTGCTTCTTGAAGAATGGTTTCAAACTCCATCGACTGAAAGCTCATATCTTTAATCCGAACCCCAATATCGGTCTTAGGGAAAATATTCCAAATAATTCTATCCGTGACCATAATAATGGCCATACCGATGTCCCAACTTTTCACCCATAGCCAGGTTAAGAAATATGTAAGCATTGATTGAGCACGATTAGGAACCAAGACGATCAACGCTACAAAAGGATAGGCGGCTGCGAGCAAATAAAGAATCAGTCCCTGCCAATATGGAAGCTGCAGAGCATAAGCATAAATACTTTGTCTTAGGGTCCTGGTATGATAGCGCTGCTGTTCCACATAAGCCATATCCAATGGCCCACCAATCTTACCTATTGTTGTATAAACCGAAGTTCTAGTCTGATTTGTCTTCTTATGTTTAAATACCCCTAAGCCCATGGTATCCTGCGATACATTGCCGGAAGTATAAACGAACAAGGCATCAAAAAATTTTCTTGTTTCTACATTAGTAGAATCTTGAACGAATTCCCAATTCTGTGAATCTTCTAAGGCCGCAATTTTCTTCCCGGGGATATCACCGAGAAAATTCATTTGGTTTTTCTTGATATTAATTGCGTGTGAGCGTTCAGATCCAGCGATTCCATTTCGCAACATGTAAATCAGAGACACTCGCACTAAGTCACAATCCCCGACTAATGACTCAGCGGCTACATTTCCTGTGTAGTTTTCTTTCTGCAGCACTTCCAAAACAGACCAACACAATTCGTTTTGTAACCGTTCTCTGTCTTCTTCTGCTACTTCTCCCTTCGGGACATGCTTTTCCTTGAGCTCGTTACTTAACCAGTCGGCTTCTTTAACCATGGCGTGCTTAAGTATTTCCCACATTGCGCCACAGGGGATAGCAGTTGATTTCCAGTTGTTTCCCTGAGCATAACTTATTAAATCTTGCACCCCCGGATATTGCTTATACTTCTCAATATAATCATCTAAACGGCCGGCTAAGCCATTCTCTATACTCTGACCCAGATTTGCTTTTACGTAATTTGCAGTATCCGCAGTGGGCGTCATGTATTTTTTAAACCTAGCTGTTTCTAGATCTTGTTCGCTGATAATTTTTGCCGCATCGAGATAGTTAGTGTAATCACTTAATCCCTCAGCATTCGAACCGTCTTCCTGAATATGCTCTTTAAACTTGTCTATTCGGGTTTGACTTAGTTTTTTGGAATCAAATACCGTTGCTCCGGTTAAAGACGAGCAGCGGTCAAATAAATCTGACGTTAACATTTTAGTAACTTCGGGCAGATTAGGATTAGCGTTTAATACTCCTTCCAGCATTTTAGCTTTATTTAAAGACATCAACGCTTTGTCATCTTTATGGGAAATAATAAGGCTAACAAACTGTGCTACCAGTTGGTCGATCAGCTTGATCATTTGCGCAAAAACGCTAGACACCCTAATGTTGTCGCTGTCGGATATTGATCCCTCGCCTTTACGCACCGCATTGAGATTTTTGTTAGAATCCTTGTAAGTCACAACATTGACGGCTAAGGCGGCCGGGTCTGTATTTTCTTTCTCATAGACTTTAGTTAAAGAGCGCGGATAGCCCGTTGCACCGAGGCGCCAAATTGAACCGCTTAAATCTTCACGTGGAGTAATCAATAGATAATAAATAAAAGGCATGATGAATAAATAGCGGAAAAGCTTAAAGCTACCAAAAACTACCATTGAAATCATGGCACCCAGTGCAGCAAATAAGAAGAGTAAGGCGCCTGTCGAATTAAAAAAGTTCTCGAAGGCGTCCAAAAACTGCGCCTGAGTGATGTAACCGGCAGTCTCTAATGCTGCCGTCACAAATGATGCTGCTGAAGTTACATCAGCCATGATCAACCTTCATCGAGCTCAGTTATTATTCATTGGATTCATACCTTCCGCCACACCGCCTAAAGTGCTTTGCGCCTGTTCACGACCATTCTGCGCAGTGAAAGCATTATTAGCATTTTGACTTTCCATCACACGAGCATCTCTGGTTGCCGCCAACTGCAGTTGCTCTTCCACTAAATACTGCGCAGCAATTTCAGCATCAGCCTGCCGAAACTTGCGTTCAAAGCGAGCAATCATGTTGCGCATTTCCGCTTTCTGCTGCTCATCCATTACTCGATTCAGCATCAAATGATCCTCAATAATGGCTTTTGTGTTTTCATGTATTTTCTTTAACGCAGCAACTGCCGAAGCATCGCAAAAAGAGTTGACAAATTTAAGCATCTGACCGGTTGGTTTCCAATTCTGCGGAACAGGAGGCTTGACTGGCGAAAACACAAACCAAGACTCAATATCAGCGGCCTTCAATATTTTACCCAATGAAGCATCCGGCCATAACTCTCTTAACTTCGCCATCTTGTCCTCAGTAGGGGGCCAATTTTTCAGTATGTCGATAACTGCCGGACAGATTCCGCCCCACCTAATTCGTCCATTTTCATCTCCCGGAGCGAAATTCTCTCCTCCGCCAGTTGGAGCATTTTTGCCGTCACGTAAAATAGCAATATACTGACTCACGGAAAGCAATGGCGGTATATACTTAAACTGCAAAGGCACAGGGCTTTGTTCGTCCGCTTGACCAGGCTCTCCATTTCCACTCGAACTCTCAATTATAAAAGCAATATCTCCGTATAATTCCTTCGCAACAAGTGCAGCATCTGGCACCAGTAATTCTTCTCCATTTGCTGCTTGGCCATTTATAGAATTAGCTTCTGGCTTGCTTGTTCCCATAAAAATGCGATCGACTAGGCTCCAGACGCCCTCTTTATTGACATCAAGAACACCGGTGTTCACCGACGTTAAAGTTTCTGCACAACATACACAAAATTCATATAATCCCTTAGTGCCCTTTTGATCATTATTTCCCGAAGCGGTTGGAAAGGTGCCGCATTTTTTCTTACAAATTGGATTAGTTTGCATTTCCTCTGCTTTAACCCGCTTCTTAAAATTTTCAAGTTCCTTAGACTGAGGTCCATACGCTGCTTGACTCAGCATGCACGCTTCTACTTTTTCATCAACATCAGAAAAAAGTTGTTTTCTCTGCGGGTCAGTTAATTCTTTCGTTGCCCAATTTATCTGCTTTAGTAAGTGGATGCTGGTATTGTCATCGGCCTGCTGCTGTGTGGTCGCTAGAGCAGCCGCTACAGTTTTATCTGCAAAACTAAGAGTCAAAATGGTTGTGCCTCTTAGTGTTGTATATAGCTGGCGAAAATCCTGATCGCTGGTTACATTTTCGGTAAAATCTTTACGCATAGATCTAACTGACTGAAATACCGGCATTTGAGCCTTGCGCACTTCATCATCGACGCCTAGAGTTAGTGCTCCAAGACTAGTTGGCGATTTCTCCCAATTTGTTTCCTGCCCACCACTTCTTAACTCCGGATATTGGTTATTAGCAGCAACATTACTTTTTTTAAGCAGCAAAGTAGATCCTAAATAACCATCATAAGCTGAGGCCCAACCATCAAAGGTCAGGATGGGGTCATTTACCTCCTTACCTTCTATTTTAATATCATCAGTAACAAAATCGTAATGAGTACTAAATGGGTCGGCGCCTTCAGTAGTCTTCGTTACTTTAGTAAATTGGCCCGTTCTCATCTTATCTTCAATATTCGGTCGAGCTTCAGTTGTTTGTGAAAATGTGTCGCTAGTTAAAAAACTTGATCCGATGATGATTAGAAGGATTACTAAAGTTTTATTTATAGTTTTCATATACTACTCCCTAAGGTTAACCTAAAACTTTTCACTTAGCTTGTTCTCCGCAGAAGTTCGAGAAACAACTCCGCTTACTGTTTTCAAACCACTTGTTTTGTTTTTGGAATCACTGATAATAAGCCGACCGGCAGCTAGCTTCTCTTGCTCTATTTTTCCAATCGGGGTTTCCATTAACTTGGCTATCTCCGGCGTAATTTGCGCTGGCAATCCCTGAACGGTGCGAGCAAATTCATAAAGACGAGCAAATTCTTGTTTGCCGGATTTAATGTAGGCGGTTTTACTATTCGGGGCGACGATAACAACTGCAGGCACTAAACCAATATTAAATGATTTGGCAACTTGTGAACCTTCAAAAATGGGCAGAGTCATTCCAGTATAGTCACGATAAGACTGCACATGTGTTTTAGAAACGGGAACAAGCGACATTGCCGCCATTCTTAAATTTTTATCACCTTTGGTAACTTGCCATAAGCGCTCAATATCGGCCGCCATCTCGCGACAGTATGTGCAAGATAAAGTAAAAAAGTAATAGATCTCTGCTTGGTTTTTCGTATCCGGAGTAATGCGCTTCATCGCTTCTTCGTGCGTCGGCTTTAGAATAGACATATTGTCTTCACGACCTTCAGCAAACGCCATATCGGCATATTGTCCGACACCAACAAAATCATCTTCTTTTATTGCCCCCTTATTAATTAAAGCTTTGCCAATGAGATTGGTAATCTGCTTAACTTCAAACATTAGATTCATCATGTAATCAACAAACGCTCCGGCATACTGTTCGGCGCCTCGCATGTCGCCCATGCGGTAGGAAATCATCATCTCTTTAAATTCATCGGGGGCATCAGCAGATATTCGGCCTAGGGCTTTATTTCGATTTTGTTGTTGCTTGGCTTGCTCCAAACGCTGAGAGTTTTCTTCTTGTCGTTTCCTTTCTTCTAGCGCATCGGCTTTCATTTGTTCTGCTTGATCAAGCGGGACCAGCATACCGTCAAAGACATTATCGTTGGTCAGCTTCTTTTTGAAAAAATCTGTCATGAAAGTATTTTTCGGTTTATAACCGGGAACACTTTGCGCATGACTCGAAGGCGCACCAAAGACGACAAGGCTTAGGCTAAACGCAAAGAGCATCAACAATGAACGCGCTGACTTTATATTCAGTATCGCCGGCATGAACTTATCCTTCGTATATATAGTCTCTGCTGCCACCACTTTCTTTGCCTTATCCTTCCGCATTATTATTATGAGCCGCTCTAGCCTTCTGGTTTCTTTTAAGGAGCTAAAGTTATTAAATAAATTCGTCTTCAGATTTTCTTTGCGATTTAATATTTTTTGCTTTCGGCAAAAAATGAGCGCAAGAAATCTGCAGACTTAACACCACGTCTATCAATCAATCGGGCAATTTTGTAGGCTGCTTCAGAAAGCAAAGCAGTTTTATTTAGATAAGATAACCTCTTGAGAATACAAGAGGTTTTAAATCACGAATTGATTGTTTGTATCCTTTCACGATTTTTACTGAGATTCTATCCAAAAACCCCAAGAGGGGGCAAGTTTTGCGAAGCAAAACTATGGGGGGATAAAGACTAAGCCTTCACAAGATTAGTCGTTTCTGATGAGGAAACGTTAATAAAATTAAAAATATCCATTTTTATAATACCCCCAAATTTTTAATAAAACTTATCCCGTGAAGGCTTACGATTGTTTTTCGGCTAAATTACGAGATATCAGAGCAGGCGGGTCGCCGCGTCGGCTAAATCCGAACGAACAATCGTTGTAAGATTAACATGCACAGCTTGGGGCCAGGCCCTAAAAGCATTAATTGCATGCACAAGACCATTATTACGAGAGCTAAGAAATTGATTATCTATCTGACTGCGATCGCCAATAACTACAACTACGCTGCCCTCACCCAAACGAGTAAGTAGCACTTTTAGTGGCCCACGCTCCAAATTTTGCGCTTCTTCAAGAATGACAAAGCTTCTTCTAAATGTTCTCCCGCGAACATAAGTTAAGGGCACTATTTCTAATCTATTTTCCATCTCCAACCAAGACTTGGCATCAAACGGTCTTGGCGAACGATGCACGCCTTTTTTTCCGGGCCCGCGGCCTTCATCTGGAGAAGGCATACTGACAATCGCCCGCAAATTATCTTCAACCAAACCCGACCAAGGCTGAACCTTTTCCTCTAATGTCCCAGGCAAAAATCCAATCCCACGACCAACTTCCACCATCGGGCGTGTGATCACAATGCGATCAAAGTGACCGCGCTCCAGCCTTTCCCAAGCAGCCGCCAAAGTCAGAAATGACTTACCACTACCAGCCGGACCGGAAACAGTAATTAGTCTAATACCATCCGAGGCCATGGGATCAGATTCTCCGCAACCCATCAAAGCCCAAAGTAGCAATTTCTGTCGGACATTTTTACCCATAACCTCACCGGCCACTTTAAGATAGTCGACGCTGGCGCGATCAATGACTTCTACGCTATTTTCATTAGCGGCATCACGAGGAATGCCATAACAATAATGGACTTCCGGGTTGTCCCTATCCACAAAATGAAAAAATTCATTAATCATACACGGCTCAGGCGAATTATAGTAGCCTTGAGCAATAATCTCGTCTATCTCCTCACTCGGTAGCTCAACATAATTATACCCAGGCTCATTATCTAACTCCGGCGTGCAAACGCTTTTTAATTCTTCGGCATGAATTCCATACATACTTTTGGCAAGTACTCGCAAAATACTATCTTGGGATATCAACACTACTTCTTTACCATGATTGCCTGATTTATTTTTGAGGCCCTTACCGTTTCTTTTGAAATCATCTACCTCAATGGCCGTAGCTAAGATCTCATGATCTTCGATCTCCGGCGAAAGACCCAAGACGGACATTTTTTCAACAGAAGGGCGTGGGGCAATTTGCAGAATACCTCCCTTTTCAGTCTCGACGCCATCTTGTAAGCTTCCCATATTGGAATACTGTTCTATCTGGCGCGCAGCTTCAAGTGCTGTCTTGGAGCGATCTCCGGCACTATGTCTTAGACTGCGTAGTTCATCAAGCACCACGCGCGGAATAATTATTTCATTATCAGCTAACACGCCGGCAAAATGCGGGCCATCACGAAAAGTCGTAATGTCTTGCACTAAACTCATAATGGCTGATGTATCAAGAACAAATGTTTTTTTGAACATTATCTTCCCTGTCCTATATTTCTAAGCTCAACATTACGCCCGCTTCACACCTGCCGAAGCTGACACTTTTAAATTCATTTTCCAAAACACAAGTAGCAAACCAAAGACCAACACAGCTGGCCCCCTTTAATCCTCGCCAAATGGAACGCAAAGGGGATAATTCGACCTTTAAAAGATCGCGACAATCGCCGGCACAAATTAATATTTGTCCCCTCCTTTCTTTCTCCAAAGGAAGAGCACTGATCCGTAAAACATAATTATTACTTTTTAATTCTTTATCCACCAGCAAAATAAATATCCGCAAGGCCTTGTCTAATAAGGCTGGATTGCTTATCTGATATTCCTGGTCAAACCCCGACCACTGGCAGGAGTTACGCTGAAGGTCAAAACAAGTATTGGCACGCGAAGCAAAATAATCAACCAATAAAATTGGTCGCACGATTAAATCCGTGGACTTGGTGACTTCTTTAAGCGAATCTAGCTCTTTCATCAGTGAGGCTAGCGTCTCATCTGCTAACGCCCAATCACTTGCCCCAATTTGATAACCCTGTCTCTGATCGTTAACAATCCCCGCGGGAATAGCTAAAGAGTTTCGCAAATCATGCAGGAAACCACGCCATAGCGCCTGAATATCTTCTAATTCGCTTTCTTTCATTAGCAGCCGTTAATCACAATCCTTTGAAAATGTAGGACTCAATTAAATCCTCAATCATTTCCTCTTTCTGCTCAGCTGTCACCGCGTTTCGTCGTGGGCGACGTAGTGCTAAACGCGGAGTGACCCCCAAGTAATCGGCATAATCATAATGCTGGCGGAAACTGGCAATTTCATTGCGAACAGTAAGATCTTTATCGTTAAAATAAAGCAACGCCAAATCAGATTTGATAAAATTCTTTCTGTTGATTTCAATATCCGGAGCCCAAGGAGTAGCTCCTACCCCAGTAGGAAATAAATGCTTAACATCAGGCGATTCCACGTTATTTGTATCAATCATCGCTCGTCCTACACGCTCAGGATAGGCAAGAGTGAAATTGTAAACAAACTCCCCTCCCGTACCCACGCCATAGAAATACATTTCGCGCGTATCTATTCCACCTTTTGTTTTCAATAATTCCAGTATCTCAAAAAAGCGCTTGTCCGAGCGGTACTCCATAAGATTAAATTTATGGTAATAAGGGAAAGTATAGAGATCAAAAATCGGAACCAAGACACCAAACTTATAATTCCGTGCTATCCTCTGACAGGTATCAAAAAGCTGATCATAGGCAAAATCGTTACCATGAATACAAACCATCAAGCGTGGTCTGTTCTTGTCATCAGCACGACGCGTAGGAATATAAAGCAAATACTTTGTTCCTTTATAATTAGCTACGATCTTTGCTTGGCCGGGGATAAAAACTTCATCGATACTCTCCCGATCTTGTTTTTTTCGTAGGGTGTCTACACTGTAACGATATAATCTAGCCACGTTAGTGACTAATAAATCATCCAGGCCTTGTTCTAATCCCTTAAGCGCCTTTGGTGTTCCGATACGCGTCAAAGCCGATAAAGCCAGACCATAGGAATCATAACTGTTAAGCAGCGCTTCTTTTTTTCCATAGGTATTTACAACACTGAGCAACAGAGGGATGGCCCGCTCGTCACCAAGATAACCAAGTGCAACAATGATGGCATCGCGAACTTCCGTATTCGAAGATCTTCTGAACTCATCATATAACGTTTTAAAAACACGTCTGTCTTTAAGCTTACCCAGAACTTTTACCAAAGTAGATTGACTAAAATCGTTAAAGCCACCTTTTTGCACAATATTAGCCAGCTGTTCAGCATCCACATCTCTAATTACTCGAAAGAGAAGCACAGCAGCCTCATTAGCTTTATATTCATCATTAGAGGCAAGCTGATCCATTAAAAGCTCAATCACTTGCTCATGACTATAGCCGTCCAGAAGTTTTTCCTCCGCATCTTTCGGAAAGAGGTAGCGCACAGCTTCTTCGTGTTCAATGGAATCCTTAGCTAAGATATCCATTAAAGCTTTCTTGCCAGCAGGAATATTCGCACTTATCGCACTAGCAGAAGAATTCATGTTCTGATTATCGGAATTAGTTAGCGGATTCAAAAAGGGCGCGTCAGCCGCAAAGGTTTTATAAATATCCGCCGTCGCCATCGCTGAGGCTGCAGAACTCTGGGAAAGACTTTCCGGCGAGGACAAGGCGCCTGCTACTTGCTCTGATGAAGATATTGTCTGCACTGCAGCAACCGATGACGGCAAAGAAGCGACCGATGAGCTAACGACCGACGACGAGCTTACATCTTTCTCTGGGAAATAAGGTTTGGGCGGCGTAAAGTTGTCGCTAGGAGTAAATAATAAATAAAGGATAAACAACAAAACAAGAATAACTAAAACAACTACTACCTTTTTAAGCTTCTCCATAATTACTTCCCCTGTCGTAAGAAACTAATTGTGTTTCAAAAAATTATTTATACCGTCAATTCCCTCAATCTTCTTGGCTAGCCGTGCCCCTAATTGTCCGACTATTTGCGAAGCTAGCAAGTTAGCTAGCCCGGCCGAATCTTTTAGTGCATAGCCATGATTAATTCCATACAAGAAGCCTCCGGCAAACATATCTCCTGCTCCTGTGGTATCCAACGCTTTTACGACAATTCCCGGAAGTTCAACGATTTCACTGTCCCATTTTACCAATACCCCGGCAGCGCCTTTGGTAATAACATAACTTCTTGTTTCGTCTTTTATGGCAGCAAAAGCATCGGATACGTTATCCTTCTCTGTCAGTTTACAGATCTCTGCGGCATTCGCAAAAACCAAATCACTCTTAGCTACAACTTCTCTTAGTAAATCTCCGACAACATCAACCAGAAAACTATCAGAACAACTAATAGCAATTTTAGTTTTATTTCTTTCTGCTAAATCAATTGCCGAACGCACCAACTCCGGCCCCTGCGGCGACATTAATAAATAACCCTCAATGTAAAGCCAATTGCTACGAGCAATAATTGACTCACTCAAGTCGGCTGGGCCCAGATCACTGGCCGCGCCTAAACAAGTATTCATTGTCCGTTCAGCATCAGGAGTAATAACAATTAAACAAGTTCCTGTCGGCTTGTTGTGACGTGAAGAAACAGGCAGCTCAATTCCCAGCTGCTTCATTTCCTGATTATAAAATTTACCGTATTGATCGCTCCCCGTAACACCAAAGAATGCCCCCCTCCCTCCTAGCTGGGAAAGAATAATCACGGAATTTGCTGCTGATCCGCCGCTGCAACGACTAAGCGGAAATTCATTGAGAGATTCCAGTAATTTTTCCTGATCTTCCTCGCTAACCAAACACATTCTTCCGCGCGTTAGGTTAAGCGTAGAAAATACCCCCTCAGATACACTTATTTGCAAATCAACTATCGCATGCCCCAAAGCGCAAACATCTATTGTCTTATTCCTATCCATTCTCCTACAAATCCCTACGAAATAAACGCACTATGTATATGGACTGCTGTATAAACACATCGCGGCTTTTATAACAGCCAAAAACTAGTTTCGGCGCAATGATTCTATTTGGCAGAGTTCTGAAAAGGCGAAGGATCAGCATGGGCACTGTCAGATTCACACGTAAATTTTGATGCTCTCGTCAATAGGTCAACACCCCCAGCGCGTGATTAGTATAACTTAAATGCAGTAACTTATTTAGTTATTTTATCTGTTTAGAACAAATCTGATCGCGTGCTTATTCAGGAACGGTCCTTGCAACCCAAGAGCCAAGCAGAACTTTAGCAAAAGACTGGGAATGTACCGAGGGCCAGATAAGTATCCGCTAGGGCGCAGCATATCCTGTGACTAGTGAAAGAAAATCATGGTTTAACTACAAACGCAGATTAGATACCGAGTGAAAATATGTTTTATACAAGCAATAAATATAACTTTTTTACCCAAGAGCAAGAGCTTAATCATTGTTCTATAATTGGCATGCTCTCAGCCTTTTCGTTGGTCATTATAGCTATTTTTTTAGGCGGGAACTTAACCTCCTTCTTTGATTTTGATAGCATGCTAATTGTGGTGGGCGGCACGGTCGGGGCCGCTTTTATAAACTTTTCGGTAAGCGATTTTTCCAATCTCTTAAACAGCTTAAAATCCATCTTGTTTCCCGAAACGCAGCATCCCCAACAGCGTATCGAAAGAATTCTGTCGTTAGCTGAACGTTGCCGACGCGAAGGACATTTAGCTCTACAAAATGAGGCCGTTTACGAAAACGATCCTTTCCTAAGAAAAGCGCTAGAGCTAGTAGCCGACGATATTAAAGCTGAGCAAGTGGAACGCATCCTGGAAATCGAACTCTCCTTTCACAATGATCAGTATCGAAAAAGTTCTCAACTACTCCAAGCTATGGGGAGCACCGCGCCAGCAATGGGCTTAATCGGCACATTAATCGGACTCGTGCAAATGCTTAATCAACTGAATAACTACGCAGCTATTGGCCCATCCCTGGCGCTTGCTCTGCTGACAACTTTTTACGGGGCAATGCTAGCCAACTTAGTTTTTCTGCCATTAGCCGGTAAAATGCTCAGACAAAGCGAAGAGGAACACTTAATTTATGAAATCACCATGGAAGGAGTATTAGATATTCTAAATCGCACCCATCCACGCTTAGTAGAGCAGCGACTAAGTGGTTTCATATCGCAGCGAGAAAGGGTTTAGACCATGAGGAGCTACTGTCGGAGAAAACATCATAACCTTTCCGCTCACAGTGCTGATACTTTTATTACATCGTATCTTACGCTGATCATCATTTTGGTCGGAGTTTTTGTTTACTTGACTTCCGGCGCAGAAATAAATCTCACTGCAGTGGCGGCACCTGTTTCCAGCACTACAAATAGTGAAGAAGCGAGTGCTCCCGTTTTTATTAAAGAAGTGTATCTCCCACAAATATTTGCCGTAAATAATAAAATCAACTCGCATTCGGAGAATTTATTAAAACTTATTTCCAGCTATGCCCGAGCAAGAAATTTAACTATAATTGGCGAAATTAACTTCCCGGCAAACCAAGCTACACAATTAGCGCAGGCTACGCCCCATGGGGAGCAAACCGCTATCTTATGGCAGTATTTTCAGCGCCATGGCATCCGCCGCAATAATAGTTTTTTTATGCTAACTCCGGCGCGCAGTGCTATTTTTAGCAATATGTTAGCCATCAAATTATATAAAAACTTTCCAACCGCTAGTTACCCCTTATGAAAAGAGGCATATCTTCAACAAATTCTTCTCTGGCTTTAACCGGCAATACACAGCCGGCATGGTTATTAACTTTTTCTGATCTACTTACATTGCTTTTAACATTTTTTGTTGTTCGTTACGCCCTTATTCATCAAGCGCCTGAAGAAGTGCGCAAATCATTATCTCTAGTTCTCAACAGCAATTTCAGAGAAGCCGGCACGAGAGGAAACGACTCATTACCGGCCAGCATTTCCGGCTCAGCACTGGAAATCAATGAGGATATATTTCAACTTGGCCAAAGTACATTAAATTTCGAAAATACGATTAAGGTTCGATCAATTGCGAAAGCGCTCGTCGCCAGAAAGGCAAAATCAATTATTATTTATGCGGAGACTTCCGCCAACAAAGGCAATAACTGGGATTTAGCTAAGGAAAGAGCATTGGTAATATATCGACAATTTATTGACGCTGGTGTCGAAAGAAAGTCAATTTCTCTTTCTTTTTATGACTTAACGTTGGCAGATAATAAAAGTTTACCAGTAATTGCGGATTATCATCGAGGCGAACTAAAAATCATGGTTAAAGGACTGCAATGATCAACGCAAATATCACTAATTCGGATTTTCATGTTTGCGCGCAAAAAAATATTCTCTTGCATAGCGGCACGTTACCTGTTTTACTCACAAATATATAGTCACTAATTACTGAGGATTGATATGGCTAAAGATGACTTAGACGAGAAAGAAAACGAAGAGCAAGCTCAAGAAGATAAACCTAAAAGCAAGAAAAAGTTCTTCATAATTATAGGCGTTGTGGTCCTGGTTTTGATCTTAGGAGGAGTTGGCGCGTTTCTCGCATTATCTCCAAAAGCAGAGGTTGCCACTGAAGAAGGTGGGGAAGAAGCCAAGACTGAAGAAGCTGCCAGCGAGGGAGAAGGAGCTGAGACTGAGGCCGCAGGGGCTCTGTTCTCTTTAGATACTTTCATTGTCAATTTGCAGATCAAGGGAAGTTTTCTAAAGACAGATATTCAGCTTGAGATGAAATCTTCAGAAGATATGGCTAAGGCGGAAGAAGCAGTACCACGCCTACGTGACATTATCATTCAGGTGCTAAGCAGTAAGATGTCTTCAGAGATTTTGACAAACGAGGGAAAGCTTAAACTCAAAGATGAAATAAAGCAGAATATCAATGATATTCTCGGTGAAGAAAAAGTCATTGAGGTTTATTTCACAGAGTTTATCATTCAGTAAAATAAGGTCAATAAAGGTTTTATGAACCAGGTTTTAACTCAGGATGAAATAAACGCGCTGCTTCGCGGCTTATCTGACGGTGAAATTGAAACCGAGGTCGTGCAAGAGCAAGCTGCCAAAGAGGGCGGCATTCGTGGTTATGATTTAGCAAGTCAAGAAAGAATTATTCGCGGCCGCATGCCGACCATGGAACTTATCCATGACCGTTTCTGCCGTTCATTTCGCGCTTCCATGTCTAAATTCCTTAGTCGCACATGTTTTGTCAGTGTGGGCGGTATAGAAATTGTAAAATTCGGAATTTTTCTTAAAAAGCTCCCCTTACCCTCAAGTTTGCATATTTTCCGTATGCCTCCCTTACAAGGGTATGCGCTATTGGTCATTTCCAGTCCGCTGGTATTCGGCATAGTGGATACCCTGTTTGGTGGCAAAGGATCAGGTAAAGTAAAAATCGAAGGGCGCGAATTCACGGCGATTGAAACGCGCCTCGTGGGCAAGGTGACAATGATGGCCTTGGAAACGATGAAAGAAGCTTGGTCTCCTGTGCATCCAGTCGATTTTGTATATGTTCGTTCCGAATTTAATCCCTTGGCAATAGCAATTGTTCCACCAACCGATGTGGTAATTATTGTTACTATTGAAGTCGAATTAGAGAATGATAGCACAACATTAACAATGTGCATCCCTTATTCAACGATTGAACCGATCCGACAAAAACTTACAACCGGGTTTCAGAGCACAAGATTAGAGGTAGACAACACGGCTTATCAGCGGATGAATGCTAACCTGCAAAAAACTGAGGCCAATCTTAAAGTTGAACTCGCTCGCGGGAAAATTAAAGCATTAACCGCGGCCTCTATTAAACCAGGGGATATTATACCGCTAGAAACAAATCCTACCGATGAAGCTATTATCTTCGTTGAGGGAGTTCCTAAATATAGAGGATTTGTCGGTAGCTATCGCGGCAGTAAGGCTATTCGCATTACCGGCGCAATTCAGAAAACAGATAGTTCGAATAACGATAATAATGAGAATCAAGTACCGTAAAGAGGAATTATGGCACAAGAAACAGAAAACATAGTTAAGGGAGTCGCTGAGGCAGCTGAGGGAATCGTCAAGGCCACTAGCGAAGCATCCGCTGAAATGCCACGCAATTTGGATTTCTTACTCGACGTCACTTTGCAGGTATCTGTCGAGGTGGGGAAAACGAGAATGAGTATCCAAGATTTGTTGCAGCTCGCGCAAGGATCCGTGATCGAACTCTCCAAGCTTGCCGGTGAACCCTTGGATATCTTCATCAACGAGAAACATATTGCCCGTGGTGAAGCGGTTATTGTTAATGAAAAGTTTGGCGTGCGCGTCACCGATATTGTTTCCCAGCAAGATCGTCTGCAATCATTAGGATAAGCGCAGACAAAATTTTTAGGTTTTATTTCAGGTTAGTATTAAGGCGTTGTTTATGAAAAGCATTCTCTTTATCTTTTTGATAACCGTTATTTATTCTTTGGGTATGCCAACAGCTTTCGCTGTCGACAAAAACAGTCCAATATTTTCGGCTAACGCAGATAAAAATGATTCTCTCAATGCTAACAAAGCTATCGGAAGCCAAACTATTAAAGTTGCTGACCTGGCAAAAAAAAGTTCAAAAGGGCTTATTTATTGTTTGGCTGTTTTCCTGATCGCCCTAGCGGTAAAAAACAAACTTCGCCAACGTCCGGAGAACAACAATAATAAATCTATTAATATCCTCGCGCGCAAAGCCATTACAGCTAAATCTTCTCTGCTACTTGTTACTGTAGAAAATCAAAAACTACTTCTTGCTCAAAATGGCGATTCCTTAGCTTTAATTTCGGAAATGAATTCATTCGCCCCCTACTTAGCGGAAAAGCTGAGTGCTAGCGGCGAAAATCCCGATCAAGAACAGCCAATTATGCAAGTGGTAAAAAAATAGGTTTTATGAATGTAACTTACAAACAAATTTTCAAATTCACGATCGTAGCATTAACTGCGACCTTGATTCTTTATCCCGAGCTGGCATTTGCTAGCTCCAATATGCCTTTGATCAGCATCAACACCGATGGCAAAGAAATGACCAATCCTGAGGTTTATTCAGGTCTCAAGATTGTCGCTATGTTAACGGCGCTCGTTTTCTTACCCTCAATTATTATGAGCGGTACTTGTTTTACGCGTATCGCTATTGTGCTAGCCATGGTTCGCCAGGCATTAGGCACTGCGCAAACACCACCAAACCAGGTAATTATCGGCATCGCACTTTTCTTAACATTTGCCATTATGGGCCCAATATTTAACGATGTTTACACCCAGGCCATTGTGCCTTTTTCCGAAGATCAAATCTCTACTAACGAAGCCTTAGAGAAAGCGTTTAAGCCTGTAAAAACTTTCATGCTCAGACAAACGCGTGAGCAGGATTTGGCGCTATTTATTGAAATGCAAAAATTGGAGCAGCCGAAGACTCCGGAGGATCTGGGGGCGCTAGTAATTGTTCCGGCATTTATGCTGAGTGAATTAAACACGGCATATCAGATTGCCTTTCTCATCTATCTCCCATTTCTAGTGCTTGATATGATCATTTCTTCGGTATTGACTTCGATGAGTATGATCACCTTACCGCCAACTGTTATTTCGCTACCCATTAAACTGATGCTCTTCGTAATCATCGATGGCTGGCATTTAATTATCGGGAACTTAGTTAATAGTTATCACATGTAAAATTATGATTTTAGAAGAATTTACACAAATAGCCACATACGGGATTCAAACAGCAATTTTGGTATCCCTACCGCCACTGTTAATGGGCTTGGTTGCCGGTATTTTGATTAGTATCGTTCAAGCGGCTACACAAATCAACGATTCGGCATTAGCCTTTTTGCCAAAAATTCTAGCCACAGTTGCCGCTCTCCTGATCTTTGGCTCGTGGATGATTTCAGAAATGGCCAATTTTTCAACTTATACTTTTAATCAAATACCAAACGTAACGATGTAGATAATATGCCTATCAGCGGCTTAGAAATAGATGCTGTCCCCTTTTGGACCTGGTTTCTGTTACTCATGCGCTGCATTGGCATGATTGAGATACTACCCGGCATAGGCACTATGCAAATTGCCGGAACATTCCGCTTTGCTTTCGCGTTCGGTATGTCGCTTTGTTTGGTGTTCGGTGAAGCACGCGCTGAAATGCCCACTTCTCTCGCCGAAGGGGGCCTCATGATCGGTGCTGAATTTTTATTAGGATTCGCACTGGGGCTTATCCCGGCAATTGTCATCAGCGGTGTTAGCGTCGCCGGACAAATTATCACCGGCGCGATTGGTTTGGGACAGGCTAACATGATTGATCCATCACTAGGTATCTCGGTAGCCGTTCTTTCTCGTATTCAAGTAGGTATCGCCACTTTATTGTTTTTACTAATCGATGGGCATCACACCGTGCTGCGAGCCACTTCGGGCATAATCGGCAATTTACCAATTGGTCGGTTTGTTGCTAATAACGACATTTTCATGCTCTTGGCGCAGCGTTTTAGCGATTCATTTGAATTAGCTGTCATGGTTTCCGCCCCGGTGCTGGTAACTTTACTGATTACTAACTTTGTTTTAGGGCTGATCACCAGATTTGTGCCGCAAGTAAATATCTTTATAATCAGTCTACCATTAACAATCATTGTGGGTTTATATATCGTCGTTTTCACCAGCGGTGCTTTCGTTGATCATCTACAAACGGCATTTGACCAAAGCGAATTTAGTATCCTGCGCCTAGTGACCATTGAGTAATCCAAAAAAATCACTCGATGTGATATAAAGCCTCAAAAAATATGTAGCATCTCCTTGTGAGCAACCGGCGCTGAGTCTTGTACACAAGTTGTGAACGGGGGCTTGATGATACAACACTCTCGGCGGCGCCGCCATGGGGGTAGATAACTTAACCGGTTCCTGTGGAACGCGATCCATCTTTGGAAGCAAAGCGGACAAAGTGGCTCGCCTGCGCCCAATAGGCACACGGCATTTGGCGGCTTAGCCGCATACCGCAGCTGCTATTTCCAGCCTCGGCGCGTCAGATCTTCCGGCCTGCAGCCTCTAGATCATGCCAGGCGTTCCATTGCGTACGCGGCATTTTCACAGGCCGATGGCGCTTACGCGTGCTGCTCTAAAGTAACGCACTTGATGGACCTATGTATAAGACTCAGTACCGGTGCCCGTGAATCGCCATTCATGTCCTATTTGTTTTTCCAACTAGCACCCGGTACCTTCTTCAATGACCATACTTGGGTTCTTGGCGCTAAGCGTCGAGCTTTTGACTTTATATTTCGGCCATTGCTTTTTTATTCTAAATTTACAGATAGTTATCTATTACGAGATTAGGCATAAGAGTTGCTTTTAAGGCTTGCTCGATCAGTAAATTTTTATAAACCCCAGCAAGTTAGTGCGCAATGGCTTCAGAGAACGAAAACGGCGAAGAACGGACAGAAGAACCTTCGGGGCGACGTTTACATGAGACCAGACATCATGGTCAAACCGCACGCTCCGTCGAGCTTTCGCAGGTAGCCGGTATCATCGGAGCTTTTATCGCGCTGCGCTACATTTCACCAAGCATCTGGTTAGATCTTATTACTTTCACTAAGGCTTGTTTTACCAGCCGCTACTCAACAGAACCAATTATCCCCGATGAGTTTAATGTTCACATCCTTTACTTGCTGCAACATTTTCTTCCGGAAATAGCCGGTATCATGCTGATTACGGCAATTTGTGGAGCGCTCTGCACATTGATTCAGACAGAATTTCTCTGGTCCAGCTACCTCCTTCGCCCCAAGTTTAACCAGCTTAATCCCCTCGAAGGTTTTAAGCGTATTTTCTCTTCGCAAAATTTTGTTAGTCTTTTAAAATCAATCGCCAAACTATCGATCATCTGTCCGATCGGATATTATTGCTTCTTTGACTTATTGCCGGGATTTGTCACATTAATCACAGTGCCCATTGTTGACTTGCTACCATGGACGGCCGATGCCGCCACTTATGTCTTCAAAAAAATCATGTATCTACTACTTGTCCTCGCCGTCATTGACTACATCTGGCAGTGTTACGTGCATAAACGCGACATCAAAATGACTCGCCAAGAAGCTAAAGAAGAAAGAAAAACAACTGAAGGCGACATGGCAACCAAGCGTAAAATGCAAAGCGTGGGCTTCAAACGTATTCGCGAAAAAATGATGCTTGCTCTGCCCACCGCCGATGTTGTTGTAACCAATCCAACACATTATGCCGTTGCTTTAAAATACGACTTCAATACCGGAGCGGCTCCCCGCGTGCTGGCGAAAGGTAAAGATCACTTGGCTGAGCTAATAAAAAAACGTGCTCGAGAATATGGTATCCCCATTATTGAACGCAAACCGTTGGCACGCGCGCTCTTTGCGGCTGTCGAAATCGGGCAAGAAATACCATACGAACTTTTTAAAGCTGTCGCCGAACTGCTCGCTTACGTTTACAAACTACGCGGAAAAAATCCCTTTGGTAAAACAGGACGAGATAATAAGCAAAAGATTAGCAATAGTAAATGAATAACTAAGGAAGACATTCATGAGCCGCAACGTAAAAGATAACATTGGTATGAGCTTCGTCGTTCCTATCCTGCTCATCGGTATCGTGGTCATTATGATTATTCCTATTCCGGCGGCGCTACTTGACGTGCTGTTATCATTTAATATCACCATATCTCTAGTTGTCTTATTCGTATCTTTATATATCAATCGTCCGCTAGAGTTCACATCTTATCCGGCGTTATTGTTAATGACTACCCTCTTTCGTTTAGCAATGAACATATCAACTACCCGCTTGATCCTACTTTACGGGGATACGGGAATGGACGCCGCAGGACACGTGATTCAGGCTTTTGGTAATTTCGTTCTCGGCGGCAATTATGTCATCGGTGTAATTATCTTTATCATTGTCGTCATGGTCAACTTCGCGGTTATCAACAAAGGATCTGTTCGTATCGCTGAAGTCGCCGCGCGTTTCACTTTGGACGCTATGCCCGGAAAACAAATGGCCATTGACTCTGACCTGAATAATGGCGTGATTTCCGAAAAGGAGGCAAAAGAGGCACGCAAAGAGCTAACAGCTGAAGCTGAATTTTACGGATCAATGGACGGTGCTTCGCGCTTTGTCCGCGGAGATGCTATTGCCGGTATTGTCATTACCTTTATTAACATTCTTGGCGGTTTATTTATCGGTATCATTCTTAAAGGGATGGACTGGCGCGAAGCCGCACAAACCTACACGCTGCTTACCGTTGGTGATGGTTTAGTTTCGCAAATTCCGGCATTAATCGTTTCCACTTCTGCCGGTCTCATTGTCGCTCGAGCAGCTTCGGGCGCCGACTTAGGCAGTGAAGTTAGTGCGCAACTGACTTCCTATGGACGCCCTCTTTGGTTAGCTTCGGCCACTGCCGCTATGTTTGCTCTCGTTCCCGGACTGCCTTTTTTCCCTTTCATGATTTTAAGTGTGGGTTCCGCTCTACTGGCAGCGCAAGCAGATAACAACAAAAAGGAGAAACAAGGCAAAGAAGAGCGAGAAGAGACCGATGGGCTTCCGGCACTTCCAGCTCCGGGCAGCACAGAGGAAGTTAAAACACTACTCAATGTCGATTTACTAGAGCTGGAAGTCGGTTATGAACTCGTGCCTATGGTCGACGTCGGCAGTGGTGGTGATTTAATTGAACGTATTCGCGGATTACGCCGTCAGTTTGCCATGGATTATGGTTTTATCGTCCCGCCAATTCATATTAGAGACAATGTCAGGCTTGAACCAACCCAGTATCGCCTACTGTTGAAAGGCATTGAAATCGCTTCGGGAAAGGTAAAACCACATTACTTCTTAGCAATGGATCCAGGCAATGTAGAAACGAAAATTCCGGGCATCAAAACAGTTGAGCCGGCATTTGGACTGGAAGCTCTTTGGGTGTCTGCTGCCGACAAAGATCGAGCGGTTTTCGCCGGCTATACGGTAGTTGACTGCTCTACCGTTATCACCACGCATGTCACGGAAATCATCAAATCTCACGCCTTCGAGATCGTCGGCAGGCAAGAGGTGCAAACTCTCCTGGACAACCTATCTAAAAACTATCCAAAATTAGTAGAGGAAGTAGTCCCCATGATTCTGCCGCTGGGTACAGTGCAGCAAGTTCTGGCCGGACTATTGCGAGAAGGAGTGTGCATCAGAGACCTACGCACAATTATGGAAACTTTAGCCGACTATGGTCAGTCCATTAAAGCGCCTGATAGGCTTATTGAATATGCGCGCTTGGCATTAGCACGTAGTATCACCTCCAAACATCTATCATCTGAAGGCGTGCTTTCCTTGGTTAGCATGTCTCCGGGACTGGAGCGGGCGCTAAATGATTCCTTACATGTGACCGATCAGGGCTCATATCTTGCACTCGAGCCTAATGTTGCACAACGATTTATCACTAAACTTAAGGGGGCAGCAGAAAAGTTTGCACAACGGGGCATGACTCCTGTATTATTGGCGCCGTCTGCACTGCGTTCAGCCCTGTATGCCTTCACTGAGCGCTTTATTCCTGGCTATGCAGTCCTTTCACACCAGGAAATTTCACCATCAACACGAGTTCAGTCGCTGGGCGTGGTTGGAATTGAGGAGTGATAAACGGCGAGAAATGAAGTTAACCCTTGCGTGGAACAAATAGGCTATTTTATTGCAGATAAAGCAAAGAGAAGAGAAACATGGGTGAAATTGTTGATTTCCAAATATTGAAAGAAAAATATCATAAAAAATATATGACTACACCAGCTAAAGTAATTTCTATCACCAGCGGCAAAGGTGGAGTGGGAAAGACCCATACTACCGTTAATCTAGGACTTGCTCTTACCAAAATGGGCAAGAAGGTCTTGATTCTTGATGCCGATTTAGGATTGGCCAACGTCAATATTCTGCTTGGTTTTAAACCCGGAGCCACGATTGCGGACCTCTTAAGTGGCGAGGCAAGCATGAAGGACGTTATTGTAAAACACAGTTCCGGTTTAGACATTTTGCCGGCCGCTAGCGGCATCACTCAGATTATCAATCTAGGCGATGAGCAAAGACAAATACTTTTAAGTGCCGTTGGGGAATTAGGATTTGATTATGATTATTTATTAGTAGATACGGCCGCTGGTATCGGCGATAGCGTTATTTATTTCAATCAAGCCGCTGAGGAAATTATTGTTGTCATCAACTCCGAGCCAACTTCTTTAACCGACGCTTACGCATTAATTAAAGTTTTAGCGACTCAGCATGGTATCACCTCCGTTTCCGTACTGATAAATAGGAACCCCGTTGGAGCCGATGGTCGTAGCACCTATGCCAAGCTAGTAGCCGCTACGGAAAAGTTTCTCTCCGTGCGCTTGAAATATCTGGGGGCTATTAGCGAAGATGAAGTTGTAGCCGAAGCCGTTCGCTCTCAGCAGCCATATTTAAGTCTTTATCCAAGTGCCCGGGCGAGTATAGACATCAATAAACTCGCTAAAAAGATAGTCGAGGATAACAGCCCCAGGCAAAGCCAGGGGGGATTACAGTTCTTTTTTAGTGCGTTATTAGAAAATGCTTAGATAATTTATATACTTAGTGTTTTATGGCTAAACAAATAGTAAATATGTCTGGGGTTGATAAGAGCATCAGAACTTTTCTGGCCGCTCTTATAGTTGTCTGCTTGTCTGTCACCATAGTGGGTAGCGCAATAGCCGGAGTGCAAGTAGTTACAATAATTTACAGGGCTATTGTAGTTTATTTAATCCTTTATGCTATTTCCGGCATCATAAAGAGATACTGGGCTTCCCTTAGTTTTCTACAGCAAGAGAAAACGGGGAAAAAGTAAGACTAGGTTTTGGTAAGTTTGAGGTTATACTGTGGCTAAAGCAAAACAGACCGCTACTGTTGAGCGTTTTCGCGATGTAGATGAGGAACAACGCGAAGAGCTAATAAGAACATTCCTTCCTTTGGTAAAACGCGTAGTGCATCGCTTAGCCGGGCGTTTACCACGCGAAGTAGATATCAGAG
Source organism: Deltaproteobacteria bacterium (assembly GCA_020852715.1). Taxonomy (GTDB): domain Bacteria; phylum Bdellovibrionota_C; class UBA2361; order SZUA-149; family JADZAE01; genus JADZAE01. The sequence continues at coordinate 128,641 of JADZAE010000034.1, forward strand.
AGATGCTTAACTCCGGCATTATCGGCCTAGTTGATGCATTGGAAAAATACGACCCCCAGCACGAAACAAATTTTTCCACTTATGCGCAATTTCGCATTCGCGGTGCGATTCTCGATAGTTTTCGCCTACAAGATTGGGCACCGCGATCACTGCGTCACAAAGCTCATCGCCTAGAAAATGCTTATCTAAAACTTGAACAAGAACTCGGCCGCCCTGCCGAAGACGGAGAGGTCGCGGAAGAACTTGGCGTTGACGTGGAAACATTTCAAAGAATGCTTAACGAAGTTAGCGGAGTTGTTATGCTCAGCTTTGAAGAACTCGGCTTTGGTCACGGTGAAGAAAGATTCATGACTGACGAACAGCTCCTCAGCGGCACGCCTGATCCTCTTAGCGATCTACTGGAGGGAGAGAGAGTCGAAATAGTTGCTCGAGCACTCGACCGTCTACCCGAAAAAGAGCGCTTAGTTATTTGCTTATATTTCTACGAGGAACTAAACCTCAAGGAAATCGGTGATATTATCGGCGTCACAGAATCTCGTGCTTCTCAGGTTCGTTCCCGAGCATTATTAAGACTAAGATCATATCTACGGCGCCTGGTGTAAATAAATACCAACTCCCACCCTTAATACCTATATAAAGTCGCCATTTCTATTATGGTTGTTGAATTATCTCTCAAATCAGGATAGAAATTTCGAACCTAGCTCGTTATAATTCGAAGCGGGTCTGGCTAATGAACTGCTGCATGAACACTATCGTAATGCTATGAAATCTCCCTCCGCCTCGATAATTGTCACCTGTTTTAACCTGGGCCAGTATATCGAAAAAGCCTTAGTCAGCGCATTTGCCAGTCGCAACTGCGACTTTGAAGTTATTGTTGTCGATGATGGCTCAACCGATGCCCAAACCTTGGCTATCCTGGAGAAAATAGCTGTTCAGTATAATGAGCAGCCCCTTACTTTAATCAAACAACCAAACATGGGATTACCTGCAGCACGCAATGTCGGCATTAAAAAAGCGGTAGGCGAATATATTTTACCACTTGATGCAGACAACATGATTCGCCCCGATTATTTGTGCAAAGCAATAAACGTATTACAAAATAATCCCGATGTCGGCGTCGTCCATGCCAATGCGCAGTATTTTGGCAACAAGAGCGGTCCTTGGATATTTAAGGAGTTTGATATTCATGAACTAATGCTAGGGAACAAAATCGATGCCTGCTCAGTGTTTCGGCGCAAAGTCTGGGAGGACTGCGGTGGCTATGATGAGGCACTTTTTCGCATTGGTTATGAAGATTGGGATTTCTGGTTGTCTGCCTACGAATGCGGTTGGAAGTTTTATTGGCTTAATGAAATACTGTTTGACTATTGCGTTCGTGATGATTCGATGGTGCAAAAATGTGCACTTCCTGAAAACTACACCAAGCTTGTATCATCAATAAGGGAGAAACATTCTCGCCTTTATAAAAAATATTGGCCGGAGGAGTTTTTATCCTTAAAGACTTTATCCGGCATCAGGAAAATGAAATGGCTCAATTACATAGGACTATGGTGCCATCATAAAAAAAGATAACGCCAAGTTAGAAGAATTGAAACAAACTCTAAAATCAAAAATAATCAATTACACAAACTTCGCCAGCAGGCAGTCAATCTTCAAAAGCATTTTAGCAATGCTGAAAAAATGTTAGCCGAAGCAGAAATATACCTCCGATTTCAGCAACAAGCAAAACCACGCTGGTTAGTTCAATTGATTGATCACATTATTAAGCTTGTTAGTTAATGGACATCAGTAGCTTAAAAGACAATCCTTATCAACAATTCAGCTCGCTAAGATTTGCTGAAAAGACTTGTGCCCTAGCAATTTATCCAAAACACTGGAATATTAGCGATGTTGCTATTTGGCTAGGCACGCTTAAGTTCCTCCGATCACTAGGGCTAATTATAAATTATCAATGCGATCATCGGACATACAATCCTAAAGCTCTAGCACGACGTATCCAGAAAGGACCTATCTTTATTACTGGTGGCGGCAATTTCGGCGATGTTTACCACAATGAAATTCGGCTACGTCAGCAGATTATGAAAGATTTCCCTGATCGGCAAATTATTCAATGCTCACAAAGTATTTGGTTTAAAGAGGAAGCAAACATTAGCCGAATACAAACTTTTATCGGCAAATAAAAAGATTTTATGCTCTTTGTTCGAGATCTAGCGAGCGAAGAATTCGCCCGCAAGATGTTTGATTGCCGAGTTAATCTCTGTCCTGATATAGCTTTCGCTCTCAATCCTCTTTCGGAAGAGAATTCTCCGATAGATACAGATATCCTTTGGTTAGCCCGGCGCGACAGCGAAACCGCTCATATACCGCGAGATATCGATATCCCCTATAACCTTAACATTAGAGACTGAATAAGCGCAGAGGAAACCACTGCCAGTTGGTCACTAATCGATAGATTAGCCTTAAATATTACCTAATCCCTCATGACAAGCTGACTGCCAAATAATTTTATTATCAGCTATTATTTTTCGCGACTCGCTTCACTTAAGTTTCAAGCCGCCTGCCAGCTTTTAAGCTCAGCGCGGGCAATTATTACAGACAGGCTACATGGCCACATTTTGGCACTTTTATTAGGTAAGCCACTTGTATTCTTAAATAACAACAATGGTAAATTAAAAAACTTCTATCAGACATGGACCCGTGATCATCCACTTGTTCATTTTGCCACTAGCCATGAAGAGACAATTTCTATTACTATAGCCCCCCTTCGCGAAACAAGCTATTCCCAATAGATCAAAATCACACAAACAATTTACCGCCAAATTATTTTGAATCAAGCCCGGAAAGGAAAGCTAATATCCCTTCTCCTAGTTTACTTACTGCCGCTAATTTCTTTTCCTCGCTGTGCTCTGTCAGTAAAATGGTTTCTGTGTTGCGACAAACCTCCGCCAAGTCGGCAAAAGCAAAAAATCCAGATGAGCCTTTCAGGCGATGGACAAGATTCACAAATTCTGATTTTTGCTCAGGGCTCAAGTTCGCCGCTAAATAACCATCCGCAGCTAACCTTACAGACCGCAGCTCCTCTACATATAAATTGAATACTTTTGCTAAATGGGCTGGAATTTGAGGTAAAGACATATTTACTTACTTTTTGTTTTCTTAGTCGCAGTTGATCCTTTAGCCTAAAAACGGCAATAGCCGTTTTATTAACCCTAAAAAACTCAGTCTCTCTTTAGGTAGCCCCAAAAAAATAAAAAATCGCACCACCTGTTTGTGACTATCAAATTCTAAGGTAAATGGTGGCGATTTTTTATTTTTTGAGGCTTTGTATCGCCTCGACTGATTTTTTTAGGTTTAGAAACCTTAATAGCCGGTGGTGATTTTAATTCTTTATCCAAATTTGAGGCCATAGCCAAAACAGTCGATACATAATCAGCAGAGTGATTATAGTTCCAAATAACATTGCGCTTGGCCGTAGTGCTCATATTAACGCCGGTCCAGCCGAAATATTTTAAATAATTAGCAACGGAAAAAACCGCATCAGGCGGATTAAGCAAATCAACTTTTCCATCATTATCCCCATCTACCCCATAAGTGAAATAATGGCCGGGCAGAAACTGCGGTAATCCCATAGCCCCACCATAGCTACCCTTAACATCCATCGGATTTTGATTTTGCTGATTTGCATATTTTATTGTCGCCAATACATGTGGCAAAAATTCGCCCTCTAGATAAAGAGCTCGTTTTTTAACTTCAGACAAAGTGATACCGGGATGTTTCTTTAAATTAAAAGGATAGCTTTCTTTTATACTTTCAGCATCCCCACTACTTGCTAAACGCGCCAAGCGGTAAAAAATACTATCTTCCCCCGTAAATTTCCCGCACTGCGTTTCAATTTGCAAAATAGCTAAAATTACTGCCACCGGTACCTGATACTCTTTTTCTGCGGCTATAAAACTTCGGCGATGTTCGTGATAGAAAGTAAGAGCATTTGTTCTTTCCCTCAAGGAATTTCTCTTGCGATACGGTATGTGCTTCTCGGTCGGACGCGCATTAAAAACAAGCGGTTCGTATTGGGACATTTTTTTATGGAGAAAAATATCTTTTAATGTCTCCTCTGACACCCCTTCTTGCGCTAATCGTTTAGCGAAAATATTCCAGCCCTTGAGTTGCGCATCGTCTAGGTTAATGGCTTGTCGCCGTGTATTAAATTCCGAAGCCATGGTTGCCACAGGTAAATTAGCTGGTGTTTTTTCCCAGGATGTTGGGGGTTCTGCTCCAACGCCAGCAGCCCAAAAAGACGATAAAAGGAAAATGAAAACTATTTGCTCTATTACTAACTTCATGTCCTATCCGTTAACATGCTTAATACTATAGGGGTCGCCGCACTTTCCTTCTAAAAGGATGTCTCTTAGATCTTCCAATCCCTGCCTTAAAGAATACTCGAAATTAAAATCCAGCAGTTTCTCCAGCTTCTTGCTGCTAAGTTTATAGTCCATCAAATCAGCTTCGCCATCCATTAATTCTACTTCTACCGATGGCCAAATCTGCTTGACGACGCTGGTGACATCTTTAAAAGACATCGCCTGATCAGCTGCTGCCAAATTAAAAATCTCGCCACTAATCAAATTCACGTGTGTATTAACGCAAGCCACTATAGCCCGAGCTGCGTCACAAACGTGAATAAAAGAACGAATACTGTCCGGTGCTTGAACAACAACCTGATTTTTATAAACAGCATCACGGATAAAAGTATTAGGAATCAAATCAAAACGCATTCTACGGGAAAATCCATAACACGTTCCTAAACGTAACACTGTTGGATGAAATGTCCTTTTCTTGGCTTTAAGCAAACGCTCTTCAAAGCGCAGCTTAAGACGAGCATAAAGGGTCATTGGCTCAGGAACAGCCGTTTCATAAACCAGCCCATTAAGCTCACCATAAACACTATCTGTGGAAGTAAAAATGAAACGCTCAACCCCATGTTCTACAGCCGAATCTAAAACAACAGAGGAAGCAATGAAATTTACTTCTCGATAGGGGACACTGGCTAAATCAACAAAACGTTTACCTACCAAAGCCGCCAGAAGTATAACGCAGTCCGCTCCGCCAACAGCTTGATAAACGGCATTAACATCACACATGTCGCCATAAACGATTTCCAAGTCCGGGTGCTTTAAAGTATCAATCCCCTCACGACCAAAGAGAAATTTATCAAACACTCTCACTCGGTAACCGGAGGCTAAAAGCTTTTCCGTCACCCAGTAGCCGACATAACCACCACCGCCGAAAACTACGACTAAAGATTTATAGCTAAATTCCATGCCACCCCTTATCTTTCTATGATTTGCGTTTTACTCGCGCTCCATCCTTGCTATCTTCGATCACATAGCCATGTTCTATTATTTGATCACGTATGCGATCAGACTCTGCCCAGTCCTTATTTTTACGCGCCGCTTCTCGTAAAGCTAGCAGTTTAGCAATTTCTTGCGGTATTTCTATGGTTTCCTGCTGCCAGGATTCCATGCCCAGGCCAAAAATTTGATCAAAATTATAAGCGATCGCCAACTTCGATTCATCAGTTAATTCTTCAGAACTTAATGCTTTATATAAAACAGCTAGTGCCGTTGGCGTATTAAGATCATTGAACATACATTCTTCAAACTCAGCAACGAGGGCATGAGCTACAACTTCAGAAGACTTATCTATTTCGGCCTTCTGCCCCTTGGCTTTAAGCGTCAAAATCTGACTTTTTAATTTTTGTAACGACCTTTCTGCTCCATCAAAGCCTTCCCAACTCCATGACAAATCCCGACGGTAAACCGCTTGCAAACAAAAATAACGATAAGCTAGTGGGTCACTGCCCCTTTCTATAATTGTATCAAGGACAAGGAAGCCACCGGTCGATTTGGCCATTTTCTCATTATCTTTACCGACTACAAGCCAGCCACTATGACTCCAAATTTTCGCCGGCATTTTCCCTGTCGCTCCGAAAGACTGGGCAATTTCATTAGAGTGATGGACAGATATATGGTCGCGCCCACCGCAATGAATATCAAACTCATCACCCAAATAATGCTTAGACATGGCGCTGCATTCAATGTGCCATCCCGGATAACCGCGCCCCCAGGGTGAATCCCATTGCATCTCCTGATCTTCGAACTTGGAATTAGTAAACCACAAAACAAAATCAAGAGCATTTTTCTTATTGAAGTCAACTTCAATTCGCGCTCCGGCTTGGAGGTTTTCCATATCCAATTTAGCTAAATCACCATAGTGTGGAAATTTAGTAACATCATAATACAGATTACCCCCGGTAAAATAAGCATAGCCACGTTCTTCTAATTTCTTGGCTAGTTCAATCATCTGCGGCACATGATCGGTAGCTTTACAGACGACATCCGGCCTGATGATATTGATCTGGGCGCAGTGATCAAAAAAGATCTTACTATAGTGCTCGGCTATTTCATAACTGCGCTTTCCTTCACGCTTAACAGCAACAAGCATTTTATCTTCGCCTTCATCACCATCCCCGACCAAATGGCCAACATCTGTAATATTCATTACATGTTTAACTTTATAACCAGCGTAACGTAAGGTGCGAATTAACGTGTCTTCAAAAACATAACAGCGCAAGTTGCCAATATGCTGCGTGTTATAAACCGTAGGGCCACAGCAATAGACATTTACCTGGGCAGAGTCCAACGGTTCGAAATCTTCAACTTTTCGACTTAGGGTATTAAATAATCTCACTTGCTTTATGGTCATTGGCCCACCAATTCCTCTAGTACATTATTAATTATTTTATAACCGGCATCAGCTTTGAGGCTCATAATAGATTCGGGATGAAATTGCACGCTGGCAATCGGTAATTCTTTATGCTTTAAAGCCATGATTACCGGAAAGGCATCGATTGTAGCATTATCTACCTCTGTAACTGCTAGTATTTCCAACTGCTCTGGAAAATCTTTCTGCTCCAAATACAAACTATGATAGCGTCCAACAACAAATCTCTCGGGTAATCCAGCAAGAATCGAATTTCCGGTATGGCAAACAAATGTTTCTTTGCCATGCACAGGTAGGGGTAATTGCGAAAGTTTAGCACCAAAATATTCTCCGATTGCTTGATGCCCTAAACAAACGCCAAATATCGGCAGTCTTCTTGCTATTAGCTTTTCGATGAGGTTAGCAATTCTAAAAGATGAAGGAGTTCCCGGCCCCGGCGAGAGTAATACCAAATGTGGCCTAATCTCATCCAGCCGGCTTTCATCAAAACCGGCACGCAGAGTAATAACATCAGCCCCAAAGCAGCGCAAATAACCAGCCAGGTTATGCACAAAGCTGTCGTGATAATCAACCAGCAAGATTTTCTTGCCCTGGCCGATTTTTGTAAATGGGTAAGAGCTAGACACTGGAGAGGTTTTTTTATTTCCCATCGCGGTCAAAGTATGAAGAAACGCCTGGGCCTTAGTTCGCGTTTCTTGCTCCTCACTCTCCGGATCTGATCCATACAATAAAGTCGCTCCGGCGCGGATTGATGCCAGCCCGCCTTTCAGATGAGCAGTGCGAATCGTGATGCCCATGTTTAGATCCCCGTTAAAAGCGATAAGCCCAACGGCCCCCGAATACCAAGCACGTGGAGAATTTTCCAAATTTTCTATTTCTTGCATTGCTGCCGGTTTTGGCGCTCCGGTTACGGTGCATGCCCACATATGTGTCTGTAAGGCATCTAAGCTATCAAAACCCAGAGCCAAAGTTCCTTGCAAATGGTCAACCGTATGAATAAGATGCGAGTAAAACTCCAATTGCCGTCGACCAATTACTTTGACGCTTCCCGGAACGCAGACCCTTGCCATATCATTACGATCAACGTCCGTGCACATCGTCAGTTCCGATTCATCTTTCAAGGAAGCAATTAGCTCCTTTACTCGATCAGCATCTTCTAAAGCAGAATCACCTCGTCTAATCGTTCCGGCAATCGGACAAGTTTCATATAATCTGCCGGTAATCCGCGCATATATTTCCGGCGACGAACCGACTAGCTGTTCATCACCAAAATTCATCAAGAACATGTATGGGCTAGGATTAATCTCGGCAAGTTTATTAAACAACACTTTGGGGCTACTCGCATAGGGAGTAGAGAAAGTTTGCGACAAGACGACTTCAAAATAGTCACCGCGCTTGGTTCCTTCCATTACCCGTTCAACTTTTTTGGCAAATTCACCAAGTCGATGATCGGATATAACCTCTGTGGGCATCTGAGATGACACACGATTATAAGTTTGCCCCCCTCCGGATAAATCCATTGTATTACCCAGCGGCGTGTCGAAATCGAAATTTAATTGATAGGCTTTTTCTTTCTGCCGATCAGCAACAACTAGCTCCAAGGGTAGAAATAAACGACAGTCCTTTTGTCCATCATCACGTAATAAGCGCAGATTTAGCTTTTCAAATTGCTGTATTAAGTCATATCCAAGCGCTCCATATAAGCCAAAATGCGCACAGCAAGGGTCCTGCACACGAAAGAAATGAACAAGGTCGCGAATCGCGGAAAAAATAGATGGCTCTTTGGAGCGAAACTCCTCAGCGATACTAGTTACGGATCTCCGCACTGTTCCTTTAATTAAAGTGGTGCTAACAGAACTATCCTCTAAGTAATCGGCACCCGTAAAAATAGGAGCGAGTAGGGAAACTATGCCTTCGCCCTTTTTATTTAAGGCTTCAATATAAAATCTGTTTTCTTTGCTGCTAAATTCCACTGCCGGCTGAATAAATGCTATGTCCCATCGCGAATGACGGCCAGGATAATCAAAACCACTTGATAAAATTATTCCTTGCCGGTCATCAATTTTAGCCAAAGCTCCATCCAATGCCGCAGCTGGTATCAGCGCCGTCTTAGTAACTTTAATCGGCAACTGATTGCGGGTAGCCACTATCTTTGTTTCAATCCTCATTTCTCTGTTTGATTCTCTAATGACTTGTGTCTTTTTTCCTTAAAAGACTGGAACGCCTCTTTGATTAGCACCATCGCCTCTTCGGGAGTATCTACGATATGAACAAAGCGAAAGTCTGATTCCCAAACCAGACCATTGCCCAGCTGTTGCGCCCGCATCCAGTCAATAATGCCTTGCCAAAAACTTTTCTTTAGCAAAATTAACGGCCGCTCAGACATTATCCCCAGCTGTAATAGCTGCCAGGTGTAATAAATCTCCAACAAGGTGCCAATACCGCCGGGCGTGGCAACGACACAGTTAGAAAGGCGCATAAAATCATCTAATCGTGAAGAGAATTTTTTATGGTGATGCTTGATATCCAGATGCTCATTTAACGATTCGAACTTATTTAAATCAACCGAAATACCATAAGACCAACTCTTTGTCCCAAATGCTTCTCGCCCAGCCACTACTCCTTTATTGGCTGCGCCCATCAGCCCATGTCCACCACCGGTGAGGAGGTCAACCCCTTGCTCGCCCAGCAAGTAAGCCAGATGTTCGGTAATTTTATAAATTTCATCATCCTCTTTGATGCGCGCACTACCAAATATGCACACGCGAAAATGTTCGGAAGTATAGTCGTTTAGTTCCATTTCCAAAAGACTCACACGTTCTCGGAGCAAATTTAGGCTCTTGGTTAGTCGATCACGTCTCGCCCTTCTGTATTTACTAACGGAATGTCCCCTAACTTTAGGCCCATGCTGCTTATCATTATCATTTGTCATATTATCTCTCTTGGTAAATTAGTTGGCGTTATTTTCGCCTTGGTTTTGTATATTTTTTTGTTCAACGTGAACTGTCTTATATTTTAATCGCTGAGAAACTAACCTGACCCAAAGCTCCCAGCCGGATAGCTTGTGCCGTTCCTCCACCAGGCGATTGAGCGTCTCATCAGAATCTCCCGGATGCAGCTGAAATAAGTCGCCCAGCTTGTTACAAGTAAAATCTAAAGCTTGCAGCAACTCCTCGAAATCCTGTTTTTTAATTTTCCCGGCGACAGAAGCTTCGCTACGAACCGCTGCTCGTTTTACCGCCTTTCTCAGCTCTTTTGCGGCCTGCTCCAGTTCTCCTATTTCCTGCAGCCTTAATGGAACATACCTCAGCCGAGGAATGAAATGCGGTTGAAAATACTCATATAACATAAGAAATGCTTTCCGGTTTTAAGTTATAAGAACACCCTGCTTTAGTTTGATAATAAACAACTGGGCAGCAAAGCAAAAGGGGTATTTATATGATTAATTAGCTAAAATAAGAGCCTTAACGAAGACTTGCATAACGTCAGCTAAAAGTATTCGGCCAAAAGCGGGAACGGGATTAGTAGCTCCAACCTTGTTCTTCATTGGCTTTAGAAACCCGCCACTTTATGGTGCAACCGAAACACGGGGTATGCGGATGCGCTATTTCTTTTCCGGCTAAAATACTATCTAGCGCATCGACCAAGCCATGTTCATGAATACCGGAGCTAGCCTCCGTCTTATGATATTCTTGATCAATGCAGCCGTGATAACGCAAACGTCTTTGTCCATCGAATAAATAAACTTCCGGCGTGCAAGCCACGTCAAATACCTTAGCGACAACTTGCGTCTCATCTTTCACATAAGGAATAATGAAATTGTGTTTTTTGCTCTTTTCCATCATTTTTTCAAAGCTATCTTCAGGATAATATTCGGCATCATTAGAGGAAATAGCCAAAAACTTAACGCCCTCTCCCTGATATTTCTCCGCTATTGCCAACAGTTTATTCTCGTATGATCTACACATCGGACAATGGTTGGACCAAAAAACTATGACTAATGCTCTTTCATCAGCAAGATTATCCAAAGAATAAATTTTTCCATCAGTTCCTTTCAAACTGAAATAAGGCGCCTTATCTCCTATGTTTAAACGCGACTTATTCGTCTGCCGTTCCAACCCAAAACTAAGCGTAGGCTGATGCATTTCGACTGCTCCTAATGGTCTAGTTGAAGAATACATTTTAGTTTTTATTTTTGTTTTAAAGGAAAACTAGCTCTAGTTAGAACCTTGACGGGCAAGGCCAGGGGGAATGTAGCTTAAAGTTCCTATTATGCCTAGTCTCAAGTTAGCTTTATTAAATTAATCATTATGTAAATGCGTAATTATAACATATTATAATTACAGAAAAAGATAAGTCAGGCCGGATTTACCTTTTCGCAACAACACTCAAAATTACAAAAATTTTCTCTTTCATCTAGCTGCCTACCACGAGGAAGCGCTTCATGACATTTATCACAAAGTACTTCAACCCTAGGATCATCAAGTCTTACGAACTTGCTTTCCTGTGCCCGCAGTATGCAGAGATATTTATTCGAAACAAAAATTCTATGAGGAATGTTCCCATTGCCATTTTTCTCCTCACCACCCAGAAAATGAATTTCCAAGTATGATGGATTAGAACAAGAACATTGCACACATTTAGCGCCTAATTGAGAAAGCACTAATACTTGAATAAAATGCTCCTCCGTGCAGACAATCATGAAAGACCTCCTTTCTCGGCCCGAGTTACGCGGCTGAGAATACTCCCAAATTATAATAAAGTAAGAAGTATAGCGGCATATCATTTGCGAGAAATAAATTAACTTTTAAACCAAAAAGGTTGTGCCCTACCCATATTCCCTGTTTTAAATCCGTAAGTATTTTGGTTATTTTGCAACCATTCTTGCATTATTTGGCATAACCTCTTTAGCGGTTGGCCCTGGCGGATCCCCCAAGGCCCCAGACATCAATGGTTAGGTTATCGGTTTTTTAAAAGGTTAACTTGGAGGATATTCAATGAAATAAAATGAGCTTTATATTTTTACCGGATTGCTTGCTTCATTAGCAATTACTTCTTCGGCTTTCGCCATCAGCATCGAAAAAATCAACTTCCCTGATAAATCTTTTGCCAGCGCTGACGGCAAAAGCTCTTATACTTTCAGCACAGATCAAGGTATCAACATCACACTTTCAGCCAATTCAGGAGTGCTCCCCCTACACTAAAGACAAAGGCCTTGGCGTTCTCAGTGCAGGAGAGTGAAACGGGGAATGCTATAGACGACTAGATACAACCGAAACAATTAGCCTATCGCTAACCGGCAAAGTTAAAATCAAAGCCGTAAGCTTTAGTGACTTCGCCTAGGATAGCGCGACTATATTCTATTTTGGGACGCTAGGTGAAACAACGCGCGATGGCTCAATATCTGAAAAGTTTACACATAAATTGAGTTCAGCAAAAATAGTAGATGGCAATAAAATCAACATAGGCAGCAGCAATAACTATGAATTAGCCTCATCTCCCGCCGGTTGCGCCGGTCCCAAGTCTGCTCAAGGAAGCCCTGGCCCCGCTTGGCATGCGGTCAACTATTATCTTCAGGGAATAAACCTGGAGCAGGTTAAAACAAAAAATAAGGATAACTATGTCTTCTATGGTGCATTTTCATCGTTGCCGACAAAAGAAGTAGTGCGCCAGGGTTTTAGCACTGACACCCTAGCGATATCCGTGCTTAACGACAGCAGATATTATCTCCCGAATAAGAGCGAGATTACGGCTACTATTTCGAATGTTTACTTACAGTACCCGAAAAAAAGGAAAGCTATTGTTCAATTTACCTGCAAGCCCGACTTTATTACGGATATGGACACAGATAGGCGCTGGTTGTGTAGCTATTCTCCGGCTAAAGGTTATAAAATCACCAAGGTCATAACGTATTACTTAAAACCTAAAGCTAATGGCGAAAGTAATTATTACTCAATAATGACTGGTTTAACTAAAGCAGAGAAAAATAACACAAAACTTTACGATCTGATTTATTCATATAAACCGGCGCCGTATTGCGGGCAATAAGACTCAATCATTTCAATCAGGGGCTACAGCAAAGGCCCCTGTTTTTTCCCATACATCTAAAGACAACGCTCAGCTTAATTACTAAAAATAATTAAATTATTAACCACTTGCCTCAAAAATTCATTACTTTTAATCTCATCAGCGCTTTGGTATAACAGTTTTCTTGTAGAACTTATGAGGACAATATGAAAAATATCACCAAAGAACTTTTATCTTTAGCCTCTAAAACAATCGCCATGCTTGCCGTTGACGGCGTCGAAAAAGCCAATTCCGGTCATCCGGGAATGCCCATGGGCATGGCCGATGTGGCTACTGTGTTGTGGCTTAATCATTTGCGCTTTAATCCTAGCGAAGCACAATGGATAAACAGAGATAGATTTGTTCTCTCTAACGGTCACGGATCAATGCTTTTATATTCATTACTACACTTGGCCGGTTTCGGATTGAGTATTGAAGATTTAAAAAACTTTCGCCAGTGGGGCAGCAAGACACCCGGACATCCGGAATTCGGCCTAACTGCCGGCGTAGAAAGCACCACCGGCCCTTTAGGCCAAGGAATCAGCAATGCTGTTGGTATGGCAGTTGCCGGTAATATCATGGCTACTCGTTACAACACAGCAAAGCAGCCAATTTTTAAGCACCATGTTTATTGCTTTGCCGGCGATGGCTGCCTAATGGAGGGTATTAGCTCAGAGGCTTCTTCACTCGCCGGGCATTTAGGTTTAGGAAATCTTGTTGTTTTTTACGATGATAACCATATCAGCATTGCCGGTGACACCAGCCTGGCATTTACCGAAAATGTTCTACTTCGCTACCAGGCCTATGGCTGGCAGACACTAAGCGTGGATGGGCACGATTTGTCGGCCATTGATCAGGCCATTGAAATAGCCAAAACAGAAACGGGTAAGCCGACTATTATTGCCTGCCGAACTATCATTGGTAAAGGCAGCCCAAATAAAGCAAATTCTCACGGCATTCACGGAGCACCTTTAGGCAATGCCGAAATCCAAGCGACAAAACAAGCTTTGGGCTGGCCGCTGGATAAGCCATTTCATGTCCCGGCCGAAGTGCAGGAGGCCTTTAAAAACAGAGCGGCAGCATTACAAAAAGACTATCGGGCTTGGCAAGAAACTTATCAAAACTGGCAGCAAGAGAATATTGAGCTCGCGCAGAAATTAAAAATACAACTAGATCGTTCGCTGCCTGCCGATATCGATAAGTTACTGAGCGCCGCAGTTGCGGAGATCACCAAGCCCGAAGCAACAAGAAAATTGAGCGAAACTATTTTGCAGGTTGCCTCCAAGAATATTCCTGCCCTAATTGGCGGATCGGCTGATCTTGAGCCTTCGACGCTCACCTTTATTAAGGGCAGCGGGGAGATACAGAAAGATCAGTTCAGCGGTGTAAATTTACGGTTTGGCGTGCGCGAGCATGGCATGGGCGCCATTGCTAACGGGCTGGCTTATTACGGCGGGTTTATTCCTTACAGCTCTACTTTTCTGGTATTTTCAGATTATATGCGCGGCAGTATCCGTGTCGCCGCACTTTCGCATTTGCCGGCTTTGTATATTTTCACCCATGACAGTATTTTCGTCGGCGAAGATGGGCCGACACATCAACCAATTGAACATGTTGGCTCATTACGAATGATTCCTAACCTCTATGTCTTCCGCCCGGCTGACGGACTAGAAACTGCAATTTGTTATAGTGCTGCTTTGGCTCGTGCAAATGGGCCAAGCGTGCTCTCCCTAACTAGACAAACTTTGCCGCAGCTAGAAAGGCTCGAAGGGTTTTCGCCTGCAGATATCAAGAAGGGTGCTTATTTGATTTACAAAAATCATGATAGCCGGGCTGAGCTTGTGTTTGTCGCTACCGGTTCAGAGGTCGCACTGGCCTTGGCGGTAGCTAAGAGCCTAGAAAAGAAAGCTGCTGTGCAAGTTGTTTCCATGCCTTGTTATGAACTATTTGCCCGACAAGATGCCAGCTACAAAGAAAAGCTAATTCCGGCAGCAGCCAAAAAGATAACTTTGGAAGCAGGTAGCACTTTTGGCTGGTTGAATATGGTGCAAGGTTCGGCAGTAGATACGCTAAGCATTGGCATAGATTCATTTGGCGCCTCGGCCCCATATCAGGTATTAGCAGAGAAGTATGGTTTGAGTGTGGATAGCGTGAAACAAAAGCTAACTGAGAAATTCAGCTTATCCTGATAGGATGGTTGTGCAGCAAAAGATAATTCAAAAGCTCCTCCGGTCGCGGGACAATGTGCCCGAAGCGCTGTGGCTGTTATTGATGAAAGGCGCTTGGCGAACATACTGGCTAATAGAGCAGATCAAGCAATCGTTGCGCTTAGGCAGGAAAACCGCTCCGCTTTTTGGTTCTGAACGTGCTCTATTTGCTGAGAAGTTTTGTTCCTATTTCCCCATTGGGAATGTTTTAGAAATTGGAGCTGCCTATGGTCAGAGTTTCCACCTATTAGCCAAACTTTTACCGCAGACACAATTTCTAGGTATAGATATTAATCCGGAAACAGTTCAAGCAGCTAATGTCGTAATTAAAGAAAATAAGATTACTAATGCCAAAATCATTCAGGGGGACGCTACTGATATTCAAGGTCTCCCTGATCGATCATTTGATATAGTTTATTCTTCAGCCGCTCTCCTTTATGTGGATGACAATGAAATATCTCAGGTCATCAAGGAAATGATAAGAATTAGCCGCAAAAGCATTATCCTCCTGGAGTTACACTTAGAGAACCCGGAATATCCTAACCAACATCTAGGAATCAAGTTAGCTAAATATAGCTTTCTAGGAACCTACTGGGTACGTGATTATAAAAAGTTGATACTACAACACGCGCCCCGAGCGACGATAAGCCTAACCAAAATTCCGCGTTCTATGTGGATCAATGAGGCATGGGCAGAATTAGGATATATTATTGAAGTTAACATGGTGATCGACTAATGATTGAGGAAACTACATTAGCGCAAGCAGAAACTTTTCGCGCTTTTTGGCAACAGCAATTTGCTGGCATTGGCAGCATGGAACTTGATTATTCTTGGCCGACCGTCGATTTGCTTATTTGTGTAGCTAGGGGCTATTATCGCTTAAAACCGCTCAGCGATAATCAGAAGAACTATCTCCGCGGATTATCCTCTTATCTGTCAGTCATCGTTCATGAATGTTGGTTGTCGTATGTCAAAAATGTCTCCGTTTCCACACACTCGGAAAAAGGCGTAATTATTGTTGGCGATCACCCTAGCGCCGGCCGTTTGGAGCTAACTTTAGAAAAGACTATTTGTTCAGCGCTAGAGCAAGGTTTAAGATTAGTGAATTCTGCGCGCGGAACAAAACGAATCTTAGCTGACGACTGGGGGTTTTTCAGTACTCTGCTTTCGGCAATGGCTGATGCCTCAATCTGCTCACCAGACAATCGCAGTTTACCTAGTCCTGCTGAAGAAAAAGAGTTTATCCGTAAACTAGCCAATTCTTGTGCCGCCTATTATGCAAAGAACTTTACGGCGGAACAAATTGGACAAACTCCCGATCTATATTTAACCGGATTGATTTATCCGCCACCACATTTTAGCGAAGCAATTATTGGTGCTAATGCCGCTCAGGGACTAGCTAATTTCATTCTCGATAATAATTTGACTTCTGTGCAGACGACGGCGCTGCTTCATAATCTGATTATGTCGCCTCAGGAACAAATTGCATTGGCCGCAGCAATTTGCTTGTTGGCTTTTGCCGAAGGCATTGATGAGTTCGTTCTTCTCTGCCATGAAATACATGGTCCAGGCTTAGCCACGCTTAGGCCTAATATTTGCCAGTTGCGCAGAACCTTTGATTTTCCCGAGGACTGGATACTTTCATCCGAATTCGAGAGTGACGAAAAGCAGCGGTTTTTCTTTGAAAAAAATGCCGGCCTTATCCCGTGGATTGTTATGGACCTAGAGTTTATCAGTCGGAAAAAAGAGGATAAATTAATCACTTTGTTTTTAAAATTACTGGCGGATCTTAATTCCAGCCGCGCTTATGCCGTACTCGTAGAATTAGAGAAGGCATACCCACAGCATCCCGAGCTTATGTTACAACGTGTGCATCTAGATTTACTCCATAATCTTGTTGCCCGAGCAATTACGCTTTGCCAAGGCTATGAGTTGCTTTATAAAAACAAAATTGACTGGCGTTTAAGTTATAATTTCGGGTGCTGTTATTTAGCCGCGAATAATCTTAGCGAAGCAAAAAGTTACTTTCTGGAAGCGCTTAATATCATGCTTCAAAATAATCTGGGCACAGATGGCGAGTTGACTGATATCTATTTAAAACTAAGCAGCCTCTGTTATGGCCAAAATAATTATGTGGAAGCTGACCAATATGCACTCAAGGCAAACAAAATTAACCACTTAAAAATCCTACCCGCTTTGGAACGCGTCCGCGTAGCTATTGCTCAAAAGAGTCTGGACACAGCCAAGCAAATCCTTACTGAGCTATTAAAAATAAATCCTGCTAACCAAAAAGGTGCCGCCTATCTTTCTGAGGTATTATTCTTAGAGCAGCAGGCACTCAGGGCTTGAGGCAAGACGACACAGGAATTGTTTCAAATTAACTCATATTGCTCAAGCCGCTAATAACCTTCACAGCCTTCAATCAAATAAAATCACACGTTTAACGCCTCACTAATCAACTGGCATTGGTCTTGCCCTATCTCGGCCGTTTCCGGGGGAAGTAAACATACAATGAGAGAAGATATGTCAGAATTGCTACGCAGAATGGAATTTGTCCAGAAGCTCACGCGCTCTGTCGTGTTTTTTCTTAAGTTTAGCAAATTTTTCACCGTTTGCGAGATCTCTATCGGGATGCACCTCTTTTGCCAAAACGCGAAAGCTTTTAGCAAGTTCATCGCTTGTAGCATTAATATCTACCGAAAAGTATTGAAGCAGATCCTTAAGCTCAGCATAGTCCGCAACAAAAGGATCATTATTGAAACTATTCAGTTCGCGGCGACGTCGAATCCAAAAGAGCAAGGCCCATCCGGAACCAACAAACAAAATAATAAGAGGCACAGCAACTATCACGATAATTGTCGTAGAAACACCTGTCTTCTTTTGCCCACGCACAAAATCACTAAAACTCCTGTCCTTTTCCTGAAGTATTTCAAAAAGTTTTTCAACTTTAGCCGATGGAAAAAGAACCTCGGTAGGTTTGCCTTTAAGTTCCCTGCGAAAAGCCGCGACAGTAAGATTAACCACCTCAGCCGTCATTCTTTGTTCCGGAACAACCTCAGCTACATACTTAATCCAGTCTGTAGTTGTCATTTTTTTCTGCCGCAAAGCCCTAATTGCTTGGCGCAAAGTGCCTTTGCTAAGGTATTCCTGCCAAAGATCGGCGCCGAGAAGCCGTTGCTCACACGATACAGCCTTCGAGATCTCCACGTATGCACCGGAACAGCTATCGATATAATCAAGTGTATATTTAAGCCCTTGGGCGGATCGATAATTGCCCTGATCAGCTATGCGTCGCGCTCTATCCAAAAAGCTAGCATCTATATCAAAATCAAAAGCCAAAGACATAATCAAAGGCTGCAATCCGGCTTGAGGAATTTTATCCATAACAGACAAGCGCAAACTCAGCTGCTCTTCGCTACTATCCTTAGTCGGAGTAGCTGCCACAAGCAGCCAAAAATCATCCTCTCCAACCTCGGCCAGCAAAAGATCGTTAAGCAAATCGCTATAATGAGAAAGGATAAACCAGGTTTCTTTTTTCAGCACAGCTTCACCATCGCTAGTGCGCAAGAGAAGCTGGAGCGCGTTTTTAGCATCACTCCGCTCCTTAGGAAGCTTAAGCAGGAATTTCAGCAGCTCATCTTTGTTGGGAGCCGAACCGTTGTAATTACCTTGCGCTGTCTGTTGCAAAAGCATGCTACGAGCATCGGGGGAACAGGGCAGAGCAACACTTTCACCATTAGCCCTCAGCTTGCAAAAGTTCTCGCGGTAAATAGTGCAGCCGCCACAGGAAAAGGTAAGGCCATCAATTTGCAGCTTTTCCGCATCTTTGACCCCAAAATCTGCCCGAGAAGGGGATATTCCAGTAAAATGGCTAAAAATAGTCAAAATGACGCTAACATACTTTATATATTGAAGAATATGTGGCGGTCTCTGAAGCATATTAATAAAATTTTATTCTCTAGCTCTTTACTAGGTATAAAAACCCGTGTATATATTCCGCACTTTTTTTGTCAAGAGAATGCTTACAAAAAAATACTGATAAATTTATTGGCATTTATACACATATTCGCACCCAAGGCCAAATCAAAACAAATTCACGAGGGACTTTATGCGTATTGCTTGTGTTGATCTACATCCAGCTGCTCGCAGCAATTTAAAAATATTTATCGACTCGCTATTTGAGTCCTGCCGTGACGCGGTCGGTCACATCACAATGGCGAACGCTTACACATCAGGCAAGGAAGAATTGATGGTCAATTCTCTTCCGGACGTAGCCGTATTTCAACCGAACGAAGACACTTTGGATAATAGTCTATTTCTTCTGCGCGAACTTTCTAAGTTGATTCCGGCTTTACCTTTAATTGTTTTCTTGGAGCCGGAATTGTTTACTTTTCGCAATCTTAAGCGATTTGAACCTTATACAACGGAAATATTTTCTACAGAAGAAAACTCTTTACGTGTCATCCATAAGCTTTCCAGGTTTCAAACCAGTGCCTCGGAAAATCGACATGGATTACTGATCCCGGTAGTCGGAGCTAAGGGAGGAATTGGCGCCACTTCCATTACTGCAGCTCTGGCCCATGCAGCACAATCGCTGGGCAAATCTTCCGTCGTCATTGATCTCTCTCCACTTGCTTCACTACTGCACTACTTAGCCACCCCACGTTGGAACTCATCGGAATATACCTCGATATTAAGCGACAATAGACATCCGGATCCAACGACAGTTGAGCATTTATTAACCATCGCCCCGAATAAAATTACGGCACTATTACCACCCACCGGAGGCGTTGAGATCCGCGATTTTTGGCTACGCGATGCCGACAGATTTGAGTTAACTTTAGCCATTGTTGAAGAATTACAGCGTCGTTATGACCTAGTACTCGTGGATATAGCTAACGTCGAAGGCATATTACCTTATGCTTTGATCAGTCGATCCGATAGCACTCTAATCATTACTTCCAATGACCCGGCATCGGTGCACCTATTAAATTCGAGACTGACACAAATAGCGGAAATTCCTGGTTCCTTCGCTATCAAAATTCTTTTTAATATGATGCATAAACAAGGTCTTAATCATGAAGACATCATCGACTTCTTATATGCCAACGCTAATTTCCATGAATCCATGACTACTCTTCCGGACTTAGCTTTTGATGCTCGAGGCTCGCGTTGGATGGGGACAAGCAACACATTCTATACCGAAAGTTGTGCCCGAACCCAAGCCACTCTGGAAAACATTCTCCACCAAACATGCGGTTACGTTACCAAAGAAAATAATGGGCAAGTAAAAACATGGCTACCCAAACTACTTGGCTACTCCAAGACAACAGCCCCTAAGAAAACCCCGGCGGCCATTCCATATTTCGGCGCCTTAAATTCTGGTCGACCACTGGCTGCCGGTATAACCATCTCCCGACCCAATGAACAGCAGGAGACACTGCAACCGGTAAGCCTTAGTGCTCGCCGTAACCCGGCGGAGAGCAGCGCCATACATAGTAACAGCGAGCTTTTCGAACTACCCGAAACATTGGGAGCAAGAAAATGATAAAAGCAAAACTCAAAAAGCAATCCGGCCATTTAGCATTAGAGCATCTACTACTCACTGCCGGCGCGATACTTGCTTTAAGCGGCATTATTATCGGTATTCAGCATATATCAACCTACAGTAATAATTTTCAAGAGCAACCCGTAATTACTAACAACAAATAGGAGTAAAAACATGAAAACACGTAACTTGAAAAACAAGAAAAACGAACGCGGCAGCCTGTCCCTTGAGCAAATCCTTTTTATCGGCGCCGTTGTCGGTTTAGCTGCCGGATTAGGCGGATTCTATGGCAACCTTGGCGAGCACTTTAAGACTTTCAATCCGCAGGCTCTTCAGGATCAGGCAACAAATGCTGCTAACGCTGGAAGCACAGGAGCTAACTAAGGAGAGCAATAGCGAGAAAATGGCGCGGTCCGCTACGAACTTAGGAAATGGCAATCGCGTCCGTTTCTATCAAATTAGTAATTCAGGGGACACTATGAGTACTCAAAAACAAAAACCACGGCGGATTAAACGAAAGTCATCGACAAACAACATTGTGATATTATTGTTAATAATAGTAGCTATCGTTTCAGTGACGTTGATAGTTAAAAGCCGACCTCAGGTAGCTGCGGCGACACCTCCGGCGACAGTAACGGTAAGTGACGAAACTGTTTCTATACCAGTGCCGGTGAGAAATGTAGCTAAGGGAGAGAAGCTTAAAGATGTGGAGTTTGTTTCGATAAAGTGGCCAGCTTCTCGAGTTAGCGCCGAGTATGTCATTGATTTAGAACTCATAAAAAACTCTAGTGCGCTTACTTCTCTTCCCAAATATTTACCGCTACCACAGGCGGCAATTAGCACGGCCGCACAAGACAGCAATGCTGTCGTTGAAGGGATACCGGAAGGAATGCGTGCAATTACAGTAAAAGTTGATGCCGAGTCGGCAGTTGAAGGCTGGGCCCGTTCCGGAAATTATGTTGATGTCATTGTTATTAAAAATTCCCCTGACGTAAGTGTGGGTTTAGAAACCAGAGTTATTGCTGAAAACATCAGGATACTTTCCGCCGGGCGCTCAGCTGCTTCCGGAGACGTTGGCGCTACGGCCCCCCAAGCGCCGAACACTGTTACCTTATTGGTTAACCAGGAGGATGCTCTAAAAATCAAGACGGCAACCAGTGTCGGTAAACTGACCTTTTCACTGCGTGGTATTGGTGATCAAAAACCTACCCTGGCAACAGATATGGATCAGCGGCGCCTGCTGGGCAGCTCTAAGCCAATTGACACGAAAAAGCCACTTATTCGAGGTCACGCTCAAGGCCCCGATGGCAAAAAATATGTGCTTACTGAAAGTTCAGAATGGTTAAAACAGTCAGAACAATCAGAGCAAAATAAGGCAAACTAATATATGAAAGACGCTGTTAATTACATCTCTGCTGAAAGCATTAAGAGCTCCTTCTATAATCAAGGATCGAAACTGGTAGCAAGCTCAGCAATTAGCGCACACAGCCAGCAGGAGCAGCTAACAACATCTGCTAAGTATATAGTTAAAGAGTGTCGTAAACGTATGGGTCAGCAGTCTGCCCTGGTTGCCAGCAGCAGTAATCCCGATGTCGAAGATTTAGCCAACCTGGTCAAGCTCGTCGAAAATAGCTCAGGCGAGGAGCTGACAAACCACGAACGACAGCACATTTTAGCTTCCCTTTCTTCTTCTTTGGACAATTACGATATTCTCACGCCGCTGATTAATAATTCCGATATCAATGACATCATTATACGCTCCTATAAGGATATCAGTGTGCAAATGGGTCGCGGGAACGTGCAGACCGATATCAGTTTTCCTGACCATGAGACCTACAAGTCATTTATCGAAAACCTGCTCAAGCGTTGCGGTAAGGCTTGCACAGTAGCGACACCGGTCGTCGATGCCGCACCAGAGCAAAACATCCGCGCTTGCGTAACTCATGAATCATTTTCTCCTCCGGGTTCAGGTCCCATGCTCACTATGCGTATCTCACGCCATAAGCATATTTCCCTTGATTCTCTGGCTGGACTGGGTTTAGCACCGGATTTGGTTTTAAAATACCTTGGCACAGTAATTTCCACCGGCAAACACTCTATCCTCCTCGCCGGTGAGGTTGGTACAGGAAAAACCACATTAGTTCGTGCCCTGGCTCAGGAAATGGACGAGCAGGAAGCTATTCTGATTATCGAAGACACTAACGAGATCGTCCTCAACCGTAATTTCGTGCGCACTTTGCTAACTCGCGAAGCAAACACCGAGGGCGTGGGCCGTATTTCGCCAGCGCAAGCTATTCACACCGGCATGCGTATGGCCATGAATCGTATCATTCTTGGGGAAATGCGCTCAGCCGAGGCAGCGGAAGCCTTTATAGATGTTTGTGCTTCCGGTCACGCTGGTATTTCCACGTTGCATGCCCGTAGTGCCAAAGATGCGATCTCCCGTTTAGAACTCTTTCTAGCGCGCGCACAAGGCAATATCTCAACGGAAAACATTAGGCGCCAAATAGCTAATGCCATTTCCGTAGTTGTTTATCTGGGCTTAGACAAAGAAACAAGAAAGAGACGTATTATGGAGGTTGTAGAAATCGGTTCTTCTTCTGATGGAGTGGTTCAGGTTTCACCGATGTTCTCTTATAGACACTACAAAGAATCCCCGGCCTGGCTTCGCGATGGCGGCATCAGCCAGTTTGCTAGTTTACTTAAAGCAAAAGGGATCAATTTACCACTGCCTGGAAATTATATGGTAGCCGAAAACCAAATAGGCGAGAACTAACATGTCACTAGGTCTTGATTCATTACTGGCTTCTCCGACAGCGCGCGCTAGGACAGAAGCGCTAATGGGAGAAAATGCGACAAGTAGTGTTAGCTGGCACACAGAAGTTCCCAACGAGGTCATAATCAGTAGCAATCAATCGCAAGAAAAGTTTATCCGTTCGTTAATTCTACAATCCGGACTAAATCTTCCCGCTCTGGCAGTTATCAGCACCGCCCTCTTATTGGGGTTCAGCGGAGCTTATTTAGCGCACTTCGCTCTCTCGATCTATTTTTTGCCGATCGTTTTTGGACTTTGTGGCATGATTCCTTTTGCCTATTTAAATAAATTAGCAGAGAAACGTGCTGATGAATTTTTGGCAGATTATCCCTCTGTCCTATTAGCTACCGCCTCTAGTATGAAAGCGGGGCACACTGTGCATTTAGCTTTTGAACGGGCAGTTATGCTGCTACCGCCAGCAAGCCTAGCCCGCAAAGAAATAGAAATACTGCTACATAAAATTACAGTCGGAGTAGCCAAAGAGATAGCAATCAGCGAGTTTGCTCGCTCCATTCGCCTTCCCGAACTAGATCTTTTCCGTTCAGCTTTCTTATTGGTTTCTGAACATGGCGGGCGCTTTGTTCCAACATTGCAGCGGCTGTCAATGGTCAGTCGTGATCGATCCATATTAATCGGCAGCGCTAAGGTAAGCACATCCTCTATGCGTATGACAGCAAACTTCCTTTTGGCTGTCACGCCGTTACTAATCCTGATGGTTTCTTTACGTTCAGCCGATTATTGGGAGTTGATTCTTCATCACCCTACCGCCAATCTACTCGCTTCCCTAGGCGCCACAATTATCATAGCCAATTATGTGTTATTAAGAAAACTGAGTGCATTTAAGCCATGATAATACAAACTCTGATCATCGCCATATTGACCGCTCTACTAGTTATCTATCTCTGGCGGCAACAAAGAGCACAGCTCGAAATATCTGAACGCCTAACTGCCCTGGGTAGCTGTGAAGAAGAAACAGATGTGGTCAGCGTTCCTATCAATTGGCAGCAGACAGAACAGGTCATCGCTCGTTTACGTGGTCGTTATGGCAAGGCCGGTTTCATGACGGCAGAATCGCAGCGACAAGCGGAACTAATCACCATGTTGATCTATGCTAGTTCTATTATAGGCGGCGCTATTTTGGGCTATCAGCGCTCGGCATTAATTGGCGCCATGATCGGCAGCTTCATCGGGCTATATCTAGGCGCTCTTATTTGGGTAAGTTTTCTCAAAAGCGCTACCAATAATTTTCAACGCAAAATTCTCTTTCAAATACCGCTCTTCCTAGAAGATATCATTCTGCTAGTGGAAGCGGGACTAGGAGTTTTCCCCGCTATTGAAAAAGTTGTTTCCACTACGGAAGCAAAATCCAATCCGGTAAAAATGATCTTTGCTATGGTTTATCAGCTCTCCGCTCACGGTATGCCTTTCAACAAAGCCCTGGAGCTAATCGCGGATGCGGTTAATATCAAAGTTCTCCGCCACGTATTAATGCATTTGGACATTGCCAACTCCGAAGGTGGCGAACTAATACCATCGCTGCGCAGCCTTAGCGAACATGCACATAGCGAATGGAAGCTATCTGTTGAGACGAGGGTCAAACGTTTGGAAAATATGGTCGTCTTCCCTGTTTTCTTTTCAGTGATTGGTTTGATGTTATTGGTCGCCGCAGTTCCGGCAATACCACTTTTAAACCTTAATGATTCCCTAAAAGTTAGCAGGCAGACGATTTCGACTCCGACGAGTAATATCAACACGCTTCATTATAACGGCAGCAAATAAATGAAACGCTCACAGGCAAATAGTGGTCATATTGCTCTTTATGCGGCGCTCTTGCCTTTTATTCTTTCTCTGGTTTTTTTAGTTATTGATGTAGCCAATTGGAATGCCGCCAGAGATATTTTACAAAACGAGTCCTCGACTTTAGCTCAGCAATCCGCTGCTCTTTTGCCCGGCAAAGATAATATTCAAAGCTTTGTTCAGGCCAAATCCGCAGCCCTGGCCCAACAGCTGCCACACTTAGAAAATTTTAAAGCTGGCGTTGCGTTTCCCGGTAATATTTCCGGAAGCGCTGTCCAAATAACTTTAAGCGCAAAATACAAAGATACATTAAGCACACTATTAAACCGACTTAGTCTTAAACATTCCTCTAGCTTCAGTATAGAACGAAGCACTATAGCGCAAATAGTTCCCGGCGATTATGTGATAATTATGTCCGATGGTTATACTCTACGCCCAAACGGCGCTCCTTGGGGAGACAATAACAGCTGGCCGGCGGCTGATCTTTTTCGTTGCTACAGTGCCCCTTCTGATTCCACTAACTTTCTCGGAACGGGCGAGAGCTGGAGTAAATATTGGACACCAGATGGAGCACGGTTAGCCACACAGAGTTGTTTTAATCCGGCATTCTCCACGCTAAAACGAGTAACAATAAATTTAACAGATAGACTTAGCGCTCATCCGTTAAACCGCCTTTCCGTAATTCTGACTCCAGGAAATAACCATCTAAGACAGTATGACACGATTCGTTTTATTCATCCGCAAAGTAACGACAACCTAACCCCAGCTGGATTTGGCACTACTATACAAGGAAGAGCCTCATGGGAAGAGATGAGCTATCTTTCATCCAGCCTTGTCTGCATGCAGTTCGCTCTCCCACTCTGCACCAACGAGTCTTCTTACGATCTTTGGCCTGATAAATTTTCAGGCAGGAGTCGCAGTAATTTACTCAACTTGGAAAGTTCTTCTTATGGAAATACGCTTTCGCTTTTACCTGAAATAGTTACCGATCAATATTACGCTTCACTACCGTTACGTGAGGCAATTTATTTTGATAGTGCAAAATCAGCTAAACAGAGCATACCAAATATTAGCGCCGGCATTAATGCCGGTATATTTGATCTGCTTTCAGCAGATAATAAGGAAGATGCGGGCATAATCAATCGTGGCAATCTTCAGTCTGTTGCTCACAAAAAAATAATTATTCTCAGTGATTATCTACTGGGCCTGGATAGCTATTTAACCGCAAATCAAATCAAAACTTTAAACGATTTACAGATAGAACTTCACATCATTACCTTTCGTCATAACAGGCTAGATGATGCTCATCGTGATCGTTTAGATATTGAATATGCAGCATTGAAGGAAAAACTAGCGTCCGCCACAGGCATATACCTTTATGATCCCGCGAATGAAAATGACTTAATAAGTAAAATTCTTCCCCTAATTATCTCTAAATTTAATCAAGTGGCGGTTAGAAGCTATGAATAAAACAATGACCAAAGGTAGCGCCATCCTGGAAATGGCTCTTTTTGTTCCACTTGCAGCCATGCTCTTTTTTGTCGGCACAGATGCAGCACTGCGCGCCACTGATCAAGCAGCGCTTAATGACATTCTTAGGGGCAGCCTAACTGAATATAGAAAATCGCTTTCCGCCCCAAGCTCTGATGATGAGACCGATACAGAGATTATTGCTTTAAAGGTGCTACTTCAAGGAATGGAAAGTAAAATTATAGCTAATCTCTGGCCCTACCAATCGATCATCAACAAAAGACAACAGCATGATATCAAACTAGCCGTGGCGGCAATTGCTATCGACATCGATCCTAACAGCGGCATACAAAGCGGCGTTAAGCAATTAATTCCTTGCGATAGCGATGTTGAAGCATGCAAGCTTGTAGAAAAACATATACAGAAACACATTAACAGTGCCACAGGGGCTTTTTCCTCCTATGCTGTTGTCCAAAGCAACAATAGCGAAAACAACACCGGTCTATCCTACTTTTCGCAGACAGTCTTGTTTGTAGCTGCCCTAAGCACTCCATCGCGTTCAATAAGTCCATATTTGACGCAAAAAATGCTCGGTATAACTATGATCGCACAAGCTGTTCAAGAAATTTACGTCAGCAGCTATACGAGGTAAATATGTTTAGTTTTTTCAAACAAAAGCAGTTAACTTTCGAGCAAGCCCTGGCGAAAACTTTAAAGAAAGATATAAGGTGTTGCCAAGGTAAAAACCTACGTGATCCTCAACTATTTTCCCAAATTTCATCTGCTTTGCTTATTCCGGAACAAAAGCTCATCCATAAAATAGCAGCGTTATTAAAACTCGATACGACAGATGTTTTGAATATTCCTGATAAAAGCTTAATTGTCATGACTGGCTATTCTGCTGACAAATTGACACGCCACGGGATTATTCCACAGGCCCGCGACAATGGCTACTCGTTAGCTTGTTCCAATCCTTATGCTCTGGATTTAAACATGTATCGCCAGCACAAAATACCGGTAATAATCTGTTCACACGCAATAATTGAAAAATCCTGGGAGACATATCAAGAAAAGAGTGAATTTAACCCTGCTGAAGAAACGCTTATTAAGGCTCTGGAGATTTTGGCCAAGAGCGCGTTATCTCTCGGCGGACAAATGATTACCTTTGGAAAGGTTGATCATGATCGTTATGAAATAATTACCCCTTCTAGAAAATTCCAGGGGAAATTAAGTTCTGAGCTAATTAATATGTTAGAAGCGTATATGTGCTCCAAATTTGAAACTGAAGTTCCATCTTCATTAAACCCATCCTGTCATCTTTTTTTGCAACGGTGCTTTCATGGCACTGCCTATCCTCTGGAGTTAATCATTAAAGACGAAAACACCATCGACACAGAAGAACTCAACAAAAAAAGCAAGAATAAGACTCCGCATTTAGCTATCGTTGATGACGATCGAAGGTATATTGAACTACTTAAGCAAATTATCACTAAGCATGGCTGGCAAGTTACTTGCTACAACGACAGCCGCCTAGCCTTGGAGGAGCTTAGAGATAATGGCAGCATCGATTTAGTGATCAGTGATGTGCACATGCCCGGTCTTAATGGTTGGGAGCTTGCCAAGGAGTTATGCAGTAGGCGAAAACGCGCCCCGATACTCATGCTCACTTCGGATTGCGATAATGACTTAGAAGCCCAGCTGATTAATTTAGGGGTTGATGGTTTTGTTAATAAACAGCAGTCACCCGCTGTTCTTTTTGCCTGGTGTAAAAATATATTACAAAAAAGTGAATCAAATCGAAGCCAATATGGCAGCTGAATTACTGAATAAGCTAAACACTGCCTTTTCTGGCAGCACCGGGATGATTATCTCTCTTATCAGTGCGCTGATAGCAATTCTGACTTATTGGTTCTATCGACGCCAACAAAGCGACATTTCCATACTTCATGCTATACTGCGGGATCAAATACGCGGACAACACAATTATTCGCTGAATAAACTTAAAAATAAACGAATCGGACAAATTGCGCAGACATTTTTTGCGCATAATCAAAGCCAGCGCCTTAATAATGACCAGCAAAAAACTATCGACGAGGTTGTAAAATTAAGCGCTCGCGTTTCAGAAAACCTTGCTAATGTCCAGGAGGTGACAGTAGAAGCATTAGAGCTTATTCGCCGTCAAATAGGCGCTGACGTTGTTGCTACGGCTATTATTGAGCTCTCTGCGGAAACGAAAAAAGCCGAAATAAAAAAAATATGTGGTCAAAGCACCAAGGCGCTCGGCAATAGTATTTTATTGGCTTTCGATCGGATACTGGATAATCGTTTAAGAGAGGAGAATTGGCACGGCTACCAATCCGCCAAGCATAGCCTTTTTGATTTTTCGACTTTCGGCATTGGACTTTCTTATAACATTGAGATTGCGAACCAGCGCCATAAAAGCATTCTTTGGGTCGGACTCAAATCTGATTGCTTGGGGCTCTCACATGAACAAAAAGAATTGGTTCAGGGAATAATTAAACACGCTGCCGGGCTACTTAGCGCTGCCCAGAAAATATTTGAAGATCGGAAACAAACTGAAGCGGAGAAGCATTTCCTCATCGGCCTTTCCCATGATTTGAGATCTCCGGGTGCCACGGCCATGTTGGCGCTACACTCACTTTTGGAAGGCGCAGAGGATGGGCGATTAACCTCAGAGCAAATTGGATTATTGCAAATAATCAATTCGTCGCTAGAAGACCAATCGGAATTGATTGCTAATATTTTAGATTATGCCAAACATCAACAGGGCCTTCTCAGCGCCAGGAAAAAAGAGATTGCGCTTGCTCCGGTCTTAGAAAATCTTAAACAATTACCGGAGTTAAAAGTTGATAACCATGACTTAAGTATTGTCTTTCCCGAGCAAGTAAATTTCACTGTGGAATTTGACTTATTGCACCTAAAAAGGATTATAAAAAACCTCATCACCAATGCCATTAAATATACAGATCAGGGAATAATCACCATTAGATGCACACCCCTAGGATCTCAGCTTGAAATTGTTGTTAGTGATACAGGTATCGGGGTGCCAGCCGGCGAGGAAAGCCATCTATTTGGCGAGATTAATCGATTAAGCAATGTGGCATCACGCTCTGGCTCGGGATTGGGGCTAACCATCTGTAACATATTAGCCAAACTTAACGGTGCAAAAATGTTCTATCGTCCCGTAATAGGCGGTGGTTCAACTTTTGGTATTCGCCTGACGCAAGTGAACGAGCAACCGTCCATCGGCTCGATTTCTGCTCCTAGTTTAGGAAAGGTTTTACTACTCGACGATGATCTAGGTTTCCAAACTGCAATTAAACGCTATCTTAATGATTGCAGCTCAGATGTATGTAGTGCAACGGAGTTAGAACAAGCTCTCGAGCTATTTAATCAATATCCATTTGATTTAGTAATTAGTGATTATCACTTAAAAAATAGGACGTCTCTACCATTACTGAAGAAAGCTACAGATTCAGCGACTCCCATCATGCTCATCACCGGAGACACAGATGCTCCAGAACTAAAATCGCTAATGGATAATAAAAAGTTACTAATCAGCACTAAACCTACATCACGGGCCGAATTTTATTCCCTCATTAATGCAATAGTAACAATTAAAGGCTAGATGCCTTATTTAATGAGGGCATTTATCATGTAACGGCTATTAGCAATCGGTGGTATTTAATAATTTCAATAACTTAAAACTGCCAAGATTACATTATAGCCAAAAGCCCAGTAATACCGGAATTCTCCCTTAAAAATATCCCTTAAAATAGACATGGATTGTCAATTGAAAGCTTAAGATTAGCTTCACCAAAGATATAAATTTTAACAAAAAAAAGTTTAGCCAAAGGGGAAACCTGCCGACCTTTTAGTTAAGTCGGATCGGGTAGCGCCGAGGCGGCTGGTTGTATTTAGAATTATTATTTGTCCCAAGTTTACACTTGGTAAGGCTTACGGAACCCATTGCTTTGTTTGCTCAGTAAGGATGCTTTTTTATGAGTACCAAAGAAGTAACACGCATTCTTTTCATTGACGATGATGAAACATCGTTTCAATTCCGTAAATGTATGGTTCAAGTTCTTCAGCAGATTCCACCTGTAGAACTATTTCATGCCCAAGATGCCACTGAAGGCCTAAGCTTATTGGAAAAGATAAAACCAAATGTAGTTGTTCTTGACGAAAACCTTTGCGAAGAGTGCGATTTATTTCTCGATAGTTTAAGCAAAAACCATCCGCCAATTGTTATGCAAACGGAAAATAGGAAGAACAAAAGCAAACATAGTTTTCGCCAATATCATGATATAAGTTACATCAAGAAAAATGAATCCTTGGCCGGTATTCATGAAACCTTAATGGTCGTAACAGACATTGCCCATCGCCGCATTCAAACATCAGAGAAACTTAACTAATAGCTCTTATGCCTCGTTAAGTTCTGAAAACTCCGAGCTCACTTCCGTTAACTGCGCTTTTGTCTCCTTAAGTATCTCTTTACATATCTTAATTGACTCCACAGCTTCCTTCATCCGTGGAACAAGGTCATCAATGGAAATATTATTCTCTTGCAGCTCCTGCGCTAGTTTTTCAAGTTTCTTGTAATTCTCCTCAAATCCGCGTATCGCATTTTTTTTACTTTCGGCCATAGTTCCCCTATTTATCAATAACTGCTGTTTTCTCTGTATCATAAAAAATGATTCTTACAGCATCGTTAGTTTTTAAATTTTTACCACGGGTAATTACTTGCTCAGTAGTTGCCTTTTTGATCATGGCAAACCCCCTTTTCAGCTGCGCTTCCGGGCTAAGGTTAGTTACGGCCAGCTGAAAATTATTCAAACGCTCGGACATCAAGCTTAACATTTTTTCTGATTCACGAAAGACTTCGGCAACGTTTTGCTCAAATACAGTCGAAATATTTTCCAAACGGCTACGAAAAGCTGCATGTGCTCCAGTGGTAATTAGCTGCAAAGAACTAGTTCTCAACTTACATAAACCTAAGCTACAGGTCTTAATTGTTCCCAGTACCGCTTCCATCTGTAATTTTTTTTGCTTAAGCAAGTTTGCTGTCAAGGTGGGCAGCAGTACCAATAAATATTCGATTTCACTTTTTTTCTGAAGCAGTAAGGCAGCGATTCTTTGCCTAAGACCATCAGAAAACATGTTTATCTTCTGCGTAAGCATTAAAAGCTGCGCCTCTGAAGCTTGCAGGATAATTCTCACGCTCTGTTTAAGCTCTCGGCGCAAGTTATTAGCCAGTTCAGCAAAAAAATGGCCAAGATCTTTAGGTACACCAAAAGAGCAAAAACTTACATCTTGAACAGAGCATTGATCCTCTTGATGACCAATCGCCGAAAATACAGGTAAATGACAGTTACAAATATCTCTAGCCAGATCATAATCATTAAACACACCCAACTCCGCAGGACTGCCACCACCACGAAAGATCAGTATCGCATCTAAGTCTTTGCTCATTAAAAGCTGCTTAAGACCAGCCCGAACTTTTTTGGCAGCATTTTCCCCTTGAACATTTACCTTTACCCAGAACAATTCATAGCCGAAATTAGCCTCCTCCAAGCCGGACATAAAGTCGTTGATTACTGTGCCACCACCACTAGTCAGTATCCCCAATCTTTTTGGCAAAAAAGGCAAAGATAATTCTTTATTTTTACCGAATAAACCTTCGCTCTTTAACTTCTGATTCGTTTGTTCGCGCAATGCTTGTAATTTGGCGATCGTATACTCGGACACTACTCCTAAAATATTAAGGCTTATCCGCGCATCGCGCTTGTTTACCTCGACCAAGACTTTAAACATTACTTGCAGATTATTTTCTAGCTTAAAACCTAGCTTAATTAGTGGTTCGCAGAGCTTGTCAGCATCGCGCCAGATAACACAGCTGATACGCTCATCCTCGCGCTCAAGATCCGAAAGTTCAATGAATAGTCGGCCGGAACTATCTTTAACACTACTTATTTTACCACAGACAAAGGTTGCCGCAGGAAATGCTTGCTTGAGAGCATCTCTGGCTCTAAAAATAAACTGTGAAACTGTATAGCTTGCGGGTAGCACGGCGCCGGAATCTGCAGAGGGGGATTCTATTGTTGCTGAGACATCGCCTTCATCAGACGCAATTTCAATAATATTGCTATCCGGGAATAATTCGGATAGCTGCGCCCTATTAACCGAGAGCTCGACCACATCCCAGCTTTTTTTTATTGAGTTCCAACGCGCACGACCGAGTTTTTTTATTTCCTCTTTAGCTTCAAAAGTTCCCAGGCCTGAGAAAGAGGCGAACTTCTTAATCGGATCAATTGCTATATCCAGTCTGGCCATGAAAAACACTAATTAGTATCTATAATTTATCTCAGACAGCTATAGCGAAATCAGGGCAAAAGCTCAATCATAAGTCCAACTTACTTCTTGTATTCGGTAAAATTCTTTAGATTAATAGGCGTTGGCGTAAGTTTACGAGCAGATAGTAATTCGATATTCGCTCTTTCATCTTTTCTACGACCCCGCCCACCACTATAGTGAGCTACTTTCAGTTCATTTATATTAACAGCTTTAGCGTTGGTAAGCTTTGGAGCATTAAAAAGCTCAGCTACCGCACTTGATCGCCCAATAGCACGTTTAAGTTTTTTAATGGCATTACTTTTAACGCGCGAGATATGACAACGGCAGTAATGAAGTTCCTTAGCAATCTCTTTGATTGATTGATCGTCGACAAAGTGGCGATAGATAACCTCTTTTTCCAATAAATCAAGCGAAGCGCATGCCTTCCAGCAACATCGTGCTATCTCTTTTTCCTGCAAAATAACATCAGGAATACTGCTTTCTGCTGCAGCCGCAGCCAGGACAGGAGCGCCCATCGCCTCAGCTACTTCATCACTGATTGTAAAAGCACTGCCTGGTAAATATTCACAGTTCTTACTATCATGAACGAGACGCGTGATTTCCTTTAAGAGAATTCCGCGCAAATGATAAAAGAAAAATGTACTGAATGCCACTTCTTTTTCCGGATCAAAACGCGTGGCCGCTTCAACCAGAGCTAACCCAACTAAACTGCGAATCTCTTCGATATGCATCCGCACTTGCCATACTTTAAGAAAACGCCAGGCGAGTTTCATACCATGATCTTGATGAGAAATAATTAAATTCTGAAAATAATTGATATCTCGAATTACTTTTTTTGCTTTCTTTTGCGTCTTGGTCGAGATTGCGGCCTTTACTTTCGGCCTACGGTTCGTTTTTTTAGGCGTCTTCAAATAAACAACGTTGCTCTTAGCCGAACTGGCTTTAGCTTTAGGTTTTACGCTCATATCTTACCCCTTTTGCTGCGTTACCGTAATTCTTCACAAGACAAATAACCATTGAGAGCTCTAACACTTCGGGATAGATTAACTATTCCCCTTTCTATCTGCGTCTCAAAAAAATGCCTTCTGGGGCATCCTTACAATGGCGCAGATAAATTCCCATGAAGGAATTCGCGTTATCAAACTACCAATAGATTATCTCGCTAGATCGCTACCGGGTTAATCTATTCCACCAATCTTTTCTTTTGATCTTTAAAAGAACTTGTCTAAAACAATACTTAAAAATAACCTTAGCTTGCCTCTATGTTGTGGCTATGTTAGCAGGCAGCTTAGTTCCTTCATGTTATGAACGAGGCACGGCGCAAGGTGCACTTAAGGAATTTATTATTGTCCTAAGTGGATGCTTAAATTCACCTGGTTGAAAAATGAACGAAATCATCAATAAGAGTTCGGGGTTGAAGCTTGCAGACAAAGCAGACATTGCTAATAATTTCATTAGTCGTTTTCGGGGTTTATTGGGGAGAAAGTCGTTGGTTCAGGGTGAGGCATTAATCATCACCCAATGTAAACAAGTCCATATGTTTGGGATGTTATTTAGCATTGATGCAATTTTCTGCAGTTCAGAAAATATCGTTTTAGGCCAAGTTGAGTCTTTGGCACCTTGGTCCATCAGTGGCCACTTCCATGGCGCTTCATATGTGATCGAATTACCCACCGGCACAATCATGGCATCTCGCACCCAGATTGGTGATAAAATTGAAATATCTTCAGTTGCCTAATGACGAGACTTTTTGGTTGTTTCGGCTCTCAGATAGATAATTGGCTAAGTAAACTTTCAATCAGAAAGCTCTCCCGCTACTCCACGGCGATATAGCATTACCAAAAACTAAATTAACTTTTGAGCTGAAAAGCATAAATGCTTTCTATCTTTGTCCTAAGGTAATGGTATATTTTTGTTCTGCTCTTAATTCAGCTATCCATGGCTTCGTTAAGAGCATTTTCGGAGGCGAATCGGGGTTTCGCCCTCGAGGAAAGCATCCTTGGTTTCCTCTATACCGCACACAAAAATAGTATTATCTAGTAAAGCACCGCTCAACTTAGTTTTTGTGTGCGGTAAAAACAACCCAATTTTCGCTACTCCATAACTTTTGCCAACGAGGAACAAGCTGATCTTCGCTTATTATCTCGGTTATAGAATTATTCTTCGACAATACTGCGTAGGCAAATTGCCAGCGTTTAAGAACATCCTGCCAATTATTTTTTTTAAGACGCAGGTCATCAAAGTCACGTAAACGCTCAGCGCCGGCTACCAATGTTCGGCCATCAACAAATATACGAGCGTCTACCTTAGCGTTATTTTCCTGTTTAGCTAAAAATAATCCCAAATCCACCCAACCCCCATTATCAAAATGGGTTAAGATTCTTAGCACCCCCTGATAATCTTGTTCAGTTTCGACAATCATTTGGCTTATCTTTAAAAGTTCAGCTTTATCTTCACCGATGACCATGGAATCTCGTTGTTGAGTTAAACAAAGCAAAGCAAAAATAACAAAAATAATTACGCTCAAAGCTCGACTACACCAAATGGGCAGTTGTTTAATAGATAGCTGCTCGCAATTCAGAGTCTCAGGAGCAAGTAATCGAGCATACAAAACCGCCACGCTCAACCCAAAAATGGGAAGATATTTCATGCGATAAGCGGCAAGAGCGCCAAATACACAAAATAAAAGCAGCGATGGCGCATTCGCCAAAGTAAAAGCTTTTTTATATCTAAAAGCAACGCCAGCCAAGGCCACGCAATATATCCAAAACGAAATTCCCTGACTTGGCGAAATAGGCTGAAACTCATTAATCATGCTATACGCTTCAGCATGATCAAATAAATATTTATAAACACCAACTATGTTTTCTATTCCGTAAGGACTTATTAAAGCGGCCGAGCTAATAAGAAGCAAGTGCAAGCATGGCATTATTACACTTTGCCGCCTCAGCATTAGAGGAAACACAAGATAAGCAAAATAGACACAGGGAACTAGTAACCAATAAACATGAATATTGCTCCAGAAAACGACAAGCAGAATACTTTTAAATAAATTTAATTTACCTGTCTCCGCCCAATACAATAGCCAACAGAAAAATAGCATACTAATTAATTGCGGGCGCAAATAAGCAATCGGATAGACCATAAAAAGTGCTAGAATAAAAGCAATCAATCGACCATAACGAAACGACTGACTAATAGTATCTTTTACTGCGCAAAAATGTACTAATAAAAAAATGGCCTGTGTCAAAAATATCACCAACAGAATCTGAACAATCTGAACAGCGACAAAACCGCCCAACTTAAAAAAAGGAATAAGGGCCAACTGAAACAACCAGGAATAGTTCCACCAGAAAGGCGCGCCAATCAAAAATGGATCAGCAGCTGGGACATCACCTCGCTCGAGCATATATAATCCACCAGCTAAATGCCAGGCCAAATCCAAATCAATTAATTGCTTATTGGCAAAAATAGCGGCGGTCACAATCCAAAGTGATAATTCTAGATAATCGATTATTTCAAATTTTACTTTCATTAGTTCTAAAAACAACAGTAGCCGTTTTTTCAACTAAAAAACTCAGTCATTCTCTTTAGGTAGTCCTCACCTCGACTGATTTTTTTAGGTTGATTTAGTTTTACCCGAGCAAATCCCAACCTATAGAGAGTCGCTGCCATAATCACAGCGACTAAGTTATCAATTAAATAATGCCAACCAAAATACAGCGTACTAAACATAGTAAGCACCCAGCAAAACCAGGAAATGACACCTAAAATATTCGAGTAGCGATTTAAGCAAAGACTGCCCCAAGTAAGCACAGCGACATGTAGACTCGGAAAAGCTGTTATTAAATTAACACCTTGTCTCATATCTGCCCCCGAAATTACAAGTTCTCGCATCTGCCATAAAGTATTTTGCATATCGGTAACTGCGTTTTTGGGCAGTGATAAAAATAGATCCGGGTTCATGTAGCAGGGACCAAGCGTTGGCAATAAATAAGTAAGCCCCAACCCAATAAACCAAAGTAAATAAAAACCCAGGAAGAAAGCTTCCGCTGCATGGCGATTGCGCTGCATAATAAAGAAAAATAGCAGCAACGACATATAAGGATAGTACAAAAAGTAGCTCTGGGCATACCAATAAGCAAACTTACTATCGAATGAAGTCACTAGCTTTTCTGCCAACGTTGTTCCGAACAACAAGCTCTCACCGTAATCCAACCATTGATCATATATGCGCTCGTTAATAAAAGGTATGAGATGGCGTAGATAAATAACCAGAACAAACAAGACAACTACGGAAAAAATAAGCTTTAAATCAATAAAGATATTTTTTACGCTGAGAAACTGCCGGTGGAAATCGACTACGGTTTCTTTCCAGCAAATAGTGGTTTTGCCACGCAGCGCTTTTCTTATGTCACGTAAGCGAAACAATAAAAACATTACCGGCAGCGCATAAAAGTACATGCTTAAAGCATTAATTATTCTTTCGCTGAACAACTGTTGAGGCGAAACGATGGGGAGACCAAGGAGTAAGTAAAGACAAGCGGTAACAACCGCTGCAACGACAATTAAAATATCGCTACGCATGCTTACAATTCACTTGTCTTTTTGCCGGGTCGACTTAATTTGCCGTATCCACAGTAATTAACTTCTTATTAGCAACAGCATCAGGAGATCCTAAGCGAACTTCTAACGCCTTAACTCTCTTCTTAATCTCCTCGGTATCTAAATACTTATCAGATGTTTTTGCCGCAGAAGATTCATCTTTTCCTTTGCTAACTATTACAATATCCGAATTGGACTTACCAATCAGATCGCTGCCACGATAACGCGGTTCAACGAATGCTGGATCTACACCTAGCATTTCTGCCGTATTGTAATACTTGTGCATCTCCTCACGCTTAAGCTGAGTTTTGGCTACATCACCGTGATAAATAGACAAGGCTGCCATTTCAATGAGCATTGTTTTAGCTCTAGTATTCTGCGCGTCGATTTTTAAAACTTCCTGGACCATCTTGTAAGCGCTCTCGCTTTCCGGCTCGACATACTGTCCCATGCGCTTATAAGACTCAGCCTGTTCCAACAAAGTATCAACTCTAGCTAGAACATCACCGATCATTTTATCAATCTCCGTTAAGCGTTTTTTTGCAGTTTCATTGCTAGGATCAAGGCGCAAGGCCTCTTCGAACATCGCTCGAGCATTTGCTCCTGGAGGACTAATTAGCTTGCCATCTCTAAAATAGGCATCACCATCACTAATATAGCGAGCTATCTGCCCAGACCTTTCGGCACGTAATTTTTCTTCCTCCTCTGCTTTCTTGCTTAGGGCCTCAATTTTTTCCAGACCCCGCTTTGCTTGATCATTATCGGGCTCCATATCTAAGACTTGTCGGAAACGATCATTGGCACTATTGCCTACCGGCTCAAGCATATTACCCTTCTTGAGCAAATCATAGCCTTCCTGCACCAACTGTTTTACAAGCATCTGTTTTTCATTAGTATCATTCTGCATTTGCGCTTTTCGTTTAGCTAACATTGCATTTTGATACTTAGAATACTGATAGATCATGCCCCCAACGACGACAACTATAGCTATGCCGACAACGGTCAACAGAGAAATGGTTTTACTCGTTTTTCTGTCAATTGAGCGCTCAACCTTGTCCTCTTGAAAAGTAAATACTTCCCCGGGAGCGACAAAGCGCAAGCTTGTTTTACCTAAGCCAATGATATCACCACGTTTAAGCTCAATTTCGTTTTGATTTTTAATATCACTACCATTTAACGAAAGGGCTGTAGTAATTAACGGGGCCAAGAAATAACTCCCATTGCGGCGGGCTAATAAAGCCGTCCGCGCAGCAACCCCCTTCTCTTTAACAGCCACTTGGCAGCTAGCATCGGACCCTAACAAAATCTGCCCGGCAACCAAATCAATCTTCTTACCAATATTCTCTCCCGCCACCACAACAAGACTACCGGCAAGCAACATACTTCTATCCACGCCAACCATTGTTTTATCAAAACTCATAGTTTGCGTTTGTTGACCACTTAAGGTTGCTCCAACCATCGTCTTACTACTATCCATCTGCGGCTGAGAGTTACCAGCATTCTGTTCGTGGGCAGCCAACATCTGCTTAACCACATCTGAAGAAATAGAAACAGCAATCGTCTCGCTACCTAGACGCGAAGCTGCACCTAAGGTAGCACTCACCGGAGCAGCCTTATCACTGTGCTTTACCGACATTAAGGTGCTAATAAAATCCTCCATTGAAGAGAAGCGTTCACTGGGATTTTTAGCCAACCCCTTGAGAATTGCGGCATCCAATAGCGGAGGAACTGACGACTCTAAACTCATGGGAGAATTAGGGGTATGCGACATTCTATGCAAAGCCATTTGAAATGGGGTGCTCCCACTAAAAGGCCTTTCCCCGGTAATCATTTCATAGAAAATAATCGAAAGAGCATAAATATCAACACGCCCATCGAGCTTATCACTACCTGACATTTGTTCCGGAGCAATATAAGCAGGTTGGACAATAAATCGACCATCGGAAGTCAAATCCTTTTGAATAATACCAATGGTCAACGGATAATAGCCGGCAAGGCAAGGTTTATCGCCCTTAAATAAAATTGCACGGGAATCTATATGCGCATGCACGTAACCGGCCTGATGAATCTCCTTAATTCCTTCAGCCAAATAAATAATGTGGGACAAGGCATCTTGCCAGGGTATCTTTTTCTTTTCCCGCAGCAAATCATGCAGGGTGCCTCTTTCGATATACTCCATAGCCAAATAAAAAAATCCTTCGGCAACACCAGAGTCTAAAATAGGGACCAAAGCCGGATGAGAGGCCGCTGATAACTTAGCTACCTCAGCTTGAAAACGCTCAACTAATTCCGTGCGTTTATCCGGTCTATCTACGAATACCTTCACAGCAACGACACGTCCTTCCAATGAACTATCATTAGCTTTTGAGACTACGCAGCTAGGGCGCTTTTCTATTTGCTCGAATATACTAAATCGTTCCCCGCATTTCTTTGGCATTTCCATAATTTGTTACCTATTTTTTAAACAAATCTATCACATCATTAAGACCAGCAATCTCGCACTCCTCAATAAACTCAGGTATATGGCTGGTCCTAAAATGACCACCACCGCCACCACCTTGCGCGCGATAGCGGAAAATATCAAACACTTGATAACTACCATCATCGGCCAGCTGATTCACTACGGCTATATTTGTGACCTTACGACTATGATCCGGTAGTCGTGCTGCTTGAACAATGACATCGATTGCCGATGACACCTGCTCTCTCAAAGCACGCAACGGAAGCTCTAAACCCGAGAATAAAGATAACGTTTCTAAACGCGATAAAGCCTGAGCCGGAGAACTCGCATGCAAAGTAGCCATCGAGCCGGAGTGCCCTGTATTCATCGCTTGCAATAAATCCAATGCCTCTCCACCGCGAATTTCACCAACAATAATACGGTCAGGTCGCATTCTTAACGATGCCTTTACTAAATCCCTAATCGTAATTTCTCCTCGACCCTTTTTATCAGCAGGTCGAGTTTCTAAACTTAACACATGATCCTGCATTAGCTGTAGCTCAGCCGAATCCTCAATTGTCAAAATTCTCTCGTCATCAGGAATTAGACTGGACACCACATTCAAAAGTGAAGTTTTGCCGGAACTAGTTCCGCCGGAAATAATAATATTCTTTCTTAACGCCACGCAGGCTTTAAGAAAAATGAGCATTTCCTCGGAAATAGACTTAAAGGACAATAATTTTTCCAGCGTTAATTTCTCTTTGGCAAACTTGCGGATAGATATAGAAACTCCGTTCCGCGAACAAGGCGGTAAAATAACACCCACGCGAGAACCATCCGGCAAACGAGCATCTAAAATTGGGTCCTCTTCACTGACGCGCCGACCAATAAACTGAGCGATATTGATTACTGCTGCTTGCAACTGATCATTCGTGAAGTAAATATCCGTCTTATGTAACTTACCTTTCTGCTCGATATAGACATGCGACTGACCATTAATTAAAATTTCAGTGATTGATTCGTCGTTAATAAGGTCCCAAACCGGACCAAGAAAAGCCTTCAGCGACTCCCAATAAAACTGTTGTATCTCACTATTGCCTTCATCCGCTTGTTGCTTAACTGAACTTTCGACGCTCGTTAAGGTTCCCGCATTTTGCTTCTTATTATCCACTTTTGGCTGATTCGCCTCGGTAGTCGTTGAAAAATCCAGCTCAGCCGATTCTTCTTCGTCCTCAATATATTTCACTTTAAAGGCAAATTCGCCAATACGAATGATTTCATTTTCTGTCACGACAGCTTCTTTTACTTCTTGAGCGCGCACATACACGCCATTAGTGCTGTCTAGATCTTGAACTATCACTTCGTCGTTGATCACCGAAAGCCGGGCATGATAGCGGGAGACATCTTCTGAATCCAAAGCTACATCATTGCCTTCCGCCCGACCAATCATAATCGAACGCTTAGCAAAAAGATATTTCTTCTCTTGCTTATTATTTCCAGTAACGATTATTTCCAACATATTACTCTCTAATTTACTTTTGTTTCTTGCTGAATTTTTCCGGGTTCTGCGCTAATTTTTTAGGAATTATTTTAGTATCCGTCAGTAATCGATCTAAAAGCATGACACGGTAATCTGATTCATCGGAAAACATCTCTTTTCCTGCAGTCAACATGTAATAGGCATCAACCTGATCTTTCGTCTTAGCTAGTAGCTGCGCCTTATTGATGCGATTATTCACACGTCGCCACAATTCCGCATCTATGCGGCCAATTAAATCAACCACTGCCTGTAAATGTTTTTCATTATTTGTCTTTAGTCCAAGATTGGCGCGCTCTCTTTTTATCGACACAAAGCTCTCACGAAAACCCTGGTCGGCATTGTAATAAACAGCCAAATTGATCGGATAACCAATGGCGTCCTGCTCCATTTCCACTAAAAACTGCAAGGCAACGCTCT
Organism: Deltaproteobacteria bacterium; assembly: GCA_020852715.1. GTDB lineage: Bacteria > Bdellovibrionota_C > UBA2361 > SZUA-149 > JADZAE01 > JADZAE01. The sequence continues at coordinate 170,704 of JADZAE010000034.1, forward strand.
GATAAATACGTAAAGCTTCAAACAGTGAAGAAGCGTTTTTGTCTAAAGCTTCGCTAATCGCAATTGCCTTGTCCAGCTCTTGTGAGATATTGGTTCCTTGAGCCACGACCAAAGAAGTCTTTCGAATATTTCTTACCGCCCATTTAGCCGAACCTTCTTGTGCTTTTTTAAACACTACCTGACGTTCTTTTTCGGAAAGCACATCACGAATAATTAATTGACGCTTTTGCCATTCATCCGGACTCTTTTCGAGGGAGTCAGCTTTTGCATCCTCAATCATTACGACAAGCGGAACATCGCTCTTAAACTCATATTCAATCAAGATATCAGCTGAAGGAATGGCGAACTTTACGCTACGCGGATGCGAAGAATCATTGTCATTTTTACTCTCACCACGTGACCAGTTACCCAATGCTCGCAGCTGCGGGAAAGTTAAAACTTGATCACTATTATCAGCTACTGGTTTAGCTGATGTATCAAATAACAAATAGGCCAAAACCATCCCTAACAACACCAGTAGTAGCATTGGTAATTTCTTTTGCTTACTAAAAGCAAGAGAAATTGCCGACTTTTTAGCTAAATTACCATTGACGGCACTATTTTCTCCTGACACTTCGCAAGTCTCAGCAAATATTGCCCGAAAAATTGTCTCACCGATTTTAAATTCGCCATTATTGCTCAGGGGCTTAGCATGCTCCATGCCCGCAGGTAACTTAAAGCCCATTAGCAGCGTTCCGATCTGGCTGCCTTTATCACCTAAAAGAAACTTGCCCTGGCGAAAAGTCACCGCCGCATGTTGTCGACTAACCGCAGGATCTGCCAGAACAATATCAGAAGCAGGTAATCGACCAATGTTTATTTCCTGCCCCTCTTTCAAATCAAAGTGGAAAACATCGCCCGCCGAAACCCCAGATACCACCATTAAATCAATCTTAGCCATATTCCCTATTTACTCTGCAGCCATTGAATAACAATTGGCGTAAATAAAATTATAAACGATGCCGGAAAAATCAGAAGAACAAGCGGCGCCATCATTTTCAGCGGCATTTTATTGACGATTGTCTCAGCTAATTGCCATCTTCTCTGCCTAGACATATCAGCTTGCACCTGCAATATTGGGCCAATGCTCGCTCCCAGTTGATCGGCCTGAACAAGAGCCAACACCAAAGCCGTAATTTCAGTCATCCCAATGCGATCAGCAAATCCCTTGAGTGCTTCTCGCCTTGTTCTACCTAAGCTCATTTCGCGCTCTACATCTTCCAGTTCCTCAATGAGCGGGCTTTTTAAACCTTTCTCCACCACGACTTTCATCGCGCTAGAAAGATCTAAGCCGGCATCAACCGCCAAGCGCAGTGTATCAAGAACATCGGGAAGATCTCTAAAAATCCGGCGTTTCCTTTTTTCTATGGCATCACGTAGCCAGATATCCGGATAAAAGAAACCCAAGCAAGAAATAGCCAAAGTAATGATTGGCGTGAATCCCAATTCGCTATCAATAAAATTACCAGCAGCACAACCAATGACTAAAGCCAACACACGCATTGCTGCAAACTCATCAGCGTTTAATCCCCCCGGCCGCCCAGCCGCAATTAATTTCTTATTAAGCGCTTCTCTTTTCCGACTTACGGGCAACAAAGCAATAAATGCCGCTAATATTCCAATAGGAAGACCGAAAACATTAAGCAACCAACCGCTCTTACGTCGAATATGATTTGGGCCACCTGCTTCTTCCATTGCTTGCGTATAATAATTACTCTGCAGAAATAAGAAGGTGACGAACATCATCCCCACTGCTGTAAATGCCGGAATTAGCCAAGAAAAATATTCGCTACTCATAAATAAAGCCTTTTTTGCTTTCTTTCACACATCTATCATTAATAACTTCTTTATCCAGAGCTGTGCCACGGTAACCATAGCTACAACAGCCATAAAAGCCATAATGCCTACTGAGTCGCCAAATAAAACTTCGACATGGGTAGGATCAACAAAATATAATAAGATAATCAAACCAAAGGGCATTAAGCCCAGAAATATTCCTTGTGCACGTCCTTGCGCAGTGACAGCTCTAAGCTTACCCTCTATCTGAGAACGTCCCCTGATTGTATTGGCAATATTATAAAAAATTTCAGTTAGGTCACCGCCGCACTTTTTAGTGATTGCCACGCCTGTAGCTAAAATTTGAATTGTATGCGAGCCCGTCCTTCTGGCCAAATTATATAAGGCATCAATAAAATCTACGCCTACTCTCGTTTCCGCCAGAACAGTAGCAAATTCTTCACTGATCGGAGCTGGAAACTCCCTTACTACTAAGTCCATTGCTTGAGGTAGAGTAAGTCCTGATTTAAGACCATTAGCTAACAACTCCAACGCATCTACCAACTGCTGCTCGAGTCTTCCTACCCGCTTTAGCTGTGCCCGACGCTGTAATTGAAGTGGTAGAAAATAACCGACAACGCCGCAAACCACACCAAAAATCACGTGAATAGCAATGCTTGTAATAGCAAAAGCAATGATTGCTGTTATCATTCGCATCCGGCTAAAAGAAGGTCGCGATAAGTTTAACATTAGATCATCTAAATTATTACCACTGCCGGTTCTCTTACCTGGATCCACCGCTTCGTCTGGCAATGCGAGCCTTTGTATAAGTAAAACAATCACTACTGCCGCAACTGCAACAAAGGCACTAATTCCCCACCCGATAAGCGTATTCATCGAATTAAGTTCGCCCATTTCCATAATATCCATCTCTTATTTTCAGTTTCCACTAGGTGCAAACATACTGGCATCTATTGACATTCCTCTTTCCTGCAGCGCCCGGAAAAACTTGGGTACATACCCGGTTGCCTGATGCTGTCCAATTACTTTTCCAGCTTCATCGTAACCTGTCTGCCGGTAAACAAAAATATCCTGCAACAGAACCGTTCCTTCATCATAATCCATACCAATTACTTCCGTAATCGCAGTAATTTTGCGGCTACCATCAGCAAAACGTGTTTGTTGAACAATTAGATCAACAGCACTGGCGATTTGCTCACGAATAGCGCGCACCGGTAAATCCAGCCCCGAAGTCAAAACCATCGTTTCTAATCTTCTGATCATGTCACCCGGTGCATTGGCATGGCCTGTGGTCATAGAGCCATCGTGACCGGTGTTCATTGCCTGAAGCATGTCTAACGCTTCTGCTCCACGGCATTCACCAACGATGATTCTATCGGGGCGCATACGCAAGCAGTTACGCACTAAATCTCTAATCGTCACCGCACCCTTTCCTTCCAGGTTAGGTGGTCTGGTTTCAAAAGAAATAACATGGGCTTGAGGCAAGCGAAGCTCAGCCGCATCTTCCACGGTGATAATACGTTGATCTTCCGGAATAAACGATGAAATAGTATTAAGCAAAGTTGTTTTACCGGAACCCGTGCCACCGGAAATAACTAAATTAAGACGATTAGCTACAGCCAATTTTAAGAAATCCGCCATTCCTTGCGATAAAGAACCATGCCGGACAAGATCAGAAATCTGCAACGGCGATTTACGAAATTTTCTAATCGTTATGCATGGGCCATTCATCGCTAGCGGACGAATTACGGCATTCACGCGCGAACCATCTTTCAGGCGCGCGTCAACCAATGGCGATGCTTCATCAACACGCCGGCCTATCGGCGCCAGAATTCTTTCAATCGCCGCTAAAACAGCTTGTTCGGAAGTAAAACGATAATCAGTAAGTTTGATTTTTCCGTTAAATTCCGCATAAATTTGATCAAAACGGTTAACCATTATTTCCGAACAGTCCTCTGTAGCCAACAGTTCCTCTAAAGGCCCCAAGCCTAACGCTTCATCTAGCACGTGCTTAATTAATCGCTGTCTATCTAAGCCCTCAGGAATGTGCCAACGGATATCCACAAGAATCTGCTCAATGACCTGCTGGGCTCGAGATCTAAGCTCATCGTCACTAAGGTGAGCAATATCTTTGCGCTTAAGATCAAGACGCTCAATCAGGTGCTCATGAATAATTCGTTTGACAGCTATCTCTTTTTCATAAGCATTAGGAGACACGGCCTTTACTTCTTGTTGAAACATGGTCCGACCAGTATCTAAATTAGGCGCAGGCTCCTCAGCACGCAGCGAAAGAAATTTAGCCGTCACCACACAGCCACCAATGACCAATCGCTTATTGTTAGGCCAAGGATATTCCTGCCGCGGCAGCAGCCGTTGATCCTCTAAATAACTACCGTTAGAGCTATCCAGATCAACGCAAAAAAACTGCTCGCCCTTAATTGTTATTCGTGCGTGGCTGCCCGATACTCGCGGATCGGCTATGACAATATCATTACCGGCATTGCGCCCCAAAATAATCTCTGGCTTTTCAAAGATTAGATTTTGAGCAGCGCCTTCCTTGCCTGGCTCAATATTTTGCACTTTTATTTCAACTTTCATAAGCCAATCCTACGATTTTAACATCCACCACTTAGTCTTTATGCTGTTGACGCTGCTGTTCAAACAGCTGATTTAACTGCTGCTTAAAAGCTTCTTCATTTGGCAAAGACTCTTTGCTTGCCTTTTCTACCTGCGCCCTTTCCTCTACTGTCAAGAGGTCAATCACACCCGCAATTGCCGGCAAACTAGCTATCTGATTGTCGCTGTTGTTTCTTAAAAGCACCTGGATACTCCCTACTTGCTGCGCATAATTTAAACGCATGGCATCACGAGCCGAGAGCTTCAATGTTAAGGTGCTATAGCGAACTTTCTCTTCCATAGTAACCTCGCGATCACTGGCAGCATAAGTTCCGGTAGCAATAACAGTAACATTAGGCAATAAAACAATAGACACCTTTTGCGACGAACGTGGCGGCGTGAAAGTAAGTAAAATATCAATCTTATCACCACGAACAATCGAACGAGCCAGCGAATTGGTCTGATCTACCGGAATAGTAATTGCTCGCTCACCACTACTTGGACTTAGTTGTTTTGATAAAGTTTCGCCCTGCATTTCGATATCGGAAAAATAGCTGGCTAAGATATAGTCATCGGCTTGCACGCCAACTTCCAGAGCCTGGCCACGAAAACGCTCAATGTCTTTTTCCGAAATAGCCAGCTGCGGTTTATACTGCTTAGGGATTTTTCGCACCGCATAGTCCTCAGGACGCAACGGCGTACCAGCCTTGATTGCTTTCTTGGCAACCGCCACCCTTTCAAATTCAGTCGGTTGCATGTCTCGCCGCTCGCTTTCTAAATACCAACGGTTAAGAATTAGCGCCAGCACACCAAACAGAACAATTGTTATTAGGTTTTTTTGTTTTCTTTCCACGGTAACCTCGTTATGGTTTTACTTTTATAATAAAATCTACTCCCAATTAAAAAATCTTAAGGATAAACACGAGAGATACAATAATAAAAAGCCTGAAGATAGGACTCTACGACGTTAGGCAGTTTATCATACATAAAAGCACAGCCCATCGCGACGCAAACAATTAAGAGAATATACTCACTCATTGCTTGCCCCGCGTTGCCCGCTAATCGTCGTTTTAAGCGTTTTCCCATTTTCATAAGCTATTGAAAAGTTTTGTCACATTTACCGTACTTGTCAGCTGCGACTGCTTGAGCAGCGAATTTTCCGTAATCAAGACGGTAATTGTTGTATTGTCCTTACTAAACTCATCTCTTGTCATTTCAATATCATTTTCCCGAAAATCCTGCTGTCCAACTAAAATCCAGCCCTGTTGCTGAAGCGCCTGACGATAAAAAAGTTGATTATCCTTTAAATCCCCCGGATTAATGTAGGTTGTTGTTAAACTCTTTCCTACAAGATCTTGCGAAGAAAAGACAACTCCTCCTCGAGCATTCTCCCGCACCGGTATTTCCAGCTCATTATTATACGAAGAGGAAGACTTCAAAGCTGCAGCGTTAAAACTTGTAAAAATCCCCTGACAAAAAAAGTCCTTAAGCTCACCCTTTTTTAAAGTGGGAGGGATTTGCCAAACGACAACAGAATAGCGATTTCCCGATTTATCCTTACCGACAACAGTTCCCCTGGTCGGTGAAACTATGCCATAAGTTTCGATCTGCTGCGCCTTCCAGATGGCTGTCTGATCATCTATTATTTCTTTCACCGGCCGCTTAGTAAAAAAACTAAGCACGCGAGCATCCTGTGTATTAATCGTCGTCTGATTGCCGATGCGACTGGTGAGCAATCCTTTGGGCATAAAAATTCCCGGCTCAGCAAGATCCTCTAACAACAATTCATCGCCGGCCATATGCAAAGCTCTCGCCTGCTTCTGATAACCGCTAATCAAACCAAAACTGAAAGCCAAAACCAACACGCCGATAACCACAAGCATGTTCATTCGAAAACGAAACTTTCGTTCGTCGATATTACCTTTTATTAATTCTCTCTCTGTCATCACTTTTTAAACTTACGGCTCATTATCAAAATGTTGGCGTTGCTCACTTGCATAATCATCCAAATTACGACTTTCTCCCATTAACTGATCGTCTTGCATTTCAACAGACCAAGGATATACCTGTGGTCTGGCGACGGGAAGCACCGGAGGAACTATATTAAAACGGACTAATTCCGGTAATTGATTCAAAACCTCCCCCATAGTTCTAAACGGAGCTAATCCCGGATCACCTAAAACGGCAGCAAGCGTATCTTTCCCAAAGCTAACCACGGTATCCACAGAGTTCAATGCGCCACTCATCACACCTAGGTCAAGCCCACCAATAGCAGCAATCCCTTCAGCTAATTTCCCCGGTCGGCTGGGCATAAACCATAAACCATAGGTGCGTCGTCGCAAAATGCCCTCTTCCGTATCAGAATCCATGCTATCGTATTCTCCTCCTAGCTCACGATAATCATAACCATAAACAGGGGAAGCACGGCGGCCGCCAAAAAACCAGTGCCTCGGCCACCTTCGCCACCCAACAATTCGACCAAGCTGACGAGAAATATGCCAGGGTTGATCAACTAAAGCGAAAGATGCCTGCAGCTGAGTATCCCGTGTCGCCATCCGACCATAGAGGTAACTAAAAAAACTTTTATCGATCGGGAAACGGGTAACAGCAATTATATCGGAAGTTTCAATTTGTTCACGCTGTAATCCTTCATCCTTAGTTAAAACATTATACATCAAACCATCAGACAGCTTAGAATAAGCCTTTGTTAAATCCGGTGGAATAGGAAGATATTGAAAATCGATGCGAAAATCTGAGCCATTGCTGCTCTCATATAAATCTTCGTGCAATATGTGATCCCTCTGCCGTTCGCGAAGATATTCTTGTTGTATATTGGGATTTAACGAGGCATTGCTCACCATTTCGGCATATTGGGCAACTGTTTCTAACGCCTCGCGGCCACCTCTATACCTAGCCTCTTGCAACATGGCTTGAGTAGCATCTTCGACTAGCTCACGATTGTTAAACTCCGCGTTAGTTAGCGCATCCAGGGCCTCTTCAGGTTGGCTAAAATGACGAAAAGGCCTCGCTCGAGACCCACCATAAGAACTCAATCCGCGGAATTGATATTTAATCTTCGTATCAAATAATAAATTAAACTGTGCTTTTATTTCTGCCTCCGCGGCCTCTTGTAAAGCACCTTCGGGTGCGCGCTTATGATCAATCAAGCGACCATAAGCGTTAAAGAATTTCCGCCAGCGAATCTCTTTGCTCAATTGCAAAGCAAAAGCCTGATCGTAATCCTTCGGACACTCGGCAGTTGCAAAAAAAGTTTCGCTGGCGCTTGATCCATAATTATCAACTGTCTGCCTCATCGCCGAGCAAAACCTTTCTCCAAATTTAGTCTCGGTTAAAATCTCCTTAAAAGCGCTCTCCATTTTCCCAGGTTTGCGTAGTTCGTTTTCCCAAGACTCAGAAGGTGAAAAATAATCGTTAAAAGCCACGGCTTCGTTAACAAAGGACAAAGATTCCTTTAGCGCTTTGCTAAAAGCAAAAGCTGTGCTGGTATCATTACTAATCTCCTGCTGAAAGGAATGAGTATTACGTGCTAAGTCAAATCTAAAATCCTCATCAATATTTACATAGCGGGCATAACCCGACGTTATTACAACTTTCGGTTTTCCAAATCTACGCGGAGCCATGCTAATAAAAGGATCAATTCCCCCCTGGCGAGCGGCCCATGTGTAGCGAAACGCGAGCATTCGCGACTCTTGCCGAGTCCAATACTGTAGGGTCTGCAAACGCGATACATAAATCATCCCCGCACATAGGCCCATGATGAGCATAAGCAATATAACAAACTCCGACATTGCCTGTCCACGCTGAAAATCTTTGGAGAATTTGCTTTTATCTAGCTGTCTCAAATTTTCTCCTTATCTCCTATCATCAGTGCGCCATAGTAAAGGGCAAACCATAACTTGATACATAAGGTAATCCCCGCCTGATCATCTCCGGCACATTGTCGCTTTCAATTGGGGCAAGTCTTGCCGCCCAGTGAGGATTGTAGATACTTGGCCTTTCTTGCGGCCGCTTAGGATTATGAAGAAAATAAACTTGGGATCGAGCCATCGCTGTCATATCATAGCTATTTCCGATGCCATGCCCCCGCGGCCCCAAACGCAAACCATGTAAGCTATTAACATCCTCTTGGCGCTTGACCCCGATAACAACGATCGACGGCCCCTGAAATGACGGCAACCCGAATCTTACTTCATCGTCACTATCTACACGTTCATAATTAGTCACTCCAACATTATCTAAATTAACATCTAAATCATAAGCCGGGGTACCTTTCGACAAATTACCAGCAACCGCAGCTATGTAACGAGGGATTAAATCTAGACGCGGCGGAATCGCTAAAACCGGAATCGGCTTAACATCTGTATTCCCATCCCAGTGCGCATCGGGGGGATAAATCAGACCGAAAACTAAAGCGCCAATGGCATAATTCAACTGATTATGTAAGCAACCGCTACCGGCACAGCGCAGAAAATTCATCCAGTTTCCCACACCCGGAACCGAAAAGCGACAATTAGGATTTCTGCATACTGAACACGTGCTGCCGCGCTGACTCGGTGTTATATAATTAGCAATATTATGAATATCAGTATCTTTATAACCGCTGGAGTAGCCGACATCAGCGTGTAGGAATCCCTTGATAAATTCCGGCAGAAAGAACTCGACACCACCACCTAGGTCAATATCAATACGTAGGCCAAAAAACTCTGCTTCCCTGATGCGCTGACGAGAAACAAACGGCACATGCCCCTCCCCAATTACGTCCTCATCAGTATCTAACAGAAAACTTCCCACTCTAAACTTTATGTCTCGATCACAATCATCACCAAAGACCCAGCTAGCCGAGGCATAACAAATAGCCTCCAGCGCATCTTCAATAATATCTGACATAGGAAGAAGATTACCCGTATTAAGCTGTCGTAATAGCAATTCTTCGCCGGCACGATTACGTCCGGCAGAAAAACTGTCCAATGAAGCCTCGATCATTGTGCCCAACATAATATTGTCACGGTCATCGTTCAGATTGCGTCCATGCAACCGATCAAAGGCTCTGTTTAATGGCGCCACTGCGGCAATTCCATCCTCAGGATCAGATATGACAAAATCAATCGCATCGGCTAATTCTTTGGCGCTCACTTCGTCAGCACCCAGACCTAGCACTGTCGTCGTAATCGCTTCCGGATCGGTTCGATGAGCTACTTCCCTAACTATTTTATGGCGCGTTGATTGCAGCGCTGAATACAAGAGCCCTTGATAAAGGCTCAAAATCATCGTATTATAAGACTCGATATAGCCATTGGCATCCTTGTCTTCATCATCTTGTGAAAACAATTCTTTTAAAAATTTATTAATATCATGAATCACATCATGCACCGCAGTAATCACGTCGGCGATACTTTTCAGTTGCACAGCAAAAGGCTGACCAAATGGAATAATCATTGCAATAGTTGAAACCGCATATAACGTCGCACCCGTTACGGCCAAACCATGATCATAGCCGTCAGCCGTAGCCCAAAGCGCCTGATTAAATGCAATGGTACTATAATTAGCTATCATCGCACGATTAATGTAAGCACTAAGATTCATATAACGTGCTTCATGCACGGCCGCTGAATAAGCAGCACCATCAACAGCATCTTGTAGCTTTATTTTTTCTCCTACGGCCATCCCAATATTAGCCACACCGAAAGCCATCATTGAAAGTCCGAGAATAAAAAACAAACCGATAACTAAAACCTGCCCGGACTGAGATCTTTTCCGTCTCTGAGAGCAAAATATCGGTTTACTATATTGGTATGTTCTCATTGAATAAAATCCGTCTGTAAGGGCATCGTATAGTGAGCAATGATTGGGATGCGGTATTTGATCTTGTAAAATTCCCCACCTTGACGCCTCTCTATATCCGTAATGCGTGTCATGCGCATGATAGATTCTTGCTTGTCTTCGTCAAATCCTGAAGCATTGTGATATTTTAAATAAACATAAAACAACAAACGATTAACCAGTGGCATCATTAGCTCATAATGGTGTTTCACCTTGACGGTAATATAAGCCTTATCCACAGATTGAATATCATCGAAACGAAATCCCCCACTATCAGCTTGCCCGGGATGAGGAATCACTGTCACTTGAGTAATGGGTTGTCGGGAGTAATTAAGATTAGGGTTTTGGTCCATATCCCGAGAGGAGTTATAATTTTCTACTATTCCCAGCTGATGAGTAGCACGACCATGTTTCGGAAAAATCGCCAGCAAGGAAATACGCGCCGCCTCCATCATATAATGTTGTCGCGACGAGGGGTCATTGGCATGAACAATTGCCGCCCGCGCGGCATTATAAGCAGCGTAGCGAACCATTGTATAGGCGTTTAAGCACATAGCTAATTGTATAACGCCAAGCAGAACAAAGAGGAAAGTGATCGCAACAAAGATAAATTCAACTAATGCTTGGCCATCTTCAACCTGCTTACCGTCAAATTTTATTGAGGAGGCCAGACGTTTGCGTTTCTTCCCGCCCCTAATAAAGACGACCGTAAAACCAACAATGATAATTAAGGCTGCTATTAACGAGAGCGACGACCAATCAAACTTAAAGGCGCGGCGATAATCTTCTTCTTTACTTCCCGGACGTTTGGCTCGCAAACGATTGACTTTGTCTTGAACAGATTCATTAGGTTTAGGGAAAACGGATGCTGTTTTTGTCTCCGCTGAGTCTGTCTCTGAAGCTGTACTATCATGAACATCAGCTTCGCGATCGCTGCCCGAAGATTCAGCATCACCATTAGCTTTATTAGCCCTGATCTTTCCTTCCGCCGTCGATAAGACGCTCACCGATGTCGTTATATTATTTAGTGTCACGGCTATGTCAGAACCAAAATAGCGCAGTGCAACCACTATTCCGGCAACAACAAGAAGAACTATAATAATATACTCAGCGACGCCTTGGCCATTCTGTTTCATGATAGCTTGGCCTAGTAAACATAGCCAGCCCTCTCAGCTTTAAGAAGTAGCTGCTCGGTAAAATGATTAAAAACCGAGGCTGGCGTATGTTGTAACTAATAGCGAACTAGTTATCCAACTGCTCAATGCCGCTTGTTGCATTGTTAAATTGTTGGAAAATACTATTACCAAAGAATTTAACACCTATCAGAACCAAAATAGCTACGAGCATTACGATAATAATGTACTCGGCCATTCCCTGTCCTTTTTTATTTTTCAAAAAATTTAACATACGATTAACTCTCCTAATTTAAGTAAGCATTCACAAAATGACACCCCTTAGAACAAAAGCGCAACTAAAGGATAATTTAAACAAGCACAGCAACATCGTGAAGGCTTATATATATTGTGTATTCAACAGGTAAAAACCCAAACAAATCCCAAGTTGGATAGCAAATGCAGTTATATATTACTAGGGATGAGTTTCTCTAAGCCAGTTTTAACCCACATTAGCCAGCAATATCTGCGGTATTTATCTCCGTAGCTTACATAAGTATTTTTTAATGGCTTAATTAAGCGGTATATTTCAACGTGGCTAAATAATTCCTAGCTCTTCACTAGGAAACATCGACATTCTTCAATCACAAAGCTTGCTGAAAACATAGGATCAAGTTCCAAATCTAAACGAACATGAGAAATTTGACTATCCATACTTAACGTTAGCTCATCAATTAAACAGGGTAGATCAGCTGAAAGCGGGAAAGAACTGTCTAAAGCTAGCGCATCGCTATCATTTTCATCAATGCTAATAATTAATGCTTTTCTTTTACTGAGTTCAATGAAGCGTCTGAATTTAAATAAATCATCTTTATAACCAAACTCCCAAGGAAAGATAATAGACTTTCTTTCTCCTAAACAATCATCGAGTTTATAAAGAACCTTTTCAAACATGTCTTTAGCTAAAACCGAAGAGGCCTCTTGGTTAACCTGCGCATAGCTATCGAGGACATCTAAATCGGCTAACTCTGCGATAGTCGTAATAACAGAAATTAGCTGGTCGTTTTTCTTACCGGCAACTAACAAAATAAAAGGATCAGATGGTAAATAAGCGTACTGCAGTGCCTGCGATAAATACTTACTAAGTATTTCCTCCCCATCTTCCGCCGAGATTAATAAGTTCGCACTGGCTAAATTAAGCGCTTGAATCAATAATTGATAACGATAAAATTCATCAGACTGAGCTTCATTAAAATGTCGCCAATAACTAGCTTCCAATTTCTCTGCCGCTTCTTTCCTCCCACGCGCACGCAAATCAACGACCAACGAGGCTAAATTGCTGATAATATCATCTGGACGTGCCGGACTGTCATTGTTACAGTAATCCAAAAATAACGCTCCGGAAAAACTCCCCGCCGCAGGCAAAGCCGCTACTTTATGACAAGTTAAATCATTACTTACGCTCCTCACTAAACCTTTCTTGAAACGATCAGACAACAATTCCTCAATTCGAGAGAACCTCCGTCTCAAGAAGGATAAACATAGATTTATTTGCGTGCAGGAAAAAACATCAAGCCCAACGCTAGCCTCCATCTGCAGTCGGGCGAAAGTGGAAAGATAACGCTCCCGGTAATAATCTATCACCAACGAAGAGTCGGTTTGTAGCTTCAATGGATTTAATTTAATTGCTTGCTGATGACGATTCACTAGTTCCGCAGCCAGCATCGACCAATAATTCGCGTCTATCTTTGCTAATGTCGTTGGACTTTCTAGTAGCGCAGCCAGCGTTTGAAGTTCATGCTGCGGCCTGCTTACAAAACTATTTTCAACAAGTTTTTCTATTACTGCCGAATCGGCAAAGTTTTCATCGACCGAAATCGATGGCGAATCAGCTTCTTTCACAACGAGGACTTCCGTTCCCGCAGCGTAAGTATTGTGTTTTGGCAAAAATGCTTTCCGTGTCATCGGCATCACAAAGCTAATTTCCGCAAGTTGTCCTATCGAAACAGAATATCGAAAAGAACGAAACAAAAATCTCGCACGCTGTTACGGGTTAAAAATTTATCAAACGAAGCTACTGCCAATGCAATGATGGTTATTCCCCTACCCTTTATCGATTCTTATCCCTTAAATAAGAGCTTTTTGTTTATTGAGATCAGCGTAACGTTTAATTATTCCCCATTTTCTATATTGGGCAGATTAGGACTATTTATATATATACTAAGTTAAAATAAATTTAGTCTGACTTTTCACATTTCATAGCTGAGAGCCAGACAATCACGTATTTAACAATGAGTTGACCTGGAAACCTCGATAGTTAAAGGAGAGCCCTTATAGTGACGCGATCATGAGAGTACTAATGCTGGGATGGGAATATCCGCCACATATAGCCGGCGGATTGGGTGTAGCCTGCGAAGGGCTGACCAAGGCATTGGCTCGCGTGGGTTTAGATATTACGTTTGTCGTTCCCTGTTTAATGGGCGGAGAAAGTGCCCCGCACATGACACTTCGTGATCCTTCGGGGGTAATGTCAAAAAGCAAAAGAAAGCAAAGAATTAAGAAAGTTAAAATCCCCTCTGCTCTAACTCCCTATGTTGATGACAAATCATTTGATGATTTGTTGGCTGCTTTTAAATATGATCCAGATAAAACAAGCTCGCTTCTAAGAAGTTCCCTTTTCCCCCGCTTAAACAGGGCCGAATTTGAGAAATTCTTAGCGAGCATATCTTTGACAAAAAGGGCTGAAAAACTGCTTGGCGCGGGCTACGGCTCTAATGTTTTCGAACAAGTAGCACTTTATACAGAAAAGGTGCTTGAGCTGGTGGCAGAAGAAGAATTCGACGTCATACACGCTCACGATTGGATGACTTACCCAGCCGGGGTAGCCATCTCTAAGTTCACTGGCGCCCCACTAGTAGTTCATGTCCATAGCCTAGAATATGATAGAAGCGGGAAAACGGTTAATACCCGTATTCATGCCATTGAAGCCCTAGGCATTCATACGGCTAGTGCAGTCTGTGCGGTCAGTTATTACACTCGCAGTATAGTTCATCAACAACATCATATCCCGCTGAACAAGGTCTTCGCCGTGCATAACGGAATACTTTCAAAGAAAATAAAGCATTACCCTAAGCGCATGGAAAAGTGGCCGGGTAAAGTAGTGCTTTTCTTGGGACGTGTAACCTATCAAAAAGGGCCTGATTGCTTCGTTCGAGCAGCGGCTAAAGTCGTCCCCTATGTTTCCGACGTCCTTTTTGTTATGGCCGGAACCGGAGATCAACTGCCTCGAATGAAGAAACTAGCCAACGAGTTAGGTATCTCACAGAACTTCTATTTCCCCGGTTTTGTGAAAGGTAAGGACCTAGAGGAAGCTCTTTCTGTTGCCGACCTATATATCATGCCGTCAGTATCTGAGCCTTTTGGCCTATCCGCCTTAGAAGCAGTGGACTTTGATACACCGGCGCTAATTTCGAAGCAGTCGGGGGCTGCCGAGGTTTTGAATCACGCCTTAAAGTTTGACTTCTGGGATGTTGACCGTTTAGCCGACCTTATGATAAACGGGTTAATTCATGAGGAAATGCGCACTGATATAATTTGGGGCGCAAAAGAGGAATTAAAAAAACTTCGCTGGGACGCAGCAGCAGCTAAGGTTTACAAGATTTATAATTTGGTTGCAGTTAAGAACTAAACCAAATTTTAGGATTCAACATGCCATCGGTTTGTTTATATTTCCAAGTTCATCAGCCTTTTCGGGTACGTAAGTTTGCCTACGCCGATAGCTGTTCACAACTTAACTACTTCGATGACTTAAAAAATAAAACTGTTTGTCAAAAAGTTGCACAGAAATGTTATCTACCTACCAACGCTTTAATGCTTGAGTTAATTAAAAGATTCGCTGGCCAATTTAAAGTAGCCTACTCCATCAGCGGTTTAGCAATCGAACAATTTCGCCTTTATTGCCCCGAGGTGATTAATAGCTTTCGCGAGTTGGCAAGTACTGGCTATGTAGAATTTATCGCCGAGACTTACTACCACTCGCTGTCATCTTTATACGATGAGCAGGAATTTATCGCTCAGATTGATAAACAAGTCGGACTTATGGAAGAGCTCTTCGGCCAAAGACCCCGTACCTTTCGTAACACAGAATTAATTTATGATGATCGTATTGGAAACATAGTCGCGGGCTTGGGCTTTCGGGCAATGATCACCGAGGGAGCGGATAGCATATTGCAAGGCAGGAGTCCCAATTATACTTACCGACATCCGAACAATAATATGCGATTACTTTTAAAGAATTATGGCTATTCAGATGATATTGCCTTTCGTTTTTCCAATCGTGCCTGGCAACATTATCCATTAAGCGCTGAGAAATTTGCCTCCTGGTTACATAGCAGCAATGCCAACGATCAATGCATTAATCTGTTCATGGATTATGAAACTTTTGGCGAACATCAGTGGGATGTAACAGGAATTTTCGACTTTCTAAATCAGTTTCCTCAAAGCATATTAGCTAATCAACAGTGGAATTTCGCTACTCCGGACGAACTAATCTGCTGGTATCCTGGCCAGGAGACGATTTCTTTTCCACACACCGTTTCTTGGGCCGATTTAGATCGAGATCTAAGCGCCTGGCAGGGAAACCGCATGCAAAATAAAGCGCTCGACAACATTTACGCTTTAGGCCAACACATTAAAGCTACGCAAAACGACCATTTGCTTGATGTCTGGCGCAAACTACAAACATCTGATCATTTTTATTACATGAGCACAAAATCGCTAAGCGATGGGGCAGTGCACGCTTATTTTTCACCTTACGAAAGTCCCTATGATGCTTTTATCTATTATATGAATCTGCTTCATGACTTTGCTCAGCAGTGTCAACGTTATCCCACACAAACTAGCTGTTCAACCAATCAACTAGTAATTGAAAAGGAATATATTACCGAGCTAAACAGCGAGGAACCGATCCCCTCCAGTAATTACGAGCGTTTCAGTGTCAACGAAACAATTACAGAAATCCCATTACCCGGAAATAAATAAACTTTCGTTACCTAATGACTTTATTGGCGACAATCGATTCTGCGGCTCTCTGTTCATCCATAGCCGAGGAAACATTACCACCAGCATACCCAGCCCCTTCTCCGCAAGGGTAAAGATTAGTTATCTGCAAATGCGTAGACGTTTCCGGATTCCGAGGAATACGCACCGGCGAGGAAGTGCGAGATTCCACGCCAACAATAATCGCCTCGTTACTCGGATAATCACGCATTTTCTTATTAAATGCTATAAAACCTTTTTGCAAACGCTGGCCGAAGTGATCTGGTCGCCACCCGTGCAAAGGAGAGCAGAGTAATCCCGGATGGTAAGAACCTTTGGGTAATGCCAGCCGAGAAAAGCGACCTTCCACGAAATCTATCAATCGTAGCGCCGGTGCCTGCACGCTATTGCCAACTTGCGCAAAAGCTAATTGCTCCAAGCTCTGTTATAAGTTAAGACCGGCCAAAGGATCATTTTCCAGCCCCGGAATATCTTCGAGTTTTATTTCCACAACAATCCCAGAATTGGCATAGGCCAGATTTCTAGTAGCAGGAGACATGCCGTTAACTACAATCTCTTTTTAAGCAGTTGCTGCCGGAACAAAAATTCCACCCGGACACATACAAAAAGAATAAACTCCTCGACCATCAATCTGAGTAACTAAACTATAGGCAGCCGGCGGCAAATAAGCACCGCGTCCGGAAGTATTATAGTACTGAATGCTATCAATCAGTGCCTGCGGATGCTCAGCCCGCACGCCCATAGCAAAAGGTTTGGCCTCTATCGCGATATTCTTTGCTTTAAGCAAAGCGAAAAGATCACGGGCTGAATGAGCAGTGGCTAAGATCACAGCCCAGGCATCTATTACGTCTCCGAATTGAGTAATCACAGATTTTAATTGATCATCCAGAACCAGGAAATCAACTACTTTTGTCTGAAAACGTATCTCTCCACCATAATTTAATATTGCCTGGCGGATGTTTTTTATTATCTTCGGTAACTCATTGGTACCGATGTGCGGATAAGCTTCATATAATATCGCCACCTCAGCCCCGTGAGCATGAAACATTTCCAGCACCCGTAGCGGATCTCCACGTTTTTTTAACGGGTGTATAACTTACCATCAGAAAAAGTGCCTGCCCACCCTCTCTAAAACAATAATTAGATTCACAATTAAAAGCTTCATTAGCATTTATTTTAGCAATATCGTGACGACGGGCTTGCACATCTTTGCCTCGCGCTAAAACTATCGGCTTTAGTCCCAACTCAATAAGGCGCTAAGCCGCAAATAATCCGGCAGGTCCTGATCCAATAATCAATACTTCAGGTTTTTTACTCACATCCTGGTAATCGAATTTGTTTACCGGTAGTTCAGCAGGTTCATCAATAATAACTAGCAGTTTAATTATGATTCTAATTCTATCTCGACGGGCATCAATCGAACGCTTGATCATCCTTAAGGCGATAATTCTTTTTACTTCAATCCCTAGTTCCTGGGCCACAAGCTTGGAGTAATTGCCGGGATCGGCAGCCAGTTGCGGTGCTAGGTTAATAGTTATTTCTTTTTGCATGGCTAATTGTTGAACCAGACGTCAGTTGCATGACAAAACCGAACAATTCCTATCTGACTCTAGCCGGAAAGGCAATATCAACACCATCATTAAGATATCGCAACCGAACAATTTGATTAACAATGGCTCCGGATTTAGTTCCACTAATTGTTACCGCTCCATAAGTATCGGGCCTAGTCTTAAATAAAATCGAATCGCTTAAATTTAAACGCCGAGACCTGTAAGGGCCGAGAGGATAGGTTTTTGCTGCCAATATACTACCGGTCGAATTTCTCGTTGTGATCCGCACAGACTCTGCGGTGGAGCTAACATTTGAAAGCAGAAGCATATTATTTGAAGCATAATTGCGATTATAAAAACCTTGTTGAGTCTTTCGACGTGGAGCGATTGCCGTGCTCCGGTAAATACTGTGCACTTGAGCGTTACTACAATCAAGATAACGACTGCTTAGTTGAGCGACTAATGCCCCTAATACGTCGCTGCTGACTTCAACATAACCGTTATTACCGTTAGTAATCAAATTACTGAGGCTATAATAAGCCTGAGTATGAGCTCCCATCTGCTTATGAATCGTCTTCACCACTCTACCGCTAGAATTATAAATTTTAAGATTGAGCCGAGCGTTACTGGTTAGGGTGTTGGCTATTTCCAGCACATTTTTTTGCTGCCAGCAGACTCCGTTGACAACGGCTACCGGCATTACCATTTTCCCCCGCGTACCCAAGCGACCTTCAACAATTGTAGCAAACGAGAAATTATCACCCGATTCAGAAACGGCACGTTGTCCGTAGCTTACTAAATGAAAGAGATAACGATCGTTGACGCTAGTGGGCACCACTTCAACTAAATATTTAGTGGTACCAATTTGGTAACTGATAGGGTAATTAACCTCAGAAAAAGCTGTAACCTTTATGCGCTTACTGGTAGACTTTAGATTCCCATTGATATCATATAATTTAATAATAAAATTTTTATCACTAGACTCGACATTGATCAGCTCGATAACATTATTGACCAATGGAGATCCTGTCTGAGGATTAACAACATCAGCAATTGCATAAGCTCGCCCCTTAATTACATTCGTTAGCTCTCGAGCCAAAGCAAAAGAATATTCTCGTTCGGTTGGTAAGAGAGCTTCTTGATTAGGTTCCTCTCGATAAACCGCTATGCGTCCGATCAGGGAAACCCCGGCAGTTTGGCTATTAAACGATATTCTAATTAGTCCATAGGAATTAGGACGATTTAGTAAAGCATTTATATCGATAACTTTATGCCGCATTGCTCCTAAACTTAGAGATAAAGGACTCCCGATCATTCTGCCGCTAGCACTATATGAAGTAATGGCCAGCCTAGCCGTTGCTGTGCCAATCGAGCTTAACTCCAAATAATTTTTTTGGTTATAATGCGTATTGTAACTGACATAGAGCGGACTTTGTAAAGTTTTCACAAAGCTCCCTTTATCCATAGGATCAGTGAAATCTAATTCTTCCTGCACGTCGGTTACACCATCATTATCATCATCTGCATCGCAGGCATCACCGATATGATCTTTGTCATTATCTAATTGATCGGGATTGGTCGTCGTTAAACAATTGTCCAGTGTGTAAAGATTTTCCGTAAAATCAGTGGGCACAATTAGCCCAAAGCACGGAGATGTGGATTTACTTAGCGACTCACGGTAACCATCATTGTCATCATCAGGATAAGCCTGATTTTTCCATTCCAGCACATTTAACCATCCACAGTCTGAATCATTTGCGATACCGTCATTGTCAGCATCAGTATCGCATAAATTACCCGTTCCATCACTGTCAAGATCAACTTGGTCTGCATTGGCAACAGCGGGGCAATTATCCGGCCCATTTGTATTTAAAGTATAACCATTATTTGCAGCTCCACCCACACAATTGGAATTCGTAGAATTTTCACGTATCCCATCGCTATCAGCATCGGGATAATCGTAGCGCCATTTATCTTCATCTAAAGGGGCACAGTCGCTACCATCCGCTATGTTGTCATTATCATCATCAGCATCGCAGGCATCACCACTAGCGTCGGAATCGGTATCAAGCTGCTCGACCTCAAGCAAGTAAACATAACGTGTCCCTTCTCCTGCCCCATCAAATAAATTAGTCGCATTGGAGTAGAATGATGCACGCTGACCATCACTACTTATGTGCGGCTCAAAACTTGCGTCATTAGCCTCTTCTCCCCCTACGCTTTTGTTTACCCTAAAAATTTCACCGCTAAGAACATTTTTAACAAAAATATCTAAAGCGCCATTGCTGTCGTCATTAACTAAATTACTAGCATATGAGCTAAAAATAGCATAACGCCCATCGCTACTAATCGTTGCATACTCACTATCATCGTTTCCTTGCTCGCCATCGCTGGTAACATTAACACGGGTCACTTCGCCGGAAATAGTATCTTTAACAAAAACGTCACTGGCTAAATTAAGGTCACCAACAACAAGATTACTAGCAGTGGAAATAAAAATCACGAATTGGCCATTATCACTAATGGCCGGGTAAGAACTTGAGCCATTGGCCTCAATTCCTAGCGTGCTGGTACTAATGCGAGAAATCGTTCCGCTTTCCAAATTTTTACGAAAAATATCATATGTACCATTGGTGTCGCTGGCTACTAAATTTGTAGCATTAGAAACAAAAACCACGTAGTTATCATCACCACTAATCATGGGCCAAGAACTATCGCCATCACCCTGATCGCCACTACCATTTGTGCTCACTCTAGTGATAGCTGAGCTTTGTACATCTTTAACGAAAATATCTGTTTTATTGTTCGTATCACCGCTTACCAAATTACTGGCTGAAGAAGAGAAGACTACATAACGACCATCCGCGCTAATTGATGGGACTCCACTACTACCATTTGCTTCTGTTCCCACTGCCGAGACACTGATCCGAACCAAGACACCAGTTTCTTTATCTTTGCGAAATATATCAAGATAGCCATTCAGATCGCTAGCCACTAGATTCGTAGCAGCCGATACAAAAGCCGTATAACGACCATCTTCGCTGATCGTGGGATACAAACTGCCACCATTCGCCTGTACCCCCATTGACGATGTACTAAGCCTGACTACGCTATTGTTGCTGAGATTTTTTAAAAAGATATCAGGCTCAGCATTAGTATCACTAAGAATAAGGTCGCTGGCATAAGATTGAAATACAACATAATTTCCATCGCTACTGATTACAGATGACTCGCTGGCACCATTAATTGTGGCACCCTGACTAGTCGTGCTCACATGTTGCGGAGTTCCCCAAATTTCTTCGTTGTATGTGCCTGGGCAATTATCTAAAGCCGTCGTATATAAAGTATGGCCCGGCGGTAAGCTGTTACCTACGCAGTGCTCACCGGTAAGTGAATCTCTAACTTTGTCATCATCGTCGTCAGCATAGGCATAACGCCATTGGTCGGCATCAGCTGAATTACAGTCACTACTATCGTTAATACCATCACCGTCAGCGTCAACCGCCCAAGCTAGAGCAGAAAAGAAAAGTCCACAGGATAGAATTATTACCCTTAGCAAAAACAATACATCTCGCTGGCGACAATCAAACATTATAAAATTGAAACAAAGACCTCTTAATTTAAAACTACCGCTACACCTCAGCTATCGACTTAGTGCGTGAAAATCATTAGAGTTTTGACCGATATGGCCACGTTGTTTTTGTTAAATTTTACGCTCTGCCGCATAGCCCATACGAAAAAAGAATCGTATTTACTGGCACTTAAGCCAAGTTTCATAAACAGCTAGTCTATCCAATTTATAATAAGTAAGTTAACTTGGAATAAATTATTGTCGCCCTTCATGAAAATTAGCTTTCATTTCATTAGATCCTTAAAAGCTTGGACCAATTCTAGTAGTTTTATTTCGTGAAGGAATACAGGTAGTCAATTGTTAATTAATGTTAATGTGTAGGAATTTATTGTTGCGGGATCTGAAAAATAAAAAAATGGCTATCGCGTGTAGCCTGATCGTTACCCTGTATTTTTGTATTGTTCTGCTGCTTGCCTCATCTGGCCCGCTGCGCACAATAAGCGGCATATCGCTAGACACAGCTTTATATCTTCTTATCTTCCCCTCTCTTGGTGGAGGTTGTTATCTTTTTCGCTGGGCCCTTAGATTTTTAGATAATCATTCACAAATAATATTTTGGTTGTTTGTTTTAACATTTATTGTTTGTTTTAGCTGGTTACAACTATTCAATGAAGATTTTCAAGGTTTTCCCGGATATCACACATCAGATGCCGCCAATCACTTACACTATCGCAATGAATTTATTAGCAGCAACCCGAATGCCTATTATAGATTCACTGCGTTCTATGCCCTTTCCTACTGGTTGCAAGCAATATACGCGGAACATTCTTTTTTTGCCTGGCGGGATGCTTTTTATCTTTCCCTATTTGGATGCTACCTTTGTCTGGCCTTGATGGGCTACGGCATTAGCCGTAAATCTTCGCTGCAGACACAGGACTTGATCAGCTTAATAATAACCTCCGGAGCAACCATCGCCATATCGCATTGGGTTCTATTACCCATTATCAGCTATAATCAAATTGATGGCTTTTATGCACATTTGTTTTCATTGTTACCCCTAACCATAATCTGGGCAATTTATAGCTTAGTCGATAGCGTTTACTGGCGATACGCTATTTTCTTACCATTAATCGTTTTTTGTCGCTTTACTTATGGATTAATCTTACCAGATCTTTTTCTTACTCTTGCTATTTTGAGCACTATCGATGTTTCTGTCAGTAGGCACAAAAATTATCGCTTGTTATGGTTTCCGATAATGCTTTATCTAGCTGCCGGCGTTGCTTACAAATTTTTAGCGCCGTCAATGAAAACAGCCGGTGCCGTTCTCAAAACTGATCTTAATCTTCTAAGCGCGGTCTTATTTATTACTTCGCTCATCGCCCTTAGCCTCGTTGTTTACCTGCGTCCGGCTAATGAAAATATTTTAAATTGGAAGCGCGTAAAAAGAATGATTTTATTTCCTGCCGTTTTCTCTCTAGTCGGAGTAATTGCTTTAAGCATATTACGTTTTCTTGGCTATACTTCGAATTATTATCCATATAAGTATCTTCTGCTCGCTTCTCTGTTAACGGGTATGCTTTTATGCCTCACTATCTACTGTCAAACGATTTACGGCTTGGCGACAGCTTTAAAATCAGAGAAAATATCGCTTGGCTATATTAGTTTGAGCAGCGCAATTCATGTCACTATCCTCATTGCTCTTGCCTATCTTTTTACTCCGTTATTTGTTCTCTACCAGGAAAGAACAACGAGGCCTGCTGCCTATCGACATCTTACCCCGCTAACAGATCTCGAAGGAGAACGAGCGATTAATCAGATACTTAAAGCTACCAACAAAAAATTCGGCGGCTATTTAATAGAGCACTGGCCACGCTATGCCTATGTTAACGTTTCCTTTGGGCTCCGCCTATTTTATGAAGATTATCAACGAGCAACTTTTTTGCAAAAGGAAGGCTACTGTATATTTTGGGAGCATCCACTTAGAAAAAGAAATATGGATTTACATGGTGCCCATAATGCATTAGTTAAGATAAAGAGAATTACCCAAGAGGGACCATACAAAGTTTTTGCCTATACAAGATCCGAAGGAAGACCGAAGCCAAGAATGATTGCTTATAAATGCTACTAAAATATGCCCACTGACGCACAACATACTTTTGCCATTATTGCTTACAAGGAATCACCCTACCTAGAGACCTGCATTGAGTCACTGAAGGCTCAGACCATTGCCAGCAATCTCATACTTTGCACAGCTACACCTAGCGATTTTCTTACTCAAGTCGCCAGACGCCACGATATTGCCATGCACGTCAATAACCATCATCAAGGCATTGGCCCGGACTGGGATTTTGCTATCGCTTGCGCTAAAACTAATTTTGTAACTTTGGCTCATCAAGATGATGTTTACTACCCGCTATATACAGAGACTTGTTTGGCAGCAACAGATGCTAACGGCAATAGTCTTATCACTTTTACTGATTACGAGGAAATCGTTGGAACAAAAACGAGAAAATACTCTCTAAATTTAATTATTAAAAAGCTTTTGCTTCATCTGTGGTTTTGCTTGCGACCGGCCTTATCTTCTCACTTTGCTCGGAAAAATATGCTAGCACTAGGCTCTCCATTGTGCTGTCCCAGCGTCATGTTTGATCGCCAAGCTCTACAATCATTCAAGTTCTCTCGAAGTTTAAAAATCAATCTCGATTGGGAGGCTTGGCTAGAATTAGCAACATATCCGGGCAAATTCACTTGGGTGAGAAAAATACTGATGGCCCATCGCATCCACGAAGAAAGCGAAACATCTCACGGCATCAGAGACCACGTTCGGCAACAGGAAGATATCATTATGTTCAATAAGATCTATCCGGCACAGATCGCTACAATCATGTCTAGACTCTATTCATTAAGCTGCCGGTCCAATCAAATCAGCCGTAAAACTAAGTAACCTTTAAGTCATCGCTGGGAATGAAATTCAAAGCCGATGCGAAGGCTTAACGAGAGAACTCCTGCAAAGGATCTCTGGGCACATTAGATACATCATAAGCCACCGCAGCAAGGAGCATCTGAAACCCGAGGATAATGGAAAGAGCGGCAATCATAATTGTTCCAGTAGGCATAAAACTATTACTACTTGAACCTAGATACCAATTAATAGCCCCATAAATTACACCAAAAAGAAATAATGCCCCACCCATGATGATATTTAAGGAGCAGATATTAAAGTCTCTTAGAAAATAATTATAAAATATTCTTTTATAAAAGCGCTCAATATACTTAGAAGGAAATGAACAAAAAATCTTAAATGGATCAAGGCTACTATTTTCACCATCATAAACAGCAACCATAGGAAACTCACGCACAACAGCTCGCACGGTGTTCAGTCGAAAAAGCATGTCGCTTTCAAAAAAGTAGCGATCTTCAATCTTATCCAATGGAAGCTGGCGAAGAGCATAGCTATGAATGGCAGTAAAACCATTAGTCGGATCCATCAAATTCCAATAACCGCTAGCGACTTTACTAACAAAAGAAAGGGCAGAGTTACCAAAAAGACGAACTAACGGCATTTGCTTCAGTGATCCCAAATTAAAAAATCTGTTGCCCTTAGAATAATCAGCTTGCCCAAAAACAATCGACGCTACCAAATCGGGAATCAGCTTCGGATCCATTTGCCCATCGCCGTCAAGCTTGACAACGATCTGGGCATTAAGCTCTAAGGCTTTTTGGTAACCTGTCTTCACCGCACCACCTACCCCTTTATTTTTTTGGTGATAAACAACATGCACGCGTTGATCCTGGCAATTTTCTTCAACAAACTTACCTGATTTCTCCGGACAGCAATCATCAACAACAATGATCTGGGTAACTTCAGCCCCAATGGCGGCAATGACTTTTAGAATCGCATCCTTGACGCGATAACAAGGGATAACCACGGCGATAGAATTATTAATTTTACTTTGCTCCATATTTCCTCACGCACTACCTAGGTATCTCGTATTAACCAAAGATAATTTGCAATTGGGGCTAATACATGGAATGATGCCCATTCGCAAATTTGCCAGTGATTTACTAGGATTTACGATGCGTGTTTATCAAGGGACATGGGATAGTAACGGACGATTTTTATTTTGGGGAGAAGAAGCTGCGACTTTTAACGACATCATAGCCAATGCTCATAGTGGCGAATATGATTCGGAAAATATTCTAGGCCATCCTTATTCTTGCTCCATAGAACAGATCACTCAAGATTTAGATAGCTTGGAATTTTCTGCTGACGCCTATGGCACAATAAATGTTCTACTTCCTTCCGATAGTCTGGGCCCCTGCTCCTCTCCTCTTTTAGTCCCTGGACACGAGATACAAAGAGAAGGTCAACCTTTTGCCAAGCCTTGGAATATTCCTGTCGCTATTTTTGAACCATTTGCAGCCGCCTGTTTCCTCACTAGCCTTCCCTCTGAAGAGCCGGTCGGCACACGATTTGCCCCGTCAATTAAATATTGGCTAGAGGCAACAAAATTTATCTTGGAGCTTCTTTGTCGCGGTCGTTTCATCCCTAACTTAACTTGCACTTGCAATTTCGCTTATTCTTCTTGGCAACTAGTGCCCAATTTACCAGAGGACCTTGATAAGATAAAAATTCTCTGTCGGGCAATGCCGCAAATTTGCCGCGCTTGTAACCCCAAAGGCAATAATGAATTCAATCCTGCTGAGCCTTTATTAGATTCTTTTATTGCCACGGTTGGCGATTCGTTAATCAGAATTTTCTTAAAAAATCATCCATTGCTTCTGACAGAAGGAATCTCGCCGTTAGCCTCAGATAAACACGCTTTAGCAAAAAAATGGCTGCGATCGCTAACAGCTACTTCCGGCATTATCGACGGTGATAGCCACGAGCTAACACCATTAGCGGAACGCTT
This sequence comes from Deltaproteobacteria bacterium, assembly GCA_020852715.1. Lineage (GTDB taxonomy): Bacteria > Bdellovibrionota_C > UBA2361 > SZUA-149 > JADZAE01 > JADZAE01. The sequence continues at coordinate 197,201 of JADZAE010000034.1, forward strand.
AAAACTCTGGAGCAGTAGAATATTGTCAGGAGTTAAAAGATCTGAACTTCATTTGGGATTTTGTTTAATTAGCGAAGACGATGAAAATGAAAGTATCGGCACCCATCAGTGGAAAATTACATTTTTTCTTTATCTGGATGACGATATTAGTCAGCGTCTCTATCCCTATCAAATCTGGAACGGTGAAACGTCTTTTCTAAAAAACAGTGAATATACACCGGAACAAGTGGGAGAAATATTTCTTAAAGAATTAGGGCGCGCCTCGGTTATTATTCCACAGCTCAAAGCTACCCTATTTGAAAGCCACCCGACACAGATCACAATCCGCACAGAACAAGCCTACGAATTTTTAAAATATAAAGTGGCAATACTTGAGCAGGCCGGATTTGGAGTTATTGTCCCCGATTGGTGGAAGCAGCCTAAAATAAATTTTGGTCTCAAGTTATCTGTTGATCCGGCAACAGAGGAACAGGAATCCTCAAAAAGCTTCCGGCAAATTGGGATCAATCAGTTATTATCCTGCTCTTGGGAGTTCGTAATCGGCAACCACAGCTATTCATTAACGCAGTTTAAGGACCTAATTCAAAAATATCCCGGTCTATTAAAAGTAGATAATGATTGGATTGAACTTAATCCGGAAAAACTTGCTGCCACTTTTGCTTTCTTAGAAGCACCGGAAAAATCCAGCAAAATGACCATACTGGACGCCCTGCGTTTTGGCTATGGCATAGATAACGATTTAGCGATGCTGCCGATTGCCGAATTGGTCGCCAACGGTTGGGTTAAACAGCTAATTGCTTCTGCTGGGCAAGAGATCCCTAAACTGCCACGACCGGAAGGTTTTCAGGGAGAGCTAAGGCATTACCAAGAAGAAGGGTTATCATGGATGTATTTTCTTGCCAATCTTGGTGTGGGCTATTGTCTGGCCGATGACATGGGATTAGGAAAAACTATTCAGTTTATCTCCTTGCTCCTGCAGGAAAAGCAAGCCGTGAATAGCTCCTCTGACGAACAAAATGCTCCTATCAATCTGCTTATTGTCCCCATGTCCATTTTAGAAAATTGGCAGAGAGAACTACAACATTTCGCTCCCTCGGTTAATTCTTACCTGCACCACGGCATGGGACGACTCACTGGTCATGATTTTCTCCAACGCTGCGCTCATACAGATTTAGTGATCACAACCTACAACATTGCTTATCGTGATTTAGATTTATTATCGCAAGTAACATGGGTGCGCATTGCCTTAGATGAAGCTCAAAATATCAAGAACTTAACAACCAAACAAACACAGGCCATCAGAAAGTTAATTCAACAGCAGCTTGCTGACGCTAATCGTTCAACTGTTTGTCAGCGCGTCGCTCTTACCGGAACACCATTAGAAAATCATTTGGACGAACTTTGGTCGATTATGGATTTTTTAAATCCAGGTTATTTAGGCACTATCCGGAACTTTCGCAGCAATTATTCTATTCCGATCGAAAGGTATCGTAGCAAAGAAACAGCCGGGGCCTTATCTAGAGTTGTCCGCCCTTTTATTTTGCGCCGCTTAAAAAGCGACCCCAACATTATCTCTGATTTGCCGGAAAAACTAGAAATGGTCGAAAATATCCATTTAACGGAGGAGCAGCTGGACCTGTATCAGCGCACCTTTGAAAATATGTTGCCAAAAATAGAAACAGCTGACGGTATCCACCGCAAGGGACTGGTCCTCACTACGATCGTGCGTCTCAAGCAGATCTGTAATCACCCCAACCTTATTCGTGGATATGAGGGGTTAATCGCCAACCGTTCCGGTAAATTAAATCGCTTAGTAGAACTCCTAGAAACCATTCTAGACACAGAAGATAAAGTTTTAATTTTCACTCAATTTGCCCAAATGGGAACGATATTAAAAAGCTATCTCCAGGAAAGATTCTCGCAGGACGTTCTTTTTCTCCACGGAGCACTGAGTAGGACAGCGCGCGCCAGCATGGTTGATCGCTTCCAACAAAAAGATGGACCAAAAGTATTTATACTTTCGCTTAAAGCAGGTGGCTTCGGATTAAATCTCACTGAAGCTAATCAAGTAATTCACTATGATCAATGGTGGAATCCTGCCGTAGAAAACCAAGCAACGGACCGTGCTTTCCGCATCGGACAGAAACGAAATGTGCAGGTGCGAAAATTCATTTGTCGCGGTACATTAGAGGAAAAGATAGCAGCCATGCTCGGAGAGAAGCAAGCCTTAGCAGATAACATTGTTAGTTCGACGCGCAGTGAGCTAATCAGACTTTCTTCTGAGGAGTTAAAAAATTTATTAAAACTTTCGCATCATTCATTAATAACCGAAGATGAAGAGTAAACATGAGCAGCGAAAACCAAAATTCAACGACAGCTAGCAACGCGGAACCTAAACCCGGACATCTATGGTATGTAGATGAATTTTTATTTTTAGCATACGGCCAGGAAGAAAATGCTCTAGCGGATAAGTCACTGGAGACCACACAGCGCTTCCGGCTGTTGGATTTTATTGTCTCCCCTGGCCATATTTGCGCAAAGATTCTGGAAAATAACAATAATATACATAAGGTTGAGATAGTAATTGCTGAATTTGATGAACAAGTTTGGCAAGACTTTTTCTTGCGCGCCGCCAAACATGCTTACGTCCTAGCAAAAATGCTTAGCGGAGATCTTTGCCCGGAGGTTAAAGGTATTTTTAGTGAAATGGATCTAAACCTGATTCCAATCAAGCAAGAACATATTCATTTTTTCTTAAATAATCAGCCAACTAACGCAGAGGACCCTTACATTTCAGCGTTAATTCAACGTTTCGTCAACCGCATGACCGAAGATCACTTTTCAATTTTCCTCTTGAGAGGCTGCGGGCACGAAGAGCTATTAGCGAAACTACGTAGCACCAGAAGACAACTTAAGCCAAACATTCAAGCAGAAGCAGCCATAATCAATAAGCTGGGGGCAACGATAAATTCTGAGCCCTTACATCTGATAGCATTTAATAATTTTTGGTCAGCGGGGGAAGAATTAGAGAACTTAACTTTTTCAATAAAAGCCGATGAACTACCCGCGGCCATTCTCAAATGGCTGGATCCTCTGCCGCTGGGTGGCTATGAAGAGCAGATAGAAAGGCAACTAGAAGAAAATTACGCTCAAGTTGCTACGAGGGCCCATGCTTTCGGCCTCGGGCTCTAATTATACCGCACGCAAAAAGTAAGTTTGAAGCAAAGACCTGGAACGGTGCTTTCTGGGCAACACTATCCTTGTTGTGTACGGTATCAATAAGAACGCAGGAAGCGATTCACGCTGAGTTTTATTTAAACCGCGCCAGGAAACGCTTCCATTCGGCTTCGCTTGCAAAAATGATATGTAATCTCTTACGACCTTGATCATCGACCTGCAATTTGGCTCCTTCCAAATCAAGAATGCCTTTGATTTTCGACTCTAAGCGCACTAACTGCTCACGCAATTTCTTTTCATCATCGCTCAGCTCTTTTTTCTCTTGCTGTGCATATTCCAAAATAAGTTCCAAGTTACGCACGGATAACCCCGCGCTGACAGCCTTATTCGCTAAACGCAGCTGTATTTTCTGATCATCTACCCCCAACAAAACTTTACCGTGGCCGGCGGTTAAATCCCCTTTTTCTATCATGACCACAATGTTGGGGTGAAGATTGAGAAGCCGCATACTGTTTGTTATAACAGCTCGACTTTTCCCTACTAATTCTGCCACATCTTTCTGCGTCAAAGAAAATGCTGCGATTAAATTACTATATGCCCGCGCTTCTTCGATGGGATTTAAATTCTCTCTTTGTAAATTTTCAACCAGGGCTAACTGTGCAGCCTCGCTATCATCGCATTCAAGAACCTGCGCAGGTATTTCGCGACAGCCGGCTAACTGTGCGGCACGCAGCCTACGCTCGCCGGCAATTAGTTCAAATCTATCGCTGTCTTTGGGTCTAATTAGAATTGGTTGCAACACGCCTTTTGCTTGAATAGAGGCAGCCAAAGCTTTAATTTCTTCCTCAGAAAAATGCTGGCGTGTTTGAAAAGGACTACTCTGTATTTTATCAACAGAGACGAGAGAGACGAAATCCATCGCTGCGACATTGCTTGGTTGCTGAGGAAAAGGTAAAATTTTCTGCTCCCCCGCCAATTTGTCTTCTTGTGGAGATAACACCGCTGTTGAGTCTTTTATCTCCACAGCAGTTTGATTCTTAGCCCAGCTGGGCTCTAAAATATTAGCGATCGCCCTACTAAAGTGGGCGCTGCGCGATCTTTCGATTACGGAGGTTGATTTGTTGGAATTGTTATTTTGCATCATATTCTTACTGCTAGATTCTAATTTGCCTTCTATCTAATAATTCTAGCTTACTTTTGCAAATCTGAAATCCTCACTATCCATATGTATTGATCTAAGCGATAAATTCTTCATTTTCGATATGATATCGTCGCGGCACTCTTTTATGCGTGCAAACTAATACTTCATACGTATTGGTTTCAAGTAAGTTAGCGATTTCACTGACCGTTATTTTCTCACCGCTCTGTTGCCCTATTAAAACGACCTCATCGCCATTGTAAGCTTCATCTTGACCAATATTAATCATTAGCTGATCCATGCAAATCCTACCGACTATCGGATATCTCCGACCTCTAATGAGCGCTGACCCTTTGTTAGTTAACCCTCTAAAATACCCATCTCCATAGCCAATCGGCACGGTTACTATCCTGGTATCTTCAGGGGCCGTCCAAGTTAAATCGTAACTTACAGCCGCGCCTTTTTTCACGACTTTAAAATATACTACTTTCGAAGAAAGCTTCATAACCGGCCGCAAATCAACCGCTTTCGTCGCCACCCCATTTGGATATATCCCATAAAGAGCAATACCTGCGCGCACCGCATCCAAGCGGCTTTCCGGATAAAGAATCCCTCCAGCCGAGGCTGCTATGTGGCGCATGATTTTCCGCTGATAACAATCTTCCAATATGCTTACACAATCAAGAAAACGCTTAAGCTGTTCAGTGGTAAACTCAGGATAAAGACCGGGCGCAGCAAAATGCGAATAAATGCCCACAACCTGACAACGTTTATACTTTTTAAGATTTTTAATTGTTTCACGAAAAGAATAATGATGTACGCCTATTCTCTCCATCCCCGTATCTACTTTTAAGTGTACTCGAGCAATCTTGCCGCTTTTCTCAGCTTCCTCATTTATTGCATCCAGCTTAAATAAAGAGGAAGCCGTGATATCCAAAGCATAATCCAAATATAGTTTGATCTGACCACCGGATAATCCACCAAGCACCAAGATAGGAGCGCGAATTCCTGCTTCCCGCAGCTCAATGCCTTCTTCCACTAAACCAACAGCAAAAGCGCAGGCTCCCCACATCTCGAGATATTTGCTACAAGTAACAATTCCATGGCCATAGGCATTGGCTTTAACCACCGGGATTAATTGCGCGGGAGAAAACAGACTACTTAATATCTGATAGTTATGTTTCAGTGCTTCCAAGTCAACGTCAATCACCGTTGGTCTTAATAACGTTGGATCAATGTATTTTTTTTTAAACTTTGCCATGACCGTAAAAAAATATTCTGGTAATTATGAATTTATGCTATCAACCAGAATGAAATGCTTAATCATAAAGACAAGAGCCGGCAATTCCTGAAGCAAAGAAACGCCAACCGTTATGCCTTCAGAAGAAATTTGTCATTCTAGCCAATAATTAAAGGAAACGATGGAAAAGATTTTACACAAGTGGGAAAGATTGGAAACAAAAAAACTGCTTCAAGCCCGTGTTTTTGATCTTATGGTTTCTAAAGTCAAGCATCCTATCAGCGGGTATATAGACGACTATTATACAATCCGCGCTAATGACTGGGTTAATGTTATTCCGATCACCCCAAGCGGCGAGATAGTTATGGTTAAGCAGTATCGCCACGGCATCGAGGAGTTTTCGCTAGAGCTGCCCGGAGGAATGCTTGATGACCATGAAAATGATCCAATTGAGGCGGCAAAGAGAGAATTACTCGAAGAAACCGGCTATGATAGCAGCGATATTTCTTACTTGGGGAAAATCAGTCCCAATCCCGCAGTCCAAAATAACTACTGTCATTTTTTTGTGGCGAAAGAAGCAAGGCTTGTCTCGGAACAAAAACTCGATGCCGGTGAAGATATCGAAGTTCTCGTTGTGCCTTTTGCCAAAATTATCGAAATGTTGATTCATGGCGAAATTGTCCACGCCCTGATGATCTGTGCTTTTTTAAAATTTTTACTGACCAAGGTCGACACCAGTGCATTGGGTGCAATGAATTTATAGTGCAAAGGATCAGTGTTATGATTAACAAAAGTTCAGTCTTAATCTACGCTCTTCTTTCCTGTCTTTGTTTAACACTGCCGGTGTCGGCAGAAAACGCTAAGAAAGTTTGCGCTTATGTGGATAAGAATAATCGCCAGCATATCGTTGCTTCGGTAAATCAAGCGCCGCACCGATATCGTGCTGTCACCCGCTGTCTGAGCACCGATTTTGCTGGGCAAATGACTTCTTCGGATAAAATTGAGCTTAAAGGCAATGTCCGTTCTGAAGATCTTTCTTCGCCAATAGGAGACATCTCTCTGCGCTGGCCAAGAAAAGTAGAGGCGTTGTTTGGCCGCACGCCGGTTAAAGCAACTAACGATGCTGCTAGTACTATCAAACGTACAATAATGAATTCGCCCTTTTCGCAATTACTGCGAAACTTTAAGGCAGACTGGAAAATAGTTTTTCTTGACGAAAGCAGCTCGGAGGTAATGATACCCGGCTCAATCAGTGGCTGCACTCCGGGCTGGATGACACCGCCTGCTAATATCTACGTCGTCGCTCAACGCATAGTGTCAGGATGTTCCGGCTTGCGCCCGGAGAAAACTTCTATCGCCGATGAACAATTGGCTAGGTTAATAATTCATGAAATGGCCCACGGTGTTGAATATGCCATACTCGGCTCTTGGAGTGACAATGATAGATCCAGGGCCGAGGGCTTTGCGACGTGGTTCACCGAGGTAGCTGCCAAACAAAACTCATTGATTGACGATAAGTCCATTGCAAATGAGCATAAATTGCTAGCTAAAGTTTCAGCCCAAGAAAGCCCCGATAAATTTTATTTTGATGGATCCGCTGGCGCCTATGCTCGATCAGCAATGCGCTTCCGCTTATTAGAAAAGAAATATGGTATCCAAGGAGTGGTTGATGTTTATGAGGTAATGAAAAAAGATAATATTTCTTGGGGTCAGGCCGTAGAAAAGCGCTTTGGTTTGAAAGAAGAAAAGCTACTACAGGAAACAAATAAACTTCTACAGAAATAATCGATAGCGCTCACTCCACTGTTTGGATAAAACGATTGTAAACAGTCTCAAAGGTCAGTTTCACATCAGCTTTATTTACATACAAAATGAGTTCGTTGGCCGTGGATGCGATTTCAATAATATTGATATTCTGGAAATAAAGCTGTTGAAACATAAGAAAAAATAAACCCGGGGTATCCAAATAATTTTGCTTTAGCGTAATCCCAATTGATCCAAGATTTGGGTGCACCGAAACTGGTTTTTCTGTAGCCAAAGCTTTAGCCGCCTTATATTCGGCAGCATCCAAAATTACGGTTATTTCATGAATGCCCTGCGACACAGTAAAATAACCGCCACTTTTAGCAACGCGTCCATGAAGCGTATTAATAATTTGTCGTACTTCTTTGGTATTCGGCCAAGTAACAGCCAGCAAATCAGAATGCACCGTCATGTTGCTAATAGCAAATTCCAAATCGGCAAAATTGTCATGGCCCTTAAAATCACTTTGTAAACGAGAAAGGCCCATAACGATAGCACTGGTTTGCACAGTTTTCTCCGTGCGCGCCTTAATCATCGGCAGGATAAAGCGCCCTAGCTGCGAAAGATTTAGCAAACGCTGATGCATACCCATCTGTAAAAGGGTATTGTTCTCGACAATGTCTTTAATCGCTTCTGATAATTTCTGCATATGGCCACCATTGTAACTCTGGGTCTTATACCACTCCCAGGAAGTAAATTAACTTTTAAGCTGAAAAGCATAACCCTAAAAACGGCAGTAACCGTTTTATTAAACCTAAAAAACTCAGTCAATCTCTTTAGGTAGCCCCCCAGTAAAGCGCCGCTCGACCTACTTCTTGTGTACGGTCTAATAAGCTCTGCTCTCTAATTGTTCATTATCTAAGGCTAGACATAATTGCAACTTTGTTGTCTATATGTTTTCGCCTAGGCAAAGATTGCAGATAACCTTTATGGCTTTTCTTAGATAAACCGAACGTCATGCTAAAATCGATCAGTACAAGCATTACCCTTGCTCAAAGCGATTTTAAGCTTAGAAACGAAAATAGTGTTTTAGGAATTTTTTGGTATCTACTCGATCCGATTTTGATGTTTGCTCTGCTTTACCTGGTATTTAATGATCGTATTGGGCAGAATATTCATTGTTATCCGCTACAGCTAATTATTGGTATTGTATTTTTCAATTTCTTTCAGAAAGCGACAAGCGATGCGACAGGTGCTATCGTAAACAATGGGCAATTGCTACATACTTTTCCTTTTCCTCCTGCCGTCCTAGTCTTAAGTATTATCGTAAAACATCTGATTGGTCATGCTATCGAATGGGTATTGTGTTTGCTTATCTTTGCCTATTATGGATGGCTATCCTGTTATCTTTTTTATTACCCTTTGCTTATATGCGCTTTTCTTGTTTTTATTTTAGGTCTCTCATTCACTTTGGCTGCTCTTAGCGTTTATATTTCTGATATTATCTATCTCTACAGTTTCTTTTTGCGCTTACTCTGGCTAGCTACCCCGATATTTTATTCGATTGATGGCCAGTCCCGCCTATATTTACTAAACCTTTTTAATCCTATTTATTACTATATCACTGCCGGCCGCGAATTGTTTGTCTACCAGCATAGCCCATCGATCTTGATTATCGGCGGAGCTATCTTTTACGCCATCCTTTCGCTGTGTGTCGGGGTGTGTATTTTCAATAAATTGCAGCTTAGATTTGCTGAGAGGTTATAAGCTTTGCAATTAATACTTGAAAATATTAACAAGGATTTTCAACCACAGTTTTCGCGCCAGTCAGCACTAGCCGCCCTGCTGAAATTATTTAAAACCAACACCAATGGCAGCAATATCCGAGCACTTGCCGATATCAATTTGTCAGTTCGTTCGGGGGAGATAATCGGCATTATTGGCCAAAATGGTGCCGGCAAAACCACGCTTTTAAAAACCATTGCGGGTATTTATCACCACGACAGCGGCAGTATTAAGATACGCGGTAAATGTTTATATATTAGCGGATTAGGCAACGGCTTAAAGCCACGTCTCTCTGTGGCTGAGAATATTAACCTCCTCTGCTGTTTGTTGGGACTAAGCAAAACGCAAATCAAAGAGCAATTTGCGCCGATTGTTTATTTTGCTGAGCTTCAAAATCAAATTGACACCAAGGTTTACACTCTTTCGCAGGGCACAATTGCTCGTTTACTATTTTCTATTATGATTTCTTGTGTCGAGCAGGCTAACTCCGATATTTTACTGGTCGATGAAGTTTTTGGCGGCACAACCGATATGAGCTTTACCCAAAAAGCGGAAAGTAGAATGCTAGCATTAATCAAATCCGGGTGTTCGATATTACTAGCAACACATTCGCTGCATATAGTTCAACATATATGTTCGCGGGCAATATTAATGGAAAAAGGCCGAATAATTAAGGACGGACTACCGGACAACATCCTTACTAACTATGAACAGTTAGTTGACGTTAAGAACAAATGTGGCCTTTAGCTTAGAGTTTACGACCAAAGCGCGAGACCTTAAGCTGCGTCAGGCGACCATAGGCTTCTTTGATCTCTATAAATTTTCTCACATTTTCCTTATCTTGGTCTTCAAATCCGCGCGGATAATTTTGCTTAACCAAATTTCGATATGCGGTTTTAATATCTTCTTCTGTGGCGCCATCATCTAAAGAGAATATTTCCAGCAATCGGGTCAACTCGTCCTTACGTTCAATGGGCTTATTATAGCCAACCGGCCTATTTTTTTCCTGATTCTTCTTAAACTCCAACCAAAGATAAACGGAGACTATACAAAGGGTACAGAAAAACACCCCACCAACAATTATTAAAATTATCAGGTTAAATGTTCTTGAAAACATATCTATCATTCCCCTTGTTTAGCTACGATCGCGTACACCGGAATGGAAATTCCCTCTGTCTCTTCGCCTTCCAAACGAACAGCAACATGTGCACGAACATTGCCCGAGGCTGAGGATTTGAGTGCGATACGCAATATTGCTACCGAACCTTCTGTTTTAACTAGATCCGCAACAACAAGCTCATTGCTGGAATTAACAGAAATATTTTCGGCGTTAATTTCCTTTTTAAAATCAACTTTTACTGTTTCGCCAACAGAAGCCAGAGATTCTGGCTTTATTAGCCCCAAAGAAACCTCCGCCGGAGTGATTTCATAAGCAGATTTAATCATTGCTAGCAAAGGGATACTAAAAGCACGCACCCCTTTCCCCTGAATATCTACTGCGGCTTTAATATTCACCCTTAAAGGGCCAACTGGGAATGGTGGAATAAGAGTTGCCGTTAATTCTATCTGCTTACCTTGTGCAGCAGTAATCTCTACCTTTACCCGTTCATTATCGACCAAAGCCTCCTTACAGATCATATTCAGGCCTTCGTTGCTAATAATGGCCACTTTCTGACTTAACCCTTGTTGCTTGGTTTCCACTTCACTAAAATAAATACGATTCGGGGTGATTGTATAGTCACTAAGAACCGTTCCCTCTAATCTTAGAAAAAAATATGGCACTTGCGCATTATCCAAATAAACCCTGATAACCTTAGACTTAAACCCGGAAAAACCGGCAGTATTGAAAGTAACTTCAATCTCAGTTTCCTCGCCTTTTGCTATGAGCTTTTCACCGGCTAGAGTAGAAATACAACCGCAATCCGGACGAACATCAATAATTTTTATTTCTTTGTCCGATATATTTTTGAGGAGAAAGTTTTTCTTGACCCTCTTCCCGGATTCAATTGTACCGAAATTATACACCGGCTCTTCAATTTGCAGTATGCTGGCTAACTTATCTTCCGCCGCCACAGGAGAAACAAAGCCCACTGTCAGTAAAAAAAATATCACTAGCAATAAATACCGATGCATAAATTTCGCCCAAAGTTAGAGTTTTATTTGCTCAATAAACTTCGTAAAGACCTTACCTGCTTGGAAATCAGGATGAGAGAGAACAGCTCGGTGCAAATCAACGTTAGTCTTGATGCCACCAATAATAAATTCATCAAGCGCAACCAATAAACGATTAATTGCTTCTTCTCTTGTTTTGCCGCTGCAAACAATCTTAGCCACTAGTGAATCATAGTAAGGCGGCACTACGTAACCGTCATAAATAGCTGAATCAACCCGCACCCCCGGACCACCGGGAGGATGAAAGCCGACAACTCTACCCGGGCAAGGGGCCAGCGTTCGGGGATCTTCAGCATTGATACGCGCCTCAATAGCATGTCCGATAGGCTTAACCATATCTTGTGAGTAAGACAGCTCCTCGCCGGCAGCCAACTGAATTTGCTCTTTAACTAAATCCAAGCGACTGACAACTTCGGTGATCGGATGCTCAACCTGCAGACGCGTGTTTATCTCCATAAAGTAAAATTGCTCGGTCTGCGGATCATAAAGAAACTCTATTGTACCTAAGCTGTTATATTTAAGTGCTCGGCATAAACGCACAGCACATTCATGGAGCTTGCTGCGCACTTGATCACTCAAGCAAGGCCCGGGAGTTTCCTCAATGAGTTTTTGATAACGCCGCTGAATAGAACAGTCACGCTCTCCCAAATGAATGACATTGCCATAAGCATCCCCTGCAATTTGCACTTCTACATGACGAGCGACCGGAATATATTTCTCGAGATAAACATTAGGATCTTTGAAGGCAACTTCCACTTCGTGCTTTGCTTGGTTAAACAAACGAACAAATTCATCAGGAGAATTGACGATTTTCATTCCACGTCCGCCACCACCGGCGGTCGCCTTAATAAGCACAGGAAAACCAATACGCTCAGCATCTTCCAGAGCTTTTTTCTCATCTGTACCCGCCGATTCACTGCCCGGAGTAATAGGCACATCATACTTTTGTGCCATTTTGCGCGCTGTTGCCTTATCCCCCATCTGCATCATGTTGCGCACGGTTGGCCCAATAAAAACAATATTACACTTGTTGCAGATTTCAGCAAAACGGGCATTTTCGCTTAAAAATCCGTAACCCGGATGAATAGCTTCACAGCCAGTGGCTGTAGCCGCGGAAATAATGGCATTGATATTCAAGTATGATTCCGCTGAGACTGCCGGTCCAATACAAACACTTTCTTTGGCTAACTTAACATGCAAAGCATCGGCATCAGCAGTAGAGTGGACAGCAACTGTTTTTATCCCCAGCTGATGACAGGCGCGAATAATTCTTAAGGCAACTTCTCCTCGATTAGCTACGAGGACTTTCTTAAAAGGTGGCTTTTTCATCAACTAATTCACCCACTATGCGGCTTTTTCAATTCTAACTAGCACTTCACCATATTCAGCCATCTGACCATCCTCAACGTAAATCTCAGCGACACGGCCGGAGACATCCGCCTCAATTTCGTTCATAATCTTCATCGCTTCAATAATACAAAGGACATCGCCTTTTTTCACTAAATCACCAACCTGAACATAAGGATCAGCATCAACCGCCGGGCGACTATAAAAAGTGCCGACCATTGGAGAAATGATCTCGTGGTAATTTACTGTCGGCTTGCTCGCCGGAATCTCTACTACCTCTTCGCGCTGCTCAACTTTGCCCGGAGCTACCTCTCTCAGCACATCTCTCGCTTGTTCAACCGGAGCCACCACCTGTTGGCCGATCAGCGGCGCAACTGCCGTTGGCAGCGGCGCACTAGCAACAACATTTACTTCCGGGGTGCGTTTTAACCATAATTTATCATTGCCACGTTCTAAGCAAAATTCATAAACATCATTAGCGCGCAACATTTCCATGATAGTAGAAACGTCAGCAATACTAAAACTCATTTCAGCGCTAGAACATTCACAGGATTTTTCTTTCTTTTTTGCCATAACTTATCCGTTTATCTCGGTTTTATACACGCTCGATATACTCGCCACTGCGGGTATCGATCTTTACCATTTCTCCTTCATTAACAAACAGGGGCACTTGCACTTTGGCTCCTGTTTCTAAAGTCGCCGGCTTGGTGGCACCAGTAACCGTGTCCCCCTTAACCCCCGGCTCACAATAGGTAATTTTTAGATTTACAAAAGATGGCAAATCAATATTTAAAACCTCACCACTCATCATCAAGATCTTAACCATCATATTTTCGGTAAGATAATATTTACTGTCTCCAATCACCTTCTCGGAAAGGGAAATCTGCTCATAACTTTGAGTATCCATAAAATGATAGTCGCCATCACAATAAAGAAACTGCATCTCAACATCTGAAATATCAGGCTTATCAACTTTTTCACCTGACCTAAATGTCCGCTCAATAACACTGCCATCACGTAAGTTCCTGATTTTAGTGCGCACGAAAGCGCCACCCTTGCCCGGCTTTACATGTTGAAAATAGGTAATTGCGTAAGGCTTACCATCAAGCAGAATCTTTAATCCGTTTTTAAAATCATTAGTTGAATACATAACTACTTCCTAATTAACAGCTCAATATCTCTAAAATTTATGCATAAATAATCTGTGGGGGTTCTTAACAAAATTTGCTTAAGGAATAAAGGCAGGAATAGTATTAAAATACCGCTATATATTCAGTGGGTTACAAAGGATTAGGTGCATAAGTTAATGAGTGACCGGAAAGACTGCTTAACGAGGTTTCCCTTTCTTGCTCTGCGCATCCATAGCCCTTCTTTGTTGTCTGTTCCCCCCTTGTGCGGGCGCCGGCTTGGCGCTTTTTGCCACGATCACATCCTCATGGACGCTTTTTGCGGTTTCTGCTTGTTTTTTGCGGCGAAGAAATTCCTCTTCTTCGCGCTTTTTAATCTCCTCTTCGCTCAATAATTCGGCATTAAAAACATTAGCCAGCACAACAGAACTAACCGTAGACATCATATTAGTAAACAGCTCAAATGACTCTTTCTGGTATTCATGAAGCGGATTTTTCTGTCCATAAGCACGCATCGAAATACCTTCACTTAAATGCTCCATGTTAGTTAAGTGTTCTTTCCAGTAATAATCTATGCCTTGCAAATGAACAAACCGCGAGAGCTTTTCCAGCATTTCAGCGCCAAATTTGGCTTTGCGCGCCTCATAAGCGCGTAAGGCTTCATCACTTAAATGATCAAATAAGTTTTGCGCCAGAGTCTTAGCCGATTCTTTTCCTGACGTCGAAGGTAGCTTTTCAGCAGCTAAAGACAAGCCGAAAAGCTTATTATACTCAGTGAATATTGCGGAAACATCCCAGCTCTCAGTCGGCTCATTTTCGCTAACCCGACTTAAAATCATATTTTCCACAACATCAGAAACCATAGTCAAAATATGCTCTTCTATCTCCTCGCTGCGCAGAATGGCATTTCTTAGCGTATAAACAACTTCTCTCTGCCTATTTAATACATCATCGTATTCTAAAAGGTGTTTACGTATATCAAAGTGATACCCCTCAACTTTCTTCTGCGCATTTTCAATGGCATGGGCAACTATCGGGCTGGACACGGCATCTTCGTCAGTCATGCCGACACGCGACATAATCGCTTGCAAACGGTCTCCGCCAAAGCGTTTCATCAGATCATCTTCCAATGAAACATAAAACTGCGAGCTACCCGGATCGCCTTGACGTCCCGAACGACCGCGCAGCTGATTATCAATACGCCTGCTCTCATGGCGCTCTGTCCCCATAACATGCAAACCGCCTGCCGCAACTACACGCTTACGCTCTTCCTCGCATTGTTGTTTATAGTAGCTGATGCGCTCTTTATATTTTTCGGCATTAAATTCAGTATCTAGCGGGTCACAGATTACCCCTTCCGCAGCAGTCATGAAGTCCGAATTACCACCAAGTAAAATATCAGTTCCACGGCCCGCCATGTTAGTAGAGATAGTCACGGCATTAAAACGTCCTGCTTGGGCGATAATCTCCGCCTCGCGTTCGTGATGTTTAGCATTGAGCACATGATGCTTAATCCCGCGCTTCTGTAGCAATGCACTGATTAACTCCGAAGCCTCAATACTTGTGGTGCCCACCAAAATCGGCTGGCCTTTCTCATGAAGCTCTTCAATTTCATCACAAGCGGCTTTATACTTAGCCCGTTGTGATACAAAAATCACGTCGGGATAGTTAGTGCGCACCATCGGCATATTAGTTGGCACAACTACGACATCAAGATTATAAATTTTCTTAAACTCGACAGCTTCGGTATCAGCCGTTCCGGTCATGCCACCAAGCTTCTTGTACATACGAAAATAGTTCTGAAAAGTGATCTTTCCCAGGGTCTCGCTTTCTCTGGCAATAGGCACGCTCTCTTTAGCTTCTACCGCTTGATGCAAACCATCTGACCAGCGCCGACCTTCCATTTGTCGGCCGGTAAACTCGTCAACAATCACTACCTGCTGATCGCGCACGATGTAATCAACATCACGCTTCATCGTAATATGAGCTTTCAAGGCCTGTGTAACGTGATGCACAAGCTCAATGTTTTCCGGCGCATAAAGATTATTCAGCTTCATCATCTGTTCAATGGCGTGCACCCCGGCATCATTGAGCATTACTTGCTTGCCCTTCAAATCAACAAAAAATAATTCGCCGGTTTTATTGGCATCTTTACTATCCTGTGCCAGAGTAAGGCCTTGTTTCTCTAACCCGCGAATCACAAGATTGTTATCTTCGATGATGCGCTTAACGATTTTATCAGCCACACCGTATGTTTCTGTGGGGTTAGCACTAGGGCCGGAAATAATCAGTGGCGTGCGTGCTTCATCAATTAAGATCGAATCTACTTCATCGACAATGGCGAAATTGTGACCACGCTGAGCCATCTCGGCAAGTTCCGGCTTCATATTGTCACGCAGATAATCAAAACCAAACTCATTGTTTTGACCGTAGGTGATATCCGCGCCATAAGCAATGCGACGTTCCGCATCCTCCATAGAATTAACCACCACGCCAACAGTCATGTCTAGAGAACGATAGATTCGTCCCATCCACTCTGCGTCACGGCGAGCTAAGTAATCGTTGACCGTTACTAAATGAGCACCTTTTCCGCTAAGGGCATTAAGATACAAAGGCAACGTGGCGCAGAGCGTTTTTCCTTCACCGGTTTTCATTTCAGCAATCTTGCCCTCATGAAGTACAATACCGCCGAGCAACTGCACATCAAAATGGCGCATTCCCAATACACGTCGGCTGGTTTCACGCACCACAGCAAAGGCTTCCGGTAGCAGAGCGTCCAATGACTCACCATTAGCTGCACGATTTTTAAAATCAGCAGTTTGCGCACGTAAGTCATCCATTAACATCCCCTGGTATTTGGGCTCCAGGTTGTTAATCGTTTCGACAATTGGCCAAAGACGTCTTAACTCTCTTTCGTTTTTTGAACCGAAAATTTTAGTTAACAGTAACTTAAACACTACTTTTCTTACCTTCTTAAATCGTCATTGCAGCTACAAAGGCCAGCTCTTCCGACACAATAAATTTCTTTGATTTCCGATCCCGCAATCGGCAGACCACCCGAAACGGCACGCCAAACGGCTGGGCTTTCCATACAAAAATAAACGGGTATATTCGCAGCAACTGATTTAAGTTCTTGCCACATAAAACGCAACATTTTTAATCTAATTGGCTGCAAATAACGTATTTTATAATCTTTGGCTAAAAATTGTTCGCCATAAGGCAGCTTACTTTCAGGAAAACGCGCTATCATAATCGACTGTAAATCTTTGTGATAGCGCAAAGTAGAAAGGCTTATCCAGGCCACTTGGCTTGGCCGAACATGCTCAAAAATACTCTTAATTGTTTCCCGATATTCGTCCTGCCAACCCGAAAAATGAACAATCGGATCAAAATGAAAACCGACTCTATACCCGGCTTCAGCCGCCAATGCCGCAGCCTTCAATCTTTCCTTTAATGGATGCGCGCCCAGCTCGTCATGTTCGGTAACAGATTTCGCATTCAGCGACCAGGATACCACTGTTTTACCTTGGTGCTCGTTTTTCAGCGTTAACAGATTATTGATGTTGGCCGTCTTAGTTTTCAGCTCCAGCACCCCATTTTCCAAGCGGGCAAAAAGCGGCACCATCGACAAAGAGAAATCTGTCAAATTATCCCAAACCAAACTATCTCCCATTTCCCCAGTACAAACGCGAAACAACCTACTAGGCTCAGCTTCCAAGCGCTGCTGAACCGTTGCCATTAAATTTTCAGTGTTTGTATAAATTTTTAAAGTCGGATTTCTTCGTAAATAAGCTTGCAAAATACAATACGTACAATCCAGCGGACAACCTTCAGCTTGGTTAACCACATATAGATTACAACAGATATGCCGCGCTGTGCCTGGACAGGCCTTAAGCCAATTGCCTTTATAGCGCGTCAAAAGGAGAGTTTGCTTACCTTCTGCCATGCGTGCGTCTTGTTCTAAAGCAGCACTTGTAGCCAATGGATCTTTCGAAGAGGGGTACTTGATTATCTGCACATTTGTACCCAGACGACCTAAAATACGCTTACTGAGCTGATCTTCAGCAGCTTCCGCACTAACATAAACAGTCTGAATATCTTGATAAGTAAAAACCCGCTCCATCTATTTCACTTCTTACCCAAAAGAAGGTCGAAGATTTCTTTTAAACGCTGATCTATCGCCAGAGAGGCGAGACGTTCAGTATTTTCTTTTAATTCCCCCGGGGAAGCAAATGACAAGGAGAGTGTTAAGTTATCGCCCTCCAACTCTTCAGGAACTTTCATGCTAAAGCCGTGGTCGGTAAGCAAAGATTTCTGCAAAGACTGCAGCTCCTCCAGCAGCGCCTGCTTAAGCGGGTATCTTTTAGTCTCTAGCCATTGACGCAATTCCTTTTGTTTTTCTTTGCGGCTATTTTTTTCAGCCAATATCGCCTGCCATAGCTCCACGCTAACTATCGCTTCCGTCCCCACTCCCTCACGACCGGCTATCTCTAGCAATAAAACAATAATCTGCCTTAAATAATTTAAACTGGGTCTTAACTCGACAAGTAGGCTTTCAATAAACGGATAAGACTGAGGCGAGAGCTTAGTCACCAAATCAGCCAAGGCGTTGTCCGCCCGGTAGCGGTTTAAATAATCAGAGATTTGCGTTGAGACCATAGAAATAGCAATAAAAAAGCCAACGTTTTGTTATCACTAGTCACTAATCCAAACTAATAACTATGTCAAAACGTCGGCTATTTCTTCGCTTTACGCTATTTCCCTCAAGGGATATACTTTTTGCTTCCCCTTCTCGGCAAAACAATTTTCTCAATCAGACTCTTGCCTGTGCCTTCATTAGTCGTTTTGTAGTAATATACCGCATTCTCACTCGGACGGTAGATAGCGACATCAGCATACATGTCCCCATCTAAACTTAAAACGAGAGGCAAATCACCCGGCTGGCCAAAGTTATAATAATATTCGGTCTTGTAATTACTATTGTAGTAATAGAAGTAATATGTGCCGAAAGCTTTATTGGCCGAATAAAGCACTGCATCATCCTTACCATCCCCATCATTATCAAATGCCAACGGAATCGAATTTTTGCGTGCAATAAATGAAATGCTGTTATATGGATCCGATGAGGGCTTAATTTTCCACTCCCCGGTAGCTGCATAATAAACAGCAAGATCAGTAAATCCATCCCCATCATAATCGCCGGGCACCGGCCGACCCAGAGGAGCAAAGTTCACGGTCTTCACTTCCTGTGTTGCACAATTTTTCCTGAGCCATAATCCGTCTTTCTTGCGATAAAGGGCAAGATCCACGCATTGGTTGCCGTAATAACGCCCGGGCACAGGAACATAAGAGCTGCTCGGCCCAAAATTCACTGCCCCGACTTGCGCTATCCCCGCCATATTCTTGGTTGAATATAACCAAGAACCATTATGATAGCTGACTTTGTCGCTAATTCCATCGCCGGTCATATCCATCGGTAAACCAACAATGCGCTTGCTTTTCTTTTTCCACTTCTTGGATGCGCCAACAAGCTGATTGCTATTGGAATAATAGAGCGTCAAATTCCCTGTGCGGCGATTATAGATTCTAAAAGCAAGATTGGTTTTAGCATTACCATAAGGAATTACTACTTCGCCTTTGCCGTCACCGTTACTGTCAGTATCGGCGACTATCTTATTTTGCCGAACCGAAAACACGCATGGCTTGCCATCATTATAGGACTTTCTGCACTCAAGCGAAGTCACCGGGAAATTATCTTCGGTTAAGGCTTGACCATTACTATCTAAGAAAAAATAATTGGTCAGCTGAGCAATGACGCGATAGTTGACTCCGTAAGGAAGCGCCTTAGTAAACCGACCGTCGCTATTTGTGTAGAGAACATAATCAGCAGTTGTATTATCATATAAATACATTGTGATCTTTGCACCGGCTACCCCCTTACCCGCTTTATTTAACACGTAACCGACAATATTATTCACTGCCTCATCGCCCGGCTGCAGATCAAAGTTTAAGACTTTATTACTGCCGATATTAGTAACACCCTGAGTTATGAGCGAGCTTGTCTTTACGCGTGCATCAGCTGCCGGTACCAGCATGCAAGAAGCACCGCGTGGTATGTTTTCTATTTTATAATTACCATTGGCATCAGCGACTTGATTGCTGCCACAAGTGGTAGTTACTGTTATTCCGGCTAGCGGATGATTATAGATACTTACTGTTCCCGATATCGAATATTTAGGTAAGTTAATAATCGACTTCGATACAGCGCGAAAATTCGCGTCTGCTCTGCTGCTATAAAGCGTGCCACTAATCTCATTAGCATCGCCAATAGCGCTATGAAATGTATAGTCAACACTATATTCCGGAGCTATTCTATATTGGTAATTAGGAACTATTTTTTCAAATTTATAAACTCCATAACTGTCAGTAGAAGCGACAACATAAGCTGATGGATTCCTGGTAGCATCAAAATAACCCCTAACCTTAATACCGCTTAATGGATAACCATTCATGGTCACCTTCCCGCTAACTACCACATTTCGCTCAGCTAAAACTTTTGCCAGGGCTGTGGAAGCATTTGCTATACCACCGGAAACTGTTTTACCACTAAGTGAAGAAAGCTCAGTCCTGGTAGCTATTAAGATGTCACGTACTTGGCGGGGCGTTAAATTTGGATCTTCACCAAATATCAGCGAGGCAATACCGGCGACATAAGCTGTTGCCGGCACACCTCCGTCAATATTTCCATGGCTATCACCATTTATCGCTGAATAAATCTCTTTACCCGGAGCGGCAATATGCACAGAAGTCGCCCCATAATTAGCCGTAAGAGCGCCAGTTTTTGCTACTCCGGTAACTGTAATGATATTTTCTAATCCCAAGTTGGCCGGATAACGCTTATTATTAGGATTATCGAGATCTAAATTGGAAGTCCCGGCATTAGCTACAATCAAAATTTTTCGTTTATTGCTTTCATTTATGGCAGCCTTAAGCCCATCAATTTCTTCGATGCTTAGACTGGGGAGGGCATAGAGAAAATAAATCACGCGCACATTAACACCCCTGTCACTCATAGTGTTCACATAGGTAATCGCCTTTTTAACCGTATTTACCGCAACCGATGAACCCGATTGAACATTTAGAATCATTAATTTAGCTGCCCAGTTCACACCGGTTGTGCCAATAGCATTATTGGAACTTGCCCCGATAATGCTGGCAGCCGCAGTACCTCTGCTGCCGGAATCAACTTCCTGCGGATAAGCATCGTTATAGGCACAATCGTAGCCATTGTAGTCATCGATAAAACCGTTACCATCATCGTCAACACCGTTGCCCGGCTTTTCGGATGCGTTAACCCAAAGTTTACCTTTTAAGTCCGGATGATCAAGGTCGATTCCGCTACCAATGACCGCCACCACTGAATTGCTCTGTCCGGTCGTACGATCCCATGCCTCCGGAGCATTGATATCCATAGATTGGTTAGACGTATTATTTAATCCCCACTGCTTACCATAATAGAGGTCATTAGGAGCGCGTGCCAAACAAGTTACCGCACTTAAACCAAAACTAAGCGCAGTAGCAGCAAACAAACGAGTGAAATTTTTCATACAACCTCAAAATAAAAAATACCGAAAAACCAGACTACAATAATTATGGGCAAACGCTAAAAAAGTGTGGCACTCAGCAACATGAAATTATGACTCGATATGAGCCAAATTAAATGTTACCGAGGGGGTAATGCATAGTGTTGAAAATACTAGATTAAGTTATACGATGAGTCATAATTCCGGTTACCGAAAAGCAAGAAAGGGAGTAACCGAAGATGAAACAAGAGCTAACAGGCATAGGATTAGAAAGGTTTAGGCGGTCGTATCTAAGAGCGGGAAAAGGCAAAAAAGGTGAGAATTTAACAAGCTCCGGATTTAGATCAGTAGTTCAAGTTACCGGTCCGGCTGAAGCCATTTATTCAACATTATCCAATAATATCTATAGGCAATATACCAAATCTTATCTAGGAGCAGCCCATGTTGCAGGCATAGCGTCGCTAATGCTCGTAGAAAATCCAGATCTAACCCCGATGGAAGTCATCACTAAATTAAAAGAAGCCAAGCGAAGCAGTAGCAATATAGTTGATGCTAATAGCGCAGTGGCAAAAGCTAAAATCTCTAGAAGTTTCATTGTTCGCCGACAGGTGGTTTTAAAAGTAAACAATACAACATATCCGCTGCGAGGAATTAAAGTTACTGCCAATTTCACTAAGGCTCAAGGGGGAAACGTTTCCGATGATCTTACTACAGATGTCAATGGTCAATATAGCTTCAAAAACATTGGTAAACTTGGGGATACTTACAAAATCACAATACCACAAACTGATGGTTATTTTTTTACTAATTACACTAATAGCGCCACAATAACCGATAGAGTCAGCATTGCAAATTTCACCACAACTTCCATTCCCGCATTTAGCAGTGGTACAAGATATAAAATTTCAGGACGATGCAGTGTCTATATCAAGCCATCAGGAGAATGGAAAATAAAACTATCTAAACCGGGGGGAAAATTTGAAACAATAAGCTTTGACGCTCGTCCTAACGCTATCCCGTTGGCGATTGATTACGACGGTGATGGTTTCGACGAAGCAGTTGTCTATGATACTAGCAATATCTACGGTATATGGTTTTTCTATCATTATGATCACTTGTTCCAATTTCAGAAAAATAATTGGTATAAAGTGGGTCAAGCCGGAGATTTACCAATGACATTAAATCTTGATGGAGACAACAGAGGGGACATTTATCTCTATCGCCCCAGCACAAATACTATTTATAATTATGTAACAACAAAGGAATCGGCCCAGGCAATTTATCTTCCTGACGTGGCTGAAAAAAATATATTTCCTAATATGTGAAGATAAAACAAATAAGGTCACATTTATCTTAGGCGTTTTGCTTTTCGTATAGCTGGGCGTATTCAATATCCAGCGCGTCATAGGCTTTTTTCAGCTGGGCGTATTGTTGATTGACTTCGGTAATTCGCTCTTGATACCAGATAACTTTCTCTTGGCTTTCGATTAGCTCTGTCTTCGTTTTGTTTAGCGTCTGCACGGCCGCTTGCGAATGCGATAATTGCTCTAGTAATCGATCTAACTCTTCTAGTGAATCATCGAGCTCGACTTTAATCTTTTCTGTCTGCTTACCCAGGTCTAACTCTTGTTTTTTTAATATCTCCAGCTCTTTGGAAGCTTCTAAGGCGCTAGCTTCGAGTTCACGGGAAATCTCTTCCAGCTCCGAAGCGCGCTGTCTTGCGTGATCGAGCTCGGCAGAGGAGAGCTTACTTTTATCCTGCTCTTCTTCTAAGGTCTCTTTAACTTGCTCATAATGCCTGACGGTTTTGTTGTAATCCTCTTTGTTGACATAACCACTTAAGGAGTTAACCATCTCCTTAGCAACGATCTCTTTTTGCTCTTTTTCTTTTCTTAAAATAACAATATTTTCTCTGAGTACTTTAGCCAAAGCTAAGGATTTACGGTAAATAACCATTCCCCATCCGCCTACAGCAAGAGCAAACATCGTGATTAATGCTATTATACCAAACATAAAAGACTTTATAATTTACCGTTTAACATCTCTTCGGCCAACTTCTGCGTATCCTCTTCGCTCATCGCTCCCGTTTGCGATTCCGCTTCTTCCTGAGGCAAGGAATTTTCTTCGCTTTTATTGCCCGCATCTTCAACCGGTGACTCCACCGCTTCTTGAGCTTCTTCTTTAGGCATGGTCGGCTCCGGCTTTACCTCTGAAACTGCCGCTTCTTCATTTATAGCTTGAGTCACTGCCTCGTTTCCTTCTACTGGGGCATCCCCAGAAACTTCTGCTGATGGCTCCGGCGTCGCATCACGAGCATCTCCCATTAACCAATCCAGTCCTTGCTCAGAATTTTCACTGGGCAAGTTAACTTGGAGGACCTGTAAGCGATTGGCAAGTTCTTGTTCATCCGCTACCAAAAGACGCTTATTTTCCGAAATATGGTTTTTGATTTCCATCACCTGCACAACCAGATCCTTGGGTAAGTGAAAATCAGTGAGCGATAGCACTTCTTCCTGCTTTTCGCCGGCCATGCGCTTCAGAGCAAGAACCCCGCAAGCGCTGTAGCAACAAAATAGCAGAATGCAGCTACCCAGCGCCCAGCCCGTGCTAACCGGCTCGCCAAAAATGTCGCGTCCATCGTCTTCCGTAGCCTCCACCTCGACAACAGCGGTCGCTTCATGCTCGGCAACAACGTAACTGATGGGTTTAGAAACTGTCGCCTGAACATGTCCGGGTTCGCCAATTTCAATTTTAGCTTGAACTTCATAAGTTCCGGGCTCGACCAAATTACTCGTCGCTATATCTCCGCTACCATTTTGCAGAGACTCTGAGGCTATAGCAAAATGCAAGATCTCACTCTGGCCTTTCTTTTTCGCTTCTACCAATATTCTTGACTTACTAGCCAACATCTGTTTGGCAATGCTAACTCTAAAAACCTCTCGACCGGGCGCTCCCGTTGTGGCTTCTTTATTAACGACATTGAGAATTACCGGCTCAGCTTCAACGCGATAAGACATTACCTGCTGACGAGTGAAAGTTGGCGAGCGCGCTGTCACGAAAAGCTTATATTCGCCCAGCTTATCCATTTTAATTACGCTCGAATACATATTATCGCCGGCGGTCTGGTCTCCTTCTTGCCCGTCATCTTTTAGACTTCCTTCGGCCACTACTTGACTACTAGCCATATCCAGTACTCGATAAGAGAAGAAAAGCAGTTCTTTGATCTGCGGATCGGCAATCACTTGGTTATCCTGGGATAAACGAGCTACTAATCTGGCTTGATCGTCGATACGAAATCCACCTTCCGGCCACTGAACCTGCATTTTTATATTGGTTAGCAACGTGGCAAAGCCTTGTTTAACCTCGACTCCATCTACTGTCCATGCCCCTTCGGTTGGGGTGCGCACAGTGATAATATCGAATAGCTCGGCTTTGTACCATCTTACTCCCACCGGCAAATTGTTACTGCTAATCTGTTTCCCAAAAGGATCGGACAAAATAACATTATCCGACTCTTCTTTCTTCCTATTGATATAGAAAGTGGCTTCATCAATGCCCGAAGAAATTTCAAAACCGTTAGGGTCGAGAACAGCTAACTGAGGTTTCTTTAGATTGAGAAATAAATCAGAAAATCTTAGATGAATCTGGTCAACGGAGTTTGCAAACCAGTTCATGCCGCCTGTCGCTTGCGCTAATTTATCAAGCAGCATTTGGTCCGCCTCTTCACTGAAAGATAAAGTATATAATTTGACGTGGCGCTTACGATACAAGGGTAAATCAATTTTTTGCAGTTCTTCGGTGAAATGTCGTGCTGTGCCTCGACTGGGACGTGGATCCATCTTGCCATCGCTAAGCAAAATCACGGCTTTGGTTGCATTTGGACGCCCCTGCGCGATCAGCGCGTCTATCGCCTGTCGAATACCGGCTTGCAAATCAGTAAATCCGCCCTCATTGCTAACGCTACTAATTGCCTTGTCTAACTGAGGAATTCTATTTTCCGACAAAGTCATAAACGGCTGCACTTCTTTAGCCTCAGCGTCAAATTGGTAAATCGCAACTCTGTCTTGGCTATCTAATATACGCAGTAGTAATTTAGCTCCCTGCTCTCTAAGCTTGTAAGGATCCGTTCTCTGCATGCTCCGCGACGAATCTAAGAGCAGCACTACATCCAAAGAGTCAGACGAACTCATTTCTTCATCTAACTGTTTAGCTATTTCTTTGGATGAGAGACTAATATTAGTTGTCTTTTTGGGTAGCGGTTCGGCAGGTGCTTCAACCTTTGCTGTTGTAACTTCTTGTTCAACTTCTACCGGCTCTAAAACGCCAGCAGCTTCTTGTTCGGCCTGCTGTTTACGAATTCTTTCTAGGCGTCGCTCTCTTTGTTTCTCGCGAATCTTCTTGATCATTTCCCCGTCAATAGCCGACCTAGCTTCACCTTCTCCGCCTTCTGCCTTTTTCTCTTTTTCCTTACCCTTCTCTTTTTCAGCCTTATGCTCGACTTTCTTAGCCTCAGTTTTTTTCTTCTCGCCGCCGCCTTCAACGTTTTTATCACCGGAGGCAAAAACATCTGGCGGCATGGAAGCACAGAAACAGCAAAACAGCAGTAAGACCAGTAATAGTTGTGTTATCTTATTCATAACCCAACTCCATACTTAAAATCTTATCCCCGATACGCAGCCGACGGACATTATCCATACCGGAAATAACCTCAGCAAAAGTAGTAAACATTCCATCCAAATGATTTGCCCGACGCAGACAAATAAAGAACTGGCTACCACTGGATAATCTTTCCGGATTAGATTCGCCCATGGCACGCGCCATGCTAATTGTTCCTTCGTAGTGTTTTACATCAGAAAATTCCGGTGGCAGGTTATAACCCGGACCACCTTTACCATTTCCCTTAGGATCGCCGGTTTGAATAATGTAACCTTCTTGATACAAATGAAAATCTATTCCTGTATAAAAACCTTTACTAACTAAATACTCAAAGTTACGCACATGAAGTGGCGCCTTATCCGGATAAAATTTTATTTTGAATAAGCCTTTAGTCGTATCAACGCTGGCGCTATGTGGAAGTTTAGCCGGGTTCACCGGAAGTTCAAAAGGCAGCACGTTGCTCGCTTTGCTCTGAACGCAAAGAAAGCAAAATGACAAAACAAGAAAAACTTTCTTTATTAACCAGCTACCCATAAACGTTTAAAAGAACACTCTATGTTCAACCCTACCCATGAACGGTGACCCCATGACTAAGTAATCGGAAAAAAACGCTGTTTTCATAATGGTAAAATACGTTTTTCCGACTATTCTTCTAGTTTTAATAGTCGGAAAAATAAAAGACTATTATATTAACTAGTTAAGCCCGTAACTGAATATTTCACTCGTTATTCCGCAGTAGAGGCACAAAAGATTTCGTGGTCTTAAGCAACTAATCAACAGTGCATTGCTTGACTTGTCCAATTCAGGCTTAAATGCTAACGATCCACTCTAAAGTTTTTCAGTATCAAGAAATAAACATCAAAAGAGTATTACTTTTAATAACGACTGAGTCATGAAAGAGGTGCGTGACATGAGTATCGGAAAAAAATATTTATTGACCTTAACTGCTTTTGTCTTGCTTACCGGCATGGCATCGGCAAGCGTCGAGGTTGCTAATAAAGGCATCGCCAGCGATAGCCTCACCGTTTCCACAGATTTTGATGGTGACGGCAAGGGAGATCTCTTTGCTTACGATCCTTCCATTGGTAAATTTTATGTTCGCCGCAGTAGTAATAAAACTGTTGGTAGTTTTATTTTAGGCGGAAAAGGTCTAACCCCGACATTGGGCGATTTTAATGGCGATGGTCGTGGGGATTTGGCTGTATTTAGCCGCACTTCGGGGAGATGGATAGTGCGTCTCACCGGCATTGCATCATACCGCCTTACTTTAGGGTCACGTGGCGATTATCCGGTTCCCGGTGACTATTTGGGATTAGGGTGCACTCAATTGGCGACTTATAACCTTAGACGAGGCCGTTGGACCATTGGCAGCTGCGTTAATCCCTCTAGCTCACTACAAGTTAAAGCAGCCGCGCCGACAACTGTCACTTTCGGTGGCTCGGCTGGCGGATTGATGGCTGTTCCCTCTGACTATGACTGCGATGGTAGAACGGATCTCGCGGTTTTTAATCGTTATACCGCTCGCTGGACAATAAAAAAATCCTCGAACAGCGCGACTATATCTTTTAGATACGGGGCAATCGGAGACATGCCTGTTCCTGCTGATTATCGAGCACAGGGATGCACTCAGGCTGCGGTTTATAAACTTAATACTAACCGTTTTTACGTCTGCAAGGACTGCCGCAACGGAGTAACCGGCACATCTTATCGCAGCGTTCAGTGGGGATTGTTAGGGGATAGACCGGTATTAGCTAATCCCGATGGAACTCCCGGAGCGAATTACATAGTTTATCGCCCAAAAGAGCAGAGATTTTATAACTATAGATCGACTAATCCGATGATCATTAGCTCGGCAGCCACTGCCTTAAGCGGTATGCCTGCTAGTTTATTGCCCGTGTCCCCTCTGCATGTTCTTAATTCCTACCAAAAGGGAGACTATAACCGAGATGGGTTAAGCGATTTTGCCACCGCTGAAGGAAATGACAGTTCGGCGACCTGGAAAGTCCGCTACAGCATCGACCTAGCTAATCAGCGTAGTGCCATTGTCGCCGCTAAAGGCGATGCCTTGGTCCCTGCTGACTATGATGGTGATGGAGTAGTTCAGCCGGCCACGGTTACAGCGATTAGTGCTGATGTAATTCGTTGGCGCATTAAGAACCCTTCGGGAAGCGATACAGTTGTCGATTACGGGAAAAACGGGGATAAGCCGCTGCCTGGAGATTTCGACTGCGACGGCAAAGCTGATTTGGCCGTTGTGCGCAAGAAAGACGGGATTTTCCTTTTCTGGTATATGCAGCTTTCTAGTGGCACGAACATCAACGATAAGCTTTTCGGCTTAAATGCTGATTTGCCATTTGTCGGTGATGTTGACGGGGATGGTTGCACAGAAATGGTTGTCGCTCGTCCGACAGGCACTACTGTTGAATGGTATTATAAGGATATCTACAACAGCACACATAAGATGCTTAGCTGGGGACTACCGACAGACACCGTATTATCACCGATGGATATGAACGGAGATAACATCGATGACTTCATTGTCCAACGTGATGTGAACGGAGCTAATGTTGTTTATGTGCGTTATTCACGCTTAGATAAGAATAGCTTAAGCTACCCGAACTTCCCTTGGAAGGCGATTAACTTCGGCTTAACAGGCGATGTCACAGCAGTCGGTAACTATGATGGCCCCGGACGTGCGGAAGTAGCAGTATATCGTCGCAGCACTCCGGCGTACTACTGGAATAAATATCGCTCGCAAACAGTTGTCGTCCCACACGGTGCAGCAACAGACAAAGTAATTAGACCTGACGGCACTGTTGTTTTACCAGGCGAGACGCCGGGCGGTGGTAGCAATCGTTGCGATGTGAACAAAAGCCCCTATGACGGTGCAAGCAATGGTTTTACTTGGAAACCTCATGCCGAGGGAGGAGCTTACGGTGGTCATCCGACCGTCCTTATTCCTTCCGGTTATAGCAGCGTTCGCGAGTTAACATTGTTATCCTCAAGTGGCGAAGAATTACCTGGTCAACCAAAATTCCGTTACATCCGTCCGGAAGATGGTAGGCCAACGTTCGATAACCCAATGAGCGCAAGCGATATGCAAGACTATGCACCGATAACCGTGCTCTTCAATTATGGTGGCAGTAATGTCTGCTACGAAATTGATGATCCGTCGGACCGCCACGACTAACAATCGAAGGCGGCTGGCGAAAGTCAGCCGCCTTTTTTTATTTCCACAAATCGACATAGAGCAAAAAAGAGATTCTGCGTATTTCTTCGTAGGGGCGACCGCCGCTGAGTCTTATACACAAGTCCATCAAATGCGTTACTTTATAGCAGCACGCGTAAGCGCCATTGGCTTATGGAAATGCCGCGTGCGTAATGGAACGCGCGGCATGATCTGGAGGCTGCAGGCCGGAAGATCTGACGCGCCAGCGTTGGAAATGCCGGCGATGGTGTGCGGCGAAATGGATAAGCCTTCTCTCGGTAGAAAATTTAATTAAATAACGCTATTATAAAAATATTTGATTAGTCACTGCCGTTTCCTTATCGGAAACGGCTAAATATGTGAAGGCTTATTCTTCGCCTCCATGATTTTGCTACGCAAAATCCGCCCCGATGGGGCTTAGTTTCATTTTGCCCATAGATAAGCTATCCATGGCTTGTTTATTGGTATTTACGGAAGCGAATCGGGGTTACGCTTCCGCAAAAAGCATCCTTGCTTTTCTTTATACCGTACACAAAACTTAATTACTTAGTAATATACCGTTCAAGGTCTTTGCTTCAACTTACTTCTTGCGTACGGCATAAGACTCAGCAAAAGCTTCGGGCCTTCTCTTTATGATCAGAACTCGTCGCTTTGTAAGTAATCGTTAGGAATTTTAACCTCAGGCGCATCAGTGTTAGGCTCAGTCCCGGATTTAAAATATTCGACAAAAGCATCATCGGCATTCGAGGCCGTGCCCGAATTTAAATCGATACGCACAGGATTAACACCCTCAGGGGGAACAAAATCCTGAGGTACATCATTAGCTAAAAACTTCTCCATAAAGTGTAAGAAAATAGGCGCAGAGACTCTACCGCCTGTTTCTTTATCGCCAATGGATTTTTTAGTATCGAAACCAACCCAAACCGCGCCCACCCACTCTGGCGTGTAACCGATAAACCAAGCGTCCATTTGCTCATTAGTTGTTCCGGTTTTCCCGGCGACGGGGTGGCCAAGCTTTTTCACGACAGTAGCTGTTCCCCGCTCAACCACACCTTTCATCATGTTGGCCATAATAAAAGCGGTATCATCGGGAATAACTCGCACTTGCTTAGGTTGCTGCTCATAGACAACCTTGCCCTGACGATCGACGATTTTGCTGATGACTATTCTTTCCGCAAGCCAGCCACGCGCAGCAAAAACGCCGTAAGCACTAGCTAACTCTATGGGCTTCACTTCGGCAGTACCCAGCGAAATAGACATATCTCGACCAATTGGTGTGCTAATACCAAATTTACGCGCCAAAGAGATAATCCTATCTATTCCAATTCGCTGCAGTAAATGTACGGACACGACGTTACGCGATCTCTGCAGCGCTGTGCGTATCGTAATTGGGCCTAAAAACTCGCGGTCATAATTTTGCGGCGACCAGAGTTCACCATTTCCCGCTGTGAGACTAATAGGAGAATCGGGAACCATAGTCGTCGGAGTGTAATTTAAGTATTCAACGGCCGCGGTATAAATAATCGGCTTAAAAGACGATCCCGGTTGGCGCAGAGCTTGCGTAGCACGATTAAAGTTACTGCGATCAAAACTGTACCCACCAACTACAACTTTAACCTGCCCGGTCAAAGGATCAAGTAAGATAAAAGCCCCTTCAATATCCGGCGTTTGATCAAGTTTGAGCTTAGCTTCCTGTTTAAGATCGCTAAACACTTGCGCCTTTTCCAGCTCAGAATCCAAAACTACATCTATCCAAGAATCAGGCTTAATGGTCCTAAGTAGATCGGAAGCAATGATGTGATCCTCCGGCGTTCGCAAGCGATTAGCCCATGTGGCTTTCTTCAAATTAACCACTCCCATAACTTCGCCAATGCGGACTCTGGCCATAGCTGTCTTGGCGTTTATTTCCAAAACTTTTGCCGGGTAAACCTCTTCGGCAAAGAGATGATCAGTGCGTTCCCACTTATCCTCTGAAAAATTGGAGTAATGCTGTTCAGGAGTAAACGTTCCGCGCCAGCCGCGGCGTTTATCTAATTCTCTCAACCCCTTTCTTAACTCTAACTGAGCAATGTCATAAGCATCGACATTAGCTTCGGTATGAATAGTAAATCCTCCAGGGTTTCCGGCTGTCCAAGTAGGGTTCACTGATTTTAACCGCTCATCAAGCTCCTGGAGCACATACTGGGCATAGTAAGGAGCCGCATAAATCGTTTGAAAATCTGGCGCCTGCGCTTCTACTTTTTCCGCTAGTGCTTTTTGCATTTGTTCATCGGTAATCATCTCGTTTTTACGCATCTGTTCTAGCACATAAACACGCCGTGCTTCGGAGTCCTTGCGATGACTTTTACTGGCTAAATAACTTGGCCGAGGTGGCAGTCCGGCTAGAAAAGCTATCTCTCCCAAAGATAGATCCTTCAATTCTTTGCGAAAATGCATCCAGGCAGCAGCTTTCACTCCATAAGCGTTAGCACCAAGGAAAATTTCATTAAGATAGATAGAAAATATTTCGTCTTTGCTTAGAGCATTTTCAATGCGATAAGAAAGGATTGCTTCCTTTAATTTGCGCTCATATGTCTTTTCTCTCGTTAAAAGTAGAGATTTAACAATCTGCTGCGTAATCGTAGACGCCCCTTGCTTACTTGCCTTGTTCCGAAAATTTTTATAGGCAGCGCGCATAATACTCATCAAATCGATACCCGGATGCTTGTAGAAATTAGCATCTTCGGCCGCAAGAAATGCGTTTTTTACCGCTTGAGGAATTTCGTCGAATTTTACCGGCAGACGAAAATCTTCCCAGGCTTTAGCAATTAAAGTTCCATCATCCGCTACTATACTGCTCACTGCTTTAGGCTGATAGTCGCTAACCTTCTCAATACGTGGCAGATCTCTGGTGATACGAATATAGAAATAGGCGACACCGAGCCCACCGAGAGCAACAACGATTAGCAAAAATATTGAGAAAATAATGAATCCGATCTTGGCAACTTTTCTAAGCATTACTTATTTATTAAAAAAATAACTGTTTTCTCTAACCAATGTTCCCAGCTGCAAAGCATCCACTATCCCATATACATCTCCCGTCTTCGGGCTGTGAACAAACACATAATAAGGAGGAATATCTTGCGGGCTGACATTGCCTTCCTGCTTTTGCACTTGCCCGCCAATAACCAAACGCCAATATTCAGCACCACCTTTTTGGGCACACTCTATAGTAAAGGCCGGCGTTTCGATTTTCTCTTTCATGTCCGTTGGTAAATAAAACATGACTTGCAAAGTTTTTAGCTGATCCAAAAAATAATTTATCGCCTGAGAATTAACTTTTTTATCCGCATCTGCCACGCTCCAAATTCCGGCGCTATCAAGTTTAAAGTTTAACGCTCCTTGTGGTGAGACAACATCAAGTCTCCCTAACTGAGTAGGATCCAGATCAGCAAATGCTTTGTGTAACAGATACTCCCGGGCTTCTTTGGTAAAGGCTTGCTGCAATGGCGACGACATTTTATAAACCCAAGGCTCAGATTCAAGCTTGGTATAATAATCGGTTTCGTATTCGATTTTACTTAAATCCAGCTTCTCTTTGTTTTCCATTTTTTCCAAAACCTTAGGACGCTTAACTGCCCCAAACAAAAAGCGCAGTGCGGACTGCTTAGCATCAGTAAAACGAAACTCAATGGCGAAATCAGCAGGCTCAAGATTAAAAACTGCCTTTTTTTCCATGGCGATATCCATAAATTTTTCCACTTGAAAAGAGCCGAGTGCCCTGATCGCGTCTTCCACCACTGAGGCATCGGCTATTACCTCTCCCTGCGGAGAATAAAACTTCCAGTTACCTGTAGCTTCCTTAACAAATTGCGTTGCCGGACGA
The DNA here is from genome assembly GCA_020852715.1 of Deltaproteobacteria bacterium. Taxonomy (GTDB): domain Bacteria; phylum Bdellovibrionota_C; class UBA2361; order SZUA-149; family JADZAE01; genus JADZAE01. The sequence goes on from JADZAE010000034.1 coordinate 230,242, forward strand.
CCAAAGGGCGTAACAATAACTTCTTTCACTTCGGCTTTGGGAAGAACATAGGGCGTGGTCTGTCTTATCGCTCCCGGAAGCAAGTCAAAAGCTCTGTGCGTCAAACCATCTATTAAATAAAGATTATCATCTCCACTAATTTCCATGTAACGCCTACCGCTGATGAAATTGAGCGCGCCAAAATTTAGTTTCTTCTCACTTTTACCACTACTCAAGATTACGGTTAGCTCCGGCGGATTTAGCCCATAATTCTGCATATCATCTTTCTTATCGGCAGCCGGAATGCGGGCGGAAATCTTGAGGCTATTAGCAGCCAACAGCAGCTTTTCTACCGCTTTAGCATCGGTTGGTGCACCGGGAGGATCCATTAGAACCCAGTGATTACCTAGTCGATCGGGCTTATCTGCTTTTTTAATAGCAAAATATTCGTCTTTGCGCTGAAAGCTGACAAGGTTAATTTTATCTGCCTCTAAAACTTGAACCGGGCCGCTGCTCAGCTCATTTGCCTGGTTTATCGGCCGCTCATACGCCCAGTAATAAGCGAGGCCAAAAGCAAGTAGCACCAGCATAATTAAAGCATTGGATAATTTCATAGCTTCAGTCTTTTGACTTTCTTAACCACCAAATGGCCAGGCCCACCAATAGTAATAATTCCGGCACATAAATACCGCCGAACAAAAATAGAGCTCTAAACTCAGCTTCACTGATTGCCTTTGTCGAGCGGCGCATTGAACCGGCACGAATGGTCACAGCATCACCATCTCCCACTACCCAATTAAGCGAGTTAAGAAAAAAGTCTTGGTTAAATAACTTACGAATGGTTTGGTTATTCACAAATTCAGCATTACCGAAAACGACAACGCGCGTTTCTTTCGCGGTTGTTTGCTCTGTCCCCTCAGGCTGCGGAAACACTCTTTGAAAAGTGCTGACTACAGAAACCGGTCCGGCTATGTCTTCTTTGTCCTGCTGCGCTTGGGGATTATCACTAAATAGTAGCGCCAAGTTAGTCTCGGCCCAGCTATTTTTGCCGGTAAGTGCCAAGTCCACTACGCGCCCGCCAGCAACCACTTTCCCTGTTTTTTGTACAGAAGAAGTCAGTCCGAAAATCGCACCATCTTTTGGTCGCTCCTTGGTGATATCATGCGCCGCAAAAGCCGTAATCATCGGCGATACCCCCAGGCTAGCACCAGAAAAGATTTGCACTATCGGCTCAACGATTATGTCTTTGCCAATTTCAATACCTAGCGGCTTAACCAAGCGGACAATATCGTCACTGGATTTGGGTTGATGGAGAAATACCATGCGCCCACCGGCAGCCAAATAACTCTCAATTGCCTGAAACTCGGTTGGCAACAACTCCTTTTGCGGGCTAGCCAGAATCACGGCAGCAGCATCGGCGGGAATATTGGCGCTGTTACCAATATTTAAATCCTTTACTTCATAATTTTCGCCGGCAATGGCGTCTTTCAGAAAGAGATAACCGCTTGCTGCTTTCTCATCCAGCGACGGTTCCCCATGACCGCTGATGTAATAAATAGGCCGTGCTTTACCACGACTAAGACGGATAATGGCGTTTACTATGTCTTCCTCTTTAAAATCACGAACGAGTTTGGTATCTTTGCTTTTCTTCTCCCCATCAGGCACTTGGTAACTTAAATGCAAAGTTCTGTTCTCACTGACTCCATATTTTTCCACCAGTGAAGGCTGCTTCTCCGGATCAATAACTTGAAAAGAAATAAGACTTGATTGTCTAACTAAGCGTTTAATTAAATCTTCTGTCTTGGGATCATCTACTTTTCCACCCAAATAAAAGGCCCGAATCTCCAGCGGTGCTGATAGCTTAGCTAAAACATCTATTGTCTGGGGTGCTAAAGTGTAGATTTTTTGCTCAGTGCTATCAAAGCGAAAAAGCTCATGTTTTTGCGACATATAATTAACAACAATCAGCACGCCGACAAAAAGTAGGGTATAGATAAAAACTGTTAAACTAAAGCTAGCAAGCCGCTTGACGGCGCTGGAACGTAAGCTTCCCGTACCACCGCCGAGTAAAAAAAGCAGGATAAATATCACTCCCAGCCCTAAATGCGTTAGCGCGATAGTGTAGCTTTCATTGGAAATGATTCCGGCACAGATCAGACCAAAAGCAATGAGCACAAGACCGGCAATTCCTGAATATTGATAGTTGCGTTTCATAACTTTAACTTATTAGGCAGTTAATAATCTATTGTCTCCAGCGTTGGGCATCAAGCGCACGGTTGGCGATAAAAGCGCCAACTAACATTAAGCTAAGAAAGTAAATAACATCAATGCTCGATAATACCCCTTTCAAGAAACCAACAGTATGACTAGTCGGGGCAAGATAACGAAGAAACTCTCCGATCACTGTTGGCAGCTTAGTAGCTGGAGCATCAACAACATAAAATAAAAGCAGCAATATCAAGCTAACTACCCCGGAAATAACCTGCGAACTAGTAAATGCGGAAACGGCTACGCCCAAAAAGGTAAAGGCGATGGCGAAAAGGACTACACCTAAAAATCCGATCAGCACAGGCAAAACTTCAGGGTCAGAAAAGATAATCAAAAGTAAGCTATAGGTAAAGGAAGTTAGGAGCATGAGCACGACAATCACCGCTGTCCCTAGTAATTTTCCCCACACCAGCTGAGCAACTGAAATCGGCGAGGTCATTAGAAGTTCAAAAGTGCCATTTTTCTTTTCCTCAGCCAAGCTACGCATGGTCAGAATGGGAATTAAAAATAACAAAATCACCTCCAGCGTCTGATAGTAAGGTATGATCACCCACTCATTAAGATTGGGCGAAATGTTACGCATCATAGAAGCTTGAGCCAGCACAGCATTAAACTGCTGCAGCAAACTAAAAAAGAAAAATCCTGAGACGACAAGAAAGCCGGCGCAAATAATATAAACCAGCGGTGTAACAAAACTACTACGAATCTCTTTTGCTGCAATTCTTAAAATAACCATTGTTATTTACCCTTAACCATTAACAACATTCCCCACATATTTCTCTGAAGCAACAGCCTCTAAAAAGCGCTGCTCTAAAGTCTTTTCTTTAGTCAGCTCAGCGAAATCACCTTCGACGACTATGCACCCCCGGGCAATAATCAGCACACGCGAGCAGACTTCCGCCACCTCTTGCAAAATATGGGTGCTTAAAATCACCGTGTGATCACGTCCCAGGCTCTTGATCAATTGGCGTATCTCAATAATCTGCGCCGGATCCAGGCCGCTAGTTGGTTCATCGAGAATTATCACTTTGGGGTTATGTATCAGCGCCTGGGCCAAACCCACACGTTGGCGATAACCCTTAGAGAGTTCGCCGCATAAGCGCTTGGCGCTTTGTGTTAATGCACAGCGCGTTAACATGTCATCCACCGCTTCTTTTATTTTCTTGCCACTTATGCCTTTAATGCCAGCGACAAAGCTTAGGTATTCCTCTACTGTCAGCTCCGGATAAATCGGCGGGGTTTCCGGTAAATAGCCAATTTGCTTACGCACTTCTTGGGCCTGCTTATTGATATCATAACCGCAAACTTTAGCTGTGCCGCCGCTCGGTGGAAGATAAGTGGTTAACATGCGCATGGTTGTGGTTTTGCCAGCACCATTTGGCCCGAGCAAACCAACCACCTGCTTATCTGCAATCTTGAAGCTCACTCCGGCAACTGCTTCTAGCTCTCTGTAGCGCTTAGATAAATTAAATGTCTCAATCATAAGTCCTTGCTTCTGATGGATTTGGCACGCCGATGGAAACACTGCGGGCAATGTGCCAATAACTTTGATATGTCTGAGGTAATAAATTCCCTCAGCTTTCATTCAATAACGCAGAATTGTTTAGACTTTGGCTATAGATCAGTCAACAATTGGGGTTAGAAACTTGGCTGATATCCACCTCAATTAAATTTAGCCACTAGATAGCTGCGCCAATGAGATTTGCCCTACGTAATACTTCTTATTGCTTAATCAAAATTTCTGTCTTGCCGATACATCCAACTCATATAGTATTCGCATCAAAAATGCAGACGTTGAGTAATACAAAGACAAGCTAAATTTAGGTTAACTTTAGGAGATTTCTTCATGAGCGGACTAAATGCTATTTTCTCACCTCGGTCAGTTGCACTAGTCGGCGCTTCCACACAGCCCGGAAAAGTAGGACATGACATTTTTGCCAACATTTTGCGCGGCGGTTACACGGGGATTCTCTATCCCATTAACCCCAAAAGCAAATCCATCTTAAGCGTGAGAACTTATCCATCAATGAAAGACATTGATGATGAAGTAGATTTAGCGATTTTTGTTGTCTCTCCCGAAGTCACGCTCAAATCCATGGAAGAGGCGATTAAGAAAAAAATCAAAGGCGCTGTTATTGTATCTGCAGGATTTAAGGAAGTTGGTGGTCGGGGCGCAGAAATCGAGAAAGAAATTGTAGCAATGGCGCGCAAAGCGGGAATTCGCATCATTGGACCGAACTGCCTGGGGATCATCAACCCCAGCCCGGCAATTAGCTTAAATGCTAGCTTTTCTGCACGTATGCCGAGCCCGGGAAATATCTCATTTATTTCGCAAAGCGGCGCTCTTTGCACATCGGTATTAGACTTCGCTGCCGAAAAGAAAATCGGTTTTTCCAAGTTTGTTTCTATCGGCAACAAGGCGGACATCGACGAGCTCGATTTACTACAATATCTGCATGAAGACGAGGAAACCGAAGTAATTATGGCCTACGTCGAAGAGTTGAAGCGCGGTCCGGAATTCATTGAAGCCGTTAAGAAAATAACCGGTGGCAAAAAGCCCACACCGGTCTTAGTTATTAAGTCCGGTCGCACGTCAGCCGGTGCCAAAGCTGCCGCCTCTCACACCGGAGCATTAGCCGGATCTGAAGAAGTTTATAATGCCATTTTTGAACAATCCGGCATTATCGCCGTTGATTCCATCGACGAGCTTTTTGATTACGCCAGTGCTTTTGCTTACAAAAACGAAAGCTCTTGCGGCAAATTCATGCGCAAAGTTCCCGAGAAAAATCGCATGGCTATCGTTACCAATGCCGGTGGTCCGGGCATTATTGCAACCGACATGACAATATCTACCGGACTGGAGCTAGCCACATTTGACGAAGCTACAGTAGCTGAGCTGGCCAAACATTTACCGGCAACAGCTAATTTACATAACCCGGTTGACGTGATCGGAGATGCTTCTCCTGATCGCTACGAAAACGCACTGCGCGCCGTTATCAACGATAAGAATGTTGATGGCTCAATGGTTATTCTTACGCCGCAGTCAATGACCAATGTGCTAGCTATCGCAGAAGGCATTGTAAAAATCGCCAAACAAACACATAAGCCGATTATTTGCAGTTTTATGGGCGTAGTCGACGTTTCGCGAGGAGTACAATATTTACAAGATAACGGCATTCCTGTTTATCGTTTCCCCGAAAAAGCAGCCAAGGCGCTAAGCGCCTTGTTCCGTTACTCGACTTATATTTCCCGCGCCAAAGTAATTCCTTTTGATTTGAAATACGATCAAAATACAGCCGGCAACATCATTCGCGGCTGTCTAGAAAAGGGTATTAATTATCTGGGCGAAATCGAAGGTTTGGATGTGCTAAAATGCTATGGCTTTAACGTATTGCCCACGCAGTTAGCTACCAGCCCCGAACAGGCTGCCGAAATAGCCGAGAAAAACGGCTATCCTGTGGTAATGAAAATTGTATCTAAGCAAATCATTCACAAGTCAGACGCCGGTGGAGTAATTTTACGTCTGGAAAATGCCGAGGACGTCAAGAAGGCTTATAACAAAATCGTGCAAAACGCTAAGAAGTTCAACGAAAGCGCCGTCATTGATGGCGTGCTTGTACAAAAGATGGCCACACCCGGAGAAGAAGTTATTCTCGGTATGAACCGTTATAAAACTTTTGGCCCCTTGATCATGTTTGGAGTCGGCGGTGTGTTTGTAGAAATCTTCAAAGACGTTTCTTTCGGTCTAGCGCCGCTAAACCGCGAAGATGCGCAGAAGATGATTCGCAAGATCAAAGGCTATAAGCTCTTCCAAGGATTTCGCGGAATGCCTGTAGCTGATATCGAAACACTGGAACGCTCCATCGTTTCGCTCTCCGATCTGGCTTTAAATCATCCGGAAATCAGCGAAATGGATATCAACCCCTTACTCGTTCACGAGAAAGGTAAAGGAGCAACAGTCGCTGATTGCCGCATTATTTTAAGCCAAGACGAAAAGTAAGTTTTCACCTATTGGGAAAAAGTGATGGCGATACCATTCAGTGAACGCACCTCGCAAAGCCACTAATTTTATATCGACTGTATTCCCCAGACTATAAACCTTGTTGGCGAAGGCCGACGCTGAGTCTTATACACAAGTTCGTGAAATGTGTTACTTGAGAGGATTCCGACCCGCGAAGACCAACGATGAAATTTCCGCCTAATTTCGCCCCAAACTACCAGGCGTAGGAACCCGAACGATACTCCACCCTCGCCACCTCCCCCTTAGCCTTATCGGCGGGCAAAAAAGTAACACGCGTTGGCAAGCAGGGAATTTGCAAAGAAAGGGCCCATTGGCGCCAGAAGTTATTACGTTCTGAATATTTTACGGCGGGATCATCAATGCCCATATCGAAGTTACTGGGAAGTGCGTACGGAATAACTAAAGTCTTAGCGCCGCGGACTTTACTAACTTGGGAATAGTCAGTGGGATTATACCAAGTGGCCTCATATTTTTTAAGATGTGGTCCCCAAGTGGCTAAAGGACGCATTTCTATTTTTGACTCACGACAAATATTCAGAGTTTTCATTTCAGGATAGCCATCGGTATTGAGTTGAAAAATAGATTCGCTTTGTTGTTGTTCGGCCAGCGCCTCGTCCGCAGTGGTCTCCGGAGTAGTATCTCCTTGGTTAGAATAATAAGAGCGCATAGTCATTAACGTAAGCACGTTTATTAATTGCGTCTTTTCCTCTGTGGGCTTTTCGTTCTCATCGTCATAATAGTAATCAGTGTCGGCTTGGTAATCTTCAAAAGTATAATCGCGAAAAGCCTCATCCTGCTCGGGGCTAGAACCGGTATTAGTCGTATCAAATAACGGCGTTACATTCTTCTGCTGAATAAGAGGAGCGGCGGAGCTTGATGAGCAACCCATAGCCGTCATGCAAAATTTGTTTTTCTTTTTTGGCAGGACTTCTAACAAAGCAGTTTGTATGTCTTTTACCGGAATAGAAAGTAGGTCTTCAGGATCACAGCGCATAAAAGGAATGGGTTTGGTAAAATCTAGTTTTTCCGAGCAATTTATCGGCTTAACATCCTCAAGATCAGCGCTGATCTCATCAAGATTTAGTTCGCTTTCGTCTTTATTGGTATCTTCGCTAGCATAAGGAGAAGCTCCCGGTTTTTGTGCCTCGCTGCCAGGTTTCGAAAATAAATAATCACTGCGCACATTGTTAGTGTTTTGGGCAAAAGAAATAGGTAATGCAACACACAGCAGCAGGATGAGGACAACAATTGCATGACTCTTTAACAATTTTGATAATTGACTATCCATGACATTTTTGTGGTCTAATTATTGCCAACCACCTGTATTACCACCAGCATTGCCACCGCCATCTAATCCGCCAATACTTCCCCAATTAATCATAGGTTGCCCGCCCTGCTGCTGAATAACCATATTCAGCATATCCATAAGCGGGTCATTTGGATTCTTCTTTTTACTTGGTTGGCGGGGGGGGTTACTGTTTTTACCGCAACCGCGATCAGAACCAACAGGGCCCCAAATCGCTTCGCATTTTGCGCGATTTGCCCGGTTCACGGTTCCAACAAATGGATAAATTTGATAGGCCGAACAGGCATAAGGGAAATCTGCCGGAAAGCCTTTTCTTACAGTCCCATAAAGCTTATCTTTGGTGGGGAACTCATCTCCTTGATCACGCCAAGGGTTAGAGCCAAAGGCATTATAGGCTTGGCAACCCCAACCTTTCTTTTTAATAGGCAGATTATCTTCGATAATTGAGCGATACTGACAAGAGCAGGCTGTTCTTCTATTCCAGAACATCAAGCGTACAGAACCCAAATGCCATGACTGCATCAGATCGGCAGGAAATTCCGCATGATTTTGCTCCCAGACCCAGGGGACATCTATACCTGAATCTTGAGATTCAGAAGATGAACTACTGGAACTGAAGCCGGAAGAAAGCTGATTATACATATAAGGTGTCGAGCTGGCGCTAGACGAACTTTGGCTACTAGACTCAAAGGTTACATCTTTGGACTTCATTTCCCCTTTGTCGCTAGGATTCATGCGAAAGCAACGACTCACTTTAGGGTAAACCAACTGCAGTTTATCAATATACATTTTCCTAGCCGAGGGATCTTTGCCAAAAAAATCAGTAAATAGCGGTAAGCCTACATGCGGCACATAAGGAATATTATGTCGCGGCCAGTTATATTGTGTCGGATATTTCTCACGCATTTCTTGCACAAGTTCTAAAAAACGGCGCGCAGCTACAGTCGCTGAGGTTAACGGATGATGGAAACCACAAACTGTATTGGTTGGCGTCCAAAGAATAGAGCCGTGATAATAACAAAACTCACAATCCCCCTTATCCACCTTTCCCTGCCCAAATAATCCCGCTAGTGGCGATTGGGGAATGGCATTATTAAACAGCTCTTCACCGCCAACTTTACCCGAGATGTTGCCAAACAATGGATCAGGAACACCGGCCATATTAGACCAAATTTCGTGGCGACATTTTAGGCATTTATTGATCATCGGTAAAGCTGCTGCTGTTCCACCAAAATACTTTCCCTGAGCAGCCATCATTTCCTGGGTAGTGACTTCAAATTTAAAATCGCCCATTCCGGGGATACCGGAAAAGTCAGGATGCTCGCCGCGCTTATATTTGTCCTTATTTACAAACTGCGTCATGATAGGCTGGCGCCAGAAACGAGCATATTCCGGATATTCTTCTGACCAAGCAACGGGACGAAACTTCTTTTCTAAGTCACCATTTTTAACCGGTTTATCGGGGAGCGAATCAAGAAAGCAAGGGATATTATTTTTCCAGATATAACCGTTCCACCAATAAGGCCGACTGCAGCAACCTTTACGACATCTATAAAACCAGCAACCGTCGGCACCATGACCCGCTCGGCTTTTAGGCCAAGTATAATTAGAGGCTGTGACCTTAGGACGGTAAATATGCGCTTCGAAAGTCTGGCACTGATCAAGTGGGCTTATACCTCCGGTATGTGTTTGGCCTTTGCCTAATTTCGCCAACGGCCCTTGATAAACATCTTCAATATTCGAAGATTTACCTTCCATATCCAAGGCACGGTTAGTTTCAGTTACATTCTTTTCATATTCCGGATAAAAGCTCGAGTCTTTACGTTTGATCAAAGACTTAGTGGATAAATCAGGTCGATTAAAAAGCTCTATTGGTTCGGGGTTCACTGCGCTGACACCAAAGTTATTGACGTCGATTTCCCATTCCGGCCACCAATACTCCCAGATCTCTCCGGGGTTACGACGCGGCATACAGTCGTTAAATGGGTAAACGATTTTCGGCTGACAATATTCACAGTTTTGTCTTTTTAAACGTGGCTCAAAGCATTCATGAAACATTTGCCAACCGGCACGACTGGCTTCTCTTGCCGGCGCCGCTTTAGGATTATACTGAAGGTTTGGGTTGGCTAATAATTCTTTCTGGGTTGGCTTTTTGGGTGCCTCAATATCTTTGGCTACTCCGGCAGGACCTAGAATAGCAACGGTAGAATCAGCTGACCAGTCACCTCCTGAGTATTTGATGTCGCGCCCATCGCGCCACGGATGTTCTTCAAAAGAACGCTCTTCGATGTTGCTTTTTATGTGTTTGGCCAACTCGCTGGCATCATATTGATAGCTAGGTTCCATCGCTCTACCCACAGCCTCTTTAACGCGCTGATGCATTATCGGATTATCAATAATCGCACCCGGGTTGTTAATCGTAGCACCTGGGATTGCGCCCCCGGTTGGTGCAGCTGTAGGCCCGGGATTGTTGATCGTCGGATCACCGCCAACCGTATTATCCATCCACTGTGCCCTAGCCTGACCATAACCTAGTAAAACAAATAAAATTGCCACAATTAATTTCTTCATTGTGTAGTCCTTTTATTCACTCCCAAACCTTAGCCCCGGTGCGTGTCTCTAAATAATTACCATCTTCAGCCTGCACAAACTCCACACTAGTTGGTAAGCATTCAACGCCGGAAATCACTGCAAACTCCGACCAAAAATCGTAGTTATTAGGGTTAGCATAGTCATAATCCACAGCCTTAGGATTATAGGCCACCACATGTTTCTTGGAATTTTTTGCCTTTTGCACCTGTTTATAATCGCTAGCATCGTAATAAACGGAGTTATAAAGCTGCACGCCTAAAGACAGACTGCCTAGAGGATCTCGCTTAACTGTCGAAGCAGCACATGGCGGTAAAGAATAATCCGGCTCATACTTGGGCGTTTTCTCCGTGTTTTCGTCTTCCTTGCTATCGCTATCTTCGTCCTCGTCATCATCTTCTTCAGTCTGCTCTAACCAGCCGCGCGAAGCAGTGGCCGTAGGCGCTTGCACTGGTTGTCTAACAGTTGTAGTTGTCGCTGATGGCTGTCTTGTTAAGTTACTCCAATCATTCGCGCCTTTCTTATTGCCACCATCATCAGCCACTGCTGGTGGCGTTTTTTCTGTATTTTGCGTGCCTTGATTAGCATTCCCCCAAAGACGATTATCTGATCTGGGTTCAGTTTTTACCGCCGGCTGCGTAGTTACGTTGTCGCGTGGAGCAAATACATCTCTGCCGGGCAATGGCTGCATTGCTGGTCTTTGCGGCTGAGTGACTACCGGTGGCGGAGTTTGTTTATCGTTCTCTGCTGCTGGAGCATTGTTATTCATAAGGTTATCAAGATAATTTCTCATATCGCCGGGAAGGGGCTTAGCTGTCGGGACAGTATTTACAGTCGGAGCCGGCGGAGCAATAGGCAAAGCTCTGCTTGGAGCTTGTTGCGCTGCGCGATTGGCATTTTTAATGATATCATCAACAGAAGAAGACGGTTTAGAAGGTTGAGTTCTTGGTGACGGTTCAGGACCGAATGCAGACTCTCCATAAGCCGTGAAATTAACAGCCAGCAAAGCTAGTGATGCTACCGTCAATAAAAGAAGCAGATAGGAAAATTTAACTCGACCGTTCATCAACAAAATTTTTGCACAACCCGTTAATTAGATCTAACAACAAACAACCGAAAGGACCCTCAATGATATTGTGATAACATTAAGAAATAATTGTGCATTTATTATTTTATCAGCAATAAACTACCCATATGCCCAAGATGAAAAACAACCAGCACTAAATTACCCCACACATACTCACTCTTTTGCTCTAACACCCACAATCTGAAAAGCATTATTTATCTTTTTATTGCTTAAACCTTTATAACCCCCTTGCCAGACAAAGAAAACTTCACTTTTCCCTAGCACCCCCCACCTTTTCCCTAGCACCCCCCACTATTTTTTTCTGATGCCCATAATGTTCTTAGGGAACTGCGCAAAATCGAAAAATATGGCTCCAATAAAATACTAAGCTCTTATAGCGAAAGGGTTTTTATTGGTTTTGATTGGTGCCCTGCACCAGCGAAATCATGGAAATAGATAGGGGATTAACTCCTTACCGCTGAGTCCAGCACCGAAATATAGGGGCTTTTCAGGATAGAGCTGATTGTAATGCGTTTGCTTTGCTTCATAGGTGCTGATGCGCTCTTGCTTAAGAATTTCGCTCCACTGGGCTACTTCCTTAAGATAATTAAGATTAATGCTTGCCCGCGATTGAAAATCTAGGTCATTCGATACTGCCCAAAACTGAGAGGCTAGGTGCAGGGCCAAAATAACAGTAAGGCATTTTCTAGCTAAGGCGTTTTTTAACTTAGCATCTGAGATAATATAGTAAGCAAAGATGCAGATCCCAACAAAAGCTAAGTGCTGATAACGTAACGATAAAGATTGCTGATAACAGTAAATCCAGCGCCCTATAGCCGGTAGCAGCAGAGAAATAATAAGCCAAGCCTGAGATATTAGATATACGCCTATAACGCTGCGGTTATTCTTTTTGGTTTTAAAAGTCAGCCCCATGGCCAGCAAAGACACAAGCAGACCACAAAGAGCAAGCGTGATTTCCGGAAAATATCGGATAAAGGGCACTGCATTTAAAAGTTCATTCGGCGCATAAAGCGATAAAAACGGAAAAAGCCCCAAGCCACGTAAAATAGTTCCTAATTGTGAACCAATAAAAAGATAAGCCAAAAAACGCCGAACTATTTTTCCCGTACTAAATTCGCTGGCCATAGTAGCTTGCGCGCTTGGCGCCTGCAGGACCTCGGTAAACATATAAAGCACCAACACAAGCACAGCAGCAAGCATAGAAATTATTCCCAGCCTAAGCACGGCGCGGCGATTAAAATGACCGTTAATCGCCAACTCCAAAATGCAAACTAGCCCCACTAAAGCAAAGGCGGCTAAGCCATTGCCAAAGGACAAACAAGCAAGTAAAAGAAGAATATTTGCCTTAATTAAGGCCAGAGATTTATTTTCGCGAAGATACTGCAAGCCAAAACAAAAGCCCCAGAGCACAAAAACCTGCATCAACAACAAGCATTGAACAAAAGGCCATTGCAGCACTTCAGCTTGCAAACAGCTTATGGCAAAGAACAACAAAAGCATGCGCCGAGTAATAGTATTACTATTTTTGTAAAACAACGCGGCCAGAAATTTATCCAATGATAAAACGCTAAGCATAAACAAAAGATAAGTCACGAGCGAATAACCTAAATACCAACTACCGAATACCTTAAGCTGAATAAAATATAAGGCAAAGAAAAGCGGAATAAAATGCTCATTATGACTTTGAAAAATCATACGCCACCCTTCGTCCACGCTCTTTATCAAAATATTCCATTCATCAGCATAAAAAGACAAAGGCATCTTAAAATGAACCAAGGCACTTAGCGCCAGCACAAGCAAGGCAAAATTAGCAGTTTTTGTTAAATACGGCCCACATTTAAGAATAAACAAAGCAAGCGCAGCACCCAATAAAACACAAATAACCAGGCGGCCACCTTTGAGCGGCTGAACCCAAGCGTCACCAGCTGCGGCACGAAAGAAATTCAAGCGCCGCTTAACTGTCAGCTGTTGAAAAACAGCACTGGCAGCGCTCACCTGTATATAAACATCTTTACCAATATGCTCAGGGGAAACAGTAAACTGAAAAGGTATAAAATACTTTTTCTGTTCTTCATTTACTATCGATAAGGGAACAATAAATTGCGCAATTTGCTCGCCGTCTTTGCTCTTTACTTGCAGCTTAAAATCGGCACGACTTTTGTAAACAAATTCTATGATGTTTCGAGTCAATTTGAAGCTCGACGAGCGACAAAATTCTTGTGCAATAATCGCATCGCCTTGAAAATAGCATTCCCTACGCTCCGGCCTAGCGCCCTGTTCCCAATTAAGACCAATGAAAGAATCATAATCAGCCGTCGGATAAACAAGTAGCAAACGATAAAAAATCACCGCCGCCAGAAACAGTAAAAGCCAGGTAATTTTCTTAATAGTTGGTGACACCGGGTTCCTTAAATTTTCACAATTTAACCCAGGCGGTCGTATAGCAGTATGGCTAATAAAAGCCAAAGCCTGCAATCTTTTCCATGGGAATTCCCTCTTATTTTAGCAATCGTCTGGTTTGAACAATATTGCATTGTTTAGGTAGGGGCAGCGCTGAGTCTTATACAAGAGTCGTAAAAACGTGCCTTCGTGATTAATTTTTGCAACACCCTCGGCCATGCCGCCACGGGGGTAGATAATTTTGCAACCGCTTGTGGAACGCGACCCATCTTTGGAAGCGAAGCGAACAAAGTGGGTCGCCTGCGCCCAATAGTTACACGGCATTTGGCGGCTTAGCCACATACCGCAGCTGGCATTTCCAGCCTCGGCGCCTCAGATCTTCCGGCCTACAGCCTCCAGATCATGCCGCGCGTTCCATAGCGCACGCGGCTTTTCCATGAGCCGATGGCGCTTACGCGTGCTGCTCCAGAGTAACGCATTTGATGGACTTGTGTATAAGACTCAGCAGCAATCGGAAGCCCAGTAGCGGCTCTCGACCCCCGAAGTCCAACAACGTATCCACCCAAAATTCCATAATACAGGCGGCTACGATTTTGGGCCGAATACGAGGAAGACGAGTGGCGAGCACCGCAAGTGTAGTAAACTACTCGCGGAGCGCAGCCACGAAGTCTGACAAAGTAGTCGGCCAAAAGCGTAACCGCCTGCCCTTAGCTGACGCTGACCTCGGATACAAGGGCCAACACCTCCTTCGTCTCCACAATTCTCAAATCCTCATCCCACGCTACGGCCACGCCGGCATGTTCGGGAATTAAAACGACAGAGCCGTTGGGAATGCCGCTGATATTGGCTTCTTCTTCTGTTTCATCATCCACGGCCTTGGCTACTTCCAGCACATCGCAAAGAATACTTTCCTTGCGATTAGAACGAGCCGTTTCGGGTAAATATAATCCGGCGTCAGTTTGACTGGCTGCCTTTCTGACTTTTACCAAAATCCGCATACCGAGCGGATGAACTTTTCTGATTTTCTTGCGACTAGAAGCCATAAAACAACACTCTTATTCCTTTTATTCTACAGTAACACTTTTTGCTAAATTTCTTGGTTGATCGACATCGGTTTCTCGGCAGATTGCGGTGTAGTAAGCAAGTAACTGAAGGGGAATAACCAGCACAATGGGCAGCATTTGCGAAGGAATATCACCGACAGCGATTACGCGATGAGCAAGCTTACTTAAATGCGCGTTTTCCAAATCCGTGACTGCAATTATTTTAGCTTTGCGTGCGACGGCTTCGGTTAAATTAGACATAGCCTTTTCGTAATTGCCATCATCGTGACCAAGTACAACGACAACGGGGGTTTCTTCCGTTATCAGCGCAATGGGGCCATGCTTCATTTCACCGGCCGGATAGCCTTCGGCATGTATATAAGAAATTTCTTTTAGTTTCAGCGCGCCTTCTAAAGCAATGGGATACAAAAGCCCGCGCGCCAAATAAAGGAAATTAAAACTTTTGCTAAACTCCTGCGCCAAGTCTTTTATCTTGTCTTCTTGGCCTAGCGCAGCTGTCAGCCACTTTGGCAAATGCACTACTTGATCAATATAATTAGCCAGCTCGTCTGCCGATAAAGTATTACGCACCAAAGCTAGCTTTAGTGCCAGCAGATACCCGGCAACCAGCTGAGTAACAAAAGCCTTGGTTGAGGCGACGCTTATCTCGGGCCCCGCCTGAGTATTGATGATATTACCGGCACGCCGCGCAATTGTAGATCCAACAACATTACAAATGGCCAGAGTCTTAGCCCCTTTCTCAATAGCAATCTGTAATGCGCCTAGCGTATCGGCGGTTTCTCCGCTTTGCGAAATGGCAATAAAAAGCGTTTTGTCATTAAGTAGCGGATTGCGATAACGAAATTCCGAGGCATAATCAACATCCACCGGCATGCGCGCAAATTTCTCAATATAAAACTTTGTTGTTAGCGCCGCATGCCAAGCAGTGCCACAGGCGACAATAACTATGCGCTCAATCTTAGCAAAATCATCATCGCTAAAAAAAACATCATCAAAATGCACATTGCTATGTTCTTGATCTAAACGCCCACGCAGCGTTTCCATTACCACACGCGGCTGCTCATGGATTTCTTTGAGCATAAAATGCTCAAAGCCGCCTTTCTCGGCAGTAATCGGATCCCAAGCAATAGTGATAGGTTTTCTTTCGGCCGCTACGCCTTCATGCTCTATCTTAATCGCTCCGCGAGAAATCTCGGCAAAATCACCATCTTCAAGCACATAAAAATCGCGCGTATATTCCAAAATCGCCGGAATATCAGAAGCAATAAAAGATTCATCTGGCGTAATACCAACAATTACGGGCGTAGCATTTTTAGCGACCACCAGCTTATCCGGCTCAGATAAAGACATGACCACCAGCGCATAGCTGCCTTGCATTTCAGAACAAGCTGTTTTAGTGGCAGCAAATAATCCCAAACCCTGCTCGATGTGCGAATTAATCAAGTGCGCGGCAATCTCAGAATCAGTCTCCGACTTAAATACGCATTTCGTAGCAGTAAGTTGCGCTTTTAGCTCGACATAGTTTTCAATAATGCCGTTATGCACCAGACAAACTTTGCCCGCCAAATGAGGATGTGCATTGGTCTCAGAAGGGCGCCCATGCGTTGCCCAACGCGTATGGCCAATGCCGATATTTACCCCTTCGGCTGATTTATTTTCGCCGGCAGCAAGCTTGCCGTTTTCGCTTAAAAGATTTTTTAACTTGGCAAGCTTTCCTTCTGCGCGCATCACTTCAAATTGCGCATTTACAATTTCAGAAACGCCGGCGGAATCATAACCGCGATATTCGAGTTTTTCTAAACCACCGAGCAATACCGGCAGCACCGGTCTTTTACCGATATAACCTACTATTCCACACATAGCTTACCTACTTTTTATCTTTTTGAGCGCGCAGCGCTGCCCATTTCTCTTTTGCCCAACCGGCAATATTTTTTTGCTCGGCTCGGGTTACCCCTAGCGCATTAGCCGGCACATCTTTGGTAATCACAGAGCCGGCGCCAATAATTGCCCCGGCACCAACGGTTACAGGCGCGACTAAGGAAACATCGCTACCAATAAAAGCACCCGCGCCGATTTCGGTCTTATGCTTATTCACGCCATCATAATTACAAGTGATGGTGCCCGCACCAATATTGACCCCTTCATGCACCACAGTATCGCCAAGATAAGTTAAGTGATTAGCTTTTACGCCTTTGTGCAGCTCGGACTTCTTTACCTCGACAAAATTTCCGACTTTCACCTTTTCATTTAACTTAGCCTTGGGTCTTAAATGAGCAAATGGCCCAACTTCGCAGTTCTCGCCAATCTCAGACTCTTCTATCACCGAATAATATTTAATGATACTACCGCGACCAACAGAACTATTTTCGATAACACTAGAACCTTGCACAACTACTCCGGCAGCAATTTTGGTATTCCCAATTAGTCGCGTATCCGCTCCGATAAAAGCATCAGGAGCAACGCTTACGTCTTCTTCTATATAAACTTCGCTAGCCTTTTCAAAAGTAACCCCTTCCTCCATCAAGCGGGCAATGATGCATTTTCTCTGCAGCAATTCTAAATCATAAAGCTCGGCTCTAGAATTAGCGCCCAACGTATAAATAGGATCAGAAACAGCACTAGCACTTACCTCTTTTCCTAAATTCACTGCATAAGAAACTATATCGGTAAGATAATATTCTTTCTGCGCGTTGTTGGTCTTCAAGCTCTGTAACCCTTCGGCCAGTAAGTCCTTTCTTACGAAATAAATTGAGGTATTTACCTCCGAAACTTGAGCTTCGGCTTCATTACAATCTTTCTGCTCGCGAATGGCAATCACGCTCCCGGAAGCATTTCTTAAAATGCGCCCAAAACCTTTAGGATTATCGAGCTTCATCGAAAGAAGCGCTAACGTGCTTTGCTTGGATTGATCAACAAACTCTTTTAGCACCTCAGCTGTTAATAGCGGCACATCACCAGGCAAAATTAAAACTCGCTCGCTTTCTTTGCTGCACGAAGGATAAGCAACTTGCGCAGCATGTCCGGTACCGAGCTGTTCTTTTTGCTCGACGCAAACTATCTCAATGCCCTTAGCCCATGATTTACTTTTTAAACTTTCGATGTGTTCGGCTACCAAGTCGCCGCGATAACCGACCACGATCACAATGCGCTTTGGTCCCAGAGCGCAAACCGCGCGTAGAAGCCGCTCAATCATAGTAAGCCCGCAGACCTTGTGCATGACTTTAGGAAGCTCAGACTTCATGCGCACGCCTTTACCGGCCGCTAAAACAATACAATCAAAACTCATAAAGACCCCGTGTTAAAATAAACTCCGGCGTATACTAGACAAAAATAGGCCTTGTTTCCACATCTTTTCTGCCCAATTTAGCTATTCAGTTAAAGCTAAATTCTGACGAATATCATAATGAAAACTATAAAATTGGGAACAAATGCCTGAAGCGCAAAATAACAACTCATCGACGAGAAACTTCGACAGCGAACTGGCGCGCCTTGAGCGCTTAACAGAAGAGCTGCGCGTTCAGTATGAGCAGTATTTTATTGATATTGTGCCGCTGCCACCGGATAAACTTCACGCACAAGTAAAATCCCTCATCCGCACACTACTCAAAGCTCCATTTAAAAACTCCGCCGACCGCTTTCGCCTGCGCACAGCCGTGCAGCGCTATAAAACTTTTGAAACCTATTGGACACGCATTCTCAAACAACGCGAAGAAGGCACTTACAGCAAAGATGTTTTTAAATTGGAGATGCGCCAAAAAATGCTCGAAGAAGCCGAGCGCCAGGCCTCCGAACTTGGCAAGGCCGAGAAAGGCATCAAGCAGCTCTTTAACAGCTATCAAGAAGCACTTAAAAAATCCGGTAATAGCCAAGCAAATTTAGAATTTGATTCCTTCAAAAAAACCCTACTCGCCAAAGCCAGACAGCTGAAAAAAGAGCACAATGTCACCAAACTCAATTACAAAATCGTCATGAAAAACGGCAAGGTGCTCATCAAAGCCCAAGCCAAATAAATTAATCATTTTCGATTGTGGTCGATTACTTTGTCAGACTTCGCAGGTCGAGAGCTACTGCTGGGCTCTTGACTCGAACAACAAAACTGCCCGGTTGACTCGATAACTAGCTATTTATATTAAATTAACCCTTTCCCTTAACAGCCAGGTGCCAGGCACCCACTTCGCATGCTTCCGTTTCTTTAATCTTCAGCATAACATCCTCTGAAACTTTACCCTAAGAGGCAGAAAGGAGGCACGGTGATGAAACTCATCGTGTTTGATATTGGTAACGTTATCTGTTCTGTCGAGATCGGCAGAACAGCAGTAGCGTTGTCAAAACAATTTCCCTGCGGCGTCAGCGCTGATTAAATCGTCACGTTGGCCCGCGAGATGCGGTTGGCGCAAGGGGGCTACAGCGGGCAAGAGTTTTATCTTCAGTTGACTGCAAGTCTCGGCTATCTGGCCGGGTATCAGCAGTTCGTAGAGGATTGGAACTGTTGCATGGGAGAAGTCGCGGAGGGGATAGAATTCCTGATCTGCGATTTGCAGGCCGCCGGACACCGGCTTGCGATTCTCTCGGACAATAATCCGCTTCATTGGGAGTATTGTCTGGAGGATTTTCCGCGAGTCCTCTTCCCTTTTGTGGGGCACATTTTCTTGAGCTTCCAAATCGGAAGCTGCAAGCCCAGTTCTGAAGCTTTTAGGACTGTGTCAGTGCCAGTCGCCCTTTCTAACTGCGAAACTGTGCTGACGCGAACAATCCTTCTCGGTCGTGCCGCTTGGCTTCGGGTTACCCACATGTTATGAGCACATAAGGGGTAGGGTCATTGCTGGTAATTTAAATTAAGGAGAGCACATGACAAACAAAATTAAAATAGCGATAGTCGGCTGGGGAAATGTGGGTAGAGGTGTCGAGGCCGCAATTAAACAAATAAACGACATGACAATCAGCGCTGTTATCTCGCGCGACACAGACAGAGTAAAAAAAGAAATCGACAATCGCCTACCGATGTTCAGCACAGAGAAAGTCAACGAAGTAAAAGCCGATCTGGCCATACTTTGTGGCGGTTCGGCTACAGACTTACCCTATCAAGGACCATTCTACGCCAACCTTTTTAACACTGTAGATAGCTTTGATACACACAGCGACATACCTAAATACTTTGCCGCGATGAATGAAGTATCACAGTCAAAAAAGCATATCTCGATTATCTCTGCCGGTTGGGATCCGGGCACATTTTCCCTAGAAAGAGTGTTGGCCAACTCTTTTATTCCGCAATCCAAAGCCTATACATTTTGGGGCCGCGGCGTGAGCCAAGGACACTCGCAAGCAATCAGAGCAATCGAAGGCGTAGCTGACGGCATTCAATATACAGTTCCTGCCGAACAAGCCCTAGCCACAGTTAGAAGCGGCACCAATCCGGAGCTAACAACAAGGCAAAAACATACTCGTGAATGCTTCATTGCTTTAAAACCCGGCGCTGATGAAAAGAAAATTAAGGAGCTTATCGTTAATATGCCCAAATACTTTTCAGATTTTGACACAACGGTGACCATAGAAAGCGCCGAGCAAGTGGCCGAAAGGCGCAAAGCCATGCCTCATACCGGCTTTGTTATAACTTCGGGAAAAACCGGTAACAATAAGGCGCTCATTGAATATAGAAATCAGTGGGACAGTAACCCGGATGCAACGGCCTGCATATTAGTCGCTTGTGCGCGCGCTGCTTTTCGCCTGCGCCAAGAAGGCAGATGCGGAGCACTAACCATGCTCGACATTCCACCTTCTTATTACTCACCGTTATCTCACGCTGAGCTGCTAAGAGATTGGATGTAAATAGGGCTAAGCAAAAATGGAAGCCCGGCAAGAATTCTATGACTTTGAATATTACCTAAGCCTGGAGTATCGTTATTTCTCTCGGTCGCACCGAGGCCGGGTTTCCTCTTTATTGAATTTCCTCGGTGACATTTCTAATAAATCCATATTGGACTTTGGCGGCGGCGCAGGGCACTTGGCCTATTTCATGTCCCAGCGCGGCGCTAAAGTAACTGTCGCTGATTATTCCAAAGCAGCGCTTACCTTTGGTGCTGCGCGTTTTCCCACTTTAAGCTTCGTCGAAGCTGATTATAAAAACCTAAGCTCAATAAAGGAAGAGTATCCGATCATCACTTGCTTTGATGTCATTGAACATTTAGCCGAGCCGCAACTGCTTCTAGCGAACCTTGCTCAGTGCTTAGAAGCGGGTGGCAAGCTCTACATTTCCACAGATAATGAAATGAGCCCCTTTGCCACAAACCACTTACTCAAGCGGCTGGATAATTATTGGCGCTGCTTATCCGGCGAAGGGCGCGATTATGCCTTAATCAAAAAAGTAGAAAGCTATCGGCGCAGCATTTTAAATAAGGACTATCATCAAAGCCATGTGCAAGAATTCTCGCCGACGCGCCTAAAAGAGCTACTTGAGCAAAATGGCTGGCAAACAGACATGTTCATTGGCTATCACCTTTGGTCAAACCCCTTAAAAAACCTCATAACCAAGCTACTAGGAAAAGAAAGCGCAACAGCTTTTGCTTATTGCTGCTCGAGGCGTTAGATACAGGTAATGATTTATAAAATTAAAAACAAAATCACTAAAATGCTAAGCGACTTTTATCTAGGTCTTTTTGGCTACCCTTCTGCCGATTTTAGCGTTGACTACAATAAATATGGGCTTAAAAAATTTCCGCAAGATCCCCACAATATCTCGGTATTCCGGAAAAAACGCGCCGAGCTGGTTAATAGCTTAATCAGCCCTAACTCCACTGTGCTCGACCTAGGTTGCGGCGACGGAGCAATCTTAATTTACATTGATGATCATAATCTCATCGACGGCACAGGAGTTGATATCACGGAGCAGAGCAAGGTAGCGCTTGGCGACCATGACTTAAAATTCATCAAAGCCGACATCAGCGACCTAAAAAATACAACGCTGATCCCCGCAGCAGATCATGTTTTATTATTAGAACTAATCGAGCACTTCTCTAATCCCGAAGCACTACTTAGTGCCTACTTAGCCAAGGCAAATAAGGGTGTAATCTTCTCTGTTCCTAACACAGGCTTTGTGCTTCATCGCCTGCGCCTCTTGTTCGGCCGCTTTCCTCTGCAATGGCAGCTCTACCCCGGGGAGCACTTAAGATTCTGGACAATTAAAGACATGCACTGGTGGCTTAAAAAGCAAGGCTTTCAAAATGCCCAATGTCATTACTATCGCGGCGTGCCTGTATTAAATAACCTTTGGCCTAATCTTTTTGCCGCCGGCATCATAGTTCAGATCCCTAGCGAAAAATAAATTTATAGCCATACTTTAGATTTACAATATAAATCTAAAGTATGGCTAATGATTGTCATTATAAAATCAAATGCTTACCACTAATTCATTAAGTTTTACCGGGACGATTACATATCTATATTGGATGTGATCAAAACAAGAAGGATTAGTGAATCCTAGCGCGCTTGTTGCAAGGTTTGTAAAGCCGCTTCGATGGCTTTTAGGCGTTCGTCTTGTTGAGAAATTTGCAGGCGCTGTTTTTCGATTTCTTCTTTCTGTTTGGTGATTTCTTCATTTTGCTTAGCTAGGTCTTCTTTTTGCTGCGCAATGACCTTTTGTTGTTCTTGCAGGGCCGATACCAGTATTGCCTCCATACCGCTAGGATTATAGGTTAAGTAGCCATTAGGATCAGTGCCAATAAATTCCGGTATTATCTTTTCTACTTCTTGGGCGATAAAACCATAATGCTCTTTTTCATTTTCACCGCCGTATAACTCTTTCATCTTGTCGTTATATTTAAACTTAACCGGATTTAAAGCGAGCACTTTAGCCAAGCCATCATTAACCTCGCCTAATATATTTTTTAACCTGCCATCAGATGTTGCCGCCCAGGTATTTCCGCCTTCGGTCTTATAAGCATCCCCCACTACATGCAAAGCCTGAGAGGGAGTATTGGTGCCAATACCAACCTCATTATCTGCGGCATCGACATACAAAGTATTGGAATCAACATTAAGACCGCCAAAGGCCACAGTAGAGGTAGTCGTTAAATGTTGGCCGGTATTATATGCTAGCTGCGTATCACCTACAGAATCAGCAGTGATCGAGACGGTCACCGTATCTGTCGCTCCCGCACTCGTTGTTATACCGGTGCCTGCCGCAATCGTAACAGTATCGCCATTGGCAATTGTCTGAGTAGAACCGCTAGTGCCCGCTAGCTGAAAACTGCTCATGCCGCTTTGCGCCGAAGCACAAGTAAATGCACCGGTCGAATCAATATTAGAAATACCGTAAGTGCAAGGACCACCATCAAAGAAATTAGAAGCATCGGCACTGTCATAGAGATTATCCAGCTCCGCACCGCCAACAACCTCTAACTTACTAGTTGGCCCATTTGTTCCCACACCAACATTACCCGTCCCATTTGGCATAAGAGCAATATGCTGATTGGAAACTGTCGTAATATCGTTTGTCACGCCAGAGAAAACTAAGCTGCCGGTCATGGTATCACCAGCATCTAAAACGAAGGCGGCCGCATGTGAACCATCAACAGTATCGGCATCTACTGATCCGCCAGTCCCGGCGGCTGACCAGCTTAGAGCTCCGCTGCTGTTGGAAGTTAAATATGCCGAGGCTGCTGGTTTTGCGCTTGGTAAGGTGTAAGTTGTGCTTTCGGACATCGCCGCATTCGGCTGGAAAACGACGTTGTAGTCTGTCGCACCTTGTTCTGAGTATATTGTCAGTGATCCATCTGCACCGTTGCTACCCAACTGCAGAGCATTATTCACTGTCAGCGTCTTGGTAACGACTGTGCTGCCTACTCCGACATTACCCGTAACTACTAAATCTCTAATCGCTCCGGTATTACCAATGCCCACATTACCTGTTCCGGCAGGAACTAACAGCAGATCTTCATTTCCCGCGGTGACAATGTCAGAAACAGCACCATTTAAAGTAAGCGCTCCCGACACCTGCAGCTTTGTTGTTGGCATGGTAGTACCAATACCAACATTTTCACTGCTATTAATAGTTACAGCAATAGCATCCGAGCCATCGCTGATGCCGCTATCTGCTAAATTTGCACCGCTGTGCTTTACTAGGCGATTATCTGTTGTGGCAGTGATATTATGGCCATCGACTGACGTCGCGTCACCGGCAAATGTAGTTGCCGTTAAAGTTCCAGAACTTGGATTAAACGTTAGTTTGCTAGAAGAAACTTTCTGCGCCTGATTTCCGGATGCTGTCGTAACCCAAGTAGGATACATTGTGGCGTTCGTGGTCGTATCATCAGTAATCGCCGTATTCGTTGCATTAGTCGCTGTGGTCGCCGTGTCCGCATTGCCGATTAAGGATCCAATAAAACTTGTCGCGTTAACTGAACCATTTACTTCCAACTTCTGCGTTGGCGCAGTAGTACCAATACCGACATTTCCCGTGCCGTTTGGCATAAGAGCAAGATGCTGATTAAGGCCTGTCGTAATATCGTTTGTCACGCTAGAGAAAACTATATTTGAGTTGGCGCCAGACATGGTTAAGGCACCGGTCATGGTATCACCAGCATCTAAAACGAAGGCGGCCGCATGTGAACCATCAACAGTATCGGCATCTAGCCCGCCACCCGAACCTTCCGCCGTAAACGTAAGTCCATGCACATTGCTCGTCGCGGTACTGTGACTAGCAGCACTGTCCCAATTTGCGCTGTTATCAGTGATTGTAGAGTAAGTACTAGCGCCCGTTCGTTTTAATAGCCCCGTCGTGCTAAATGTTCCATCCAGCTCATCACCGCTAACTGTATCATTAGTAGAATCAATACCATCAGCATCCAAGAAACCGGTCTTTAATACTGATGTGGTAGCACCATCGCAATATTCGAGGGCACCGCTATCTAAAACTTGCATTTTGCCTTGGTTGCTAGCGCCGCAAGTTAAGCTAGTAGACCCACCATCTGTTAAGAAAGCTGCCTCCGTGGAAGCAGTGTTCACAGTAGGAGTCCAGCCTTCTCCCGCTGACCCGGAGACCACAATACCAGCTCCACCTGTAACACTAAGAACATAATTTCCGGTGGTATCAGTTCCTAAGGCAACAGCATTAGCCGCAATGGCAACAGTTCCCGTTGTGCCAATAGTCGCATCACCATTCATCGTTACTAGTGCCGGCGCATAAGGACTAGCTCCAGTAACAAAAACTTGACCAGAGGCAGTTCCATTAGACAAAGAAACTGTCTTTGTTGCACCTTCTCCATCCGCTCCGCTCACGGTAATCTGCCCCATAGTTCCGGCAACTGTTGCCACGTAGTTACCAGTTGTATCTGTAGTTAGCGCTACAGCATCGTTAGCGATAGTAGCACCGACAGATCCGGGACCACTAGCAGTAACATCACCGGTTAGCGCAGTAATATAATTGCCGCTGGCTTGCTTACTATTAAACGTGGTCCAGTCGCCTGAGCTTAAGTAACCATTAGTCGAACCATTAGCCTGCGTTATGGAAAGCGCTCCGGCAGCCGATAAAGACAGTGGGGCACTGGCACTTACAGCTACAGTTCCTGAAGCATCAGGTATAGTAATCGTTCTATCCGCGGTCGGATCTGTTACCGTGACTAATGTTTCATTGGCATTTGCTGTAGCACCTTCGAAGATCAGTCCTGTTGTGGCAAATGCTGCATAGTTAGCAGTTAAAGCCGGGTCGGCAGCCAAGGTTGCTGTGCGATCCAGCGTTAAAGTCGGGTTTCCGGAAACACCGTTACCGTTGGAAACAGCAACATCAAACGTCGTTCCGGTTAGGGTGCGGCCGGTAAAGGTATCAGCGGCTGTTTGTGTTAATAAGCCGTTAGTGTTGTATGAAGCTAAAGCGCTTAAAGTGGCATCGCTTGCTTGATACCCTGAGTGTCCGTGTCCACCCGCACAAAAATAACCGCTATCACAATCACCGGTAGCGTCTCCGGTTATCGTATAGGCGGTTGTCCCGCTACCGCTACAACTGGTAGCAGCATTGGTACATGTTAAAGTGCTTAACTCATTGGTCGTGCTGCCATCAACTTCAGTAGCGCTGATAGTCAAAGTATCGCTCGCGGCATTTCCGGTAATAGAAACGATTCCACCAGCAGCTAAGGTCAGAGTATCGGTTGTGCTGTCGGCTACCGGATCTGTGCCCGCTGGTGCGTCAAAAGTCTGGAAGATATTCTGCAACTCATTGCTCGTGCTGCCATCAACTTCAGTAGCGCTGATGGTTATAGTGTCAGTGGAGGAGTCACCGGTTACCGTAACTATGCCACCACCACTTAGGTTTAATGTGTCTGTTGTGCTGTCAGCTACGGGATCTGTACCGGAAGAAGCATTGATTGTTTCAAATAGATTCTGGCTATAGGCGCTATGTGTATGGCCGCTGGAAGCAAAAGCTCCCGAATCCAGGCCGTCTAACAAATCAGCGTTAAGGTTGGTGTTAAGCGTAGTTGAGGTGATAGCAAATGGCGATGTGCCGTTGGCCACAGTGGAAGTGTAGCGCGTGGCTGAAACTAGGCCATTAACGGTCAAATCCTTACTGACTGCTGTCGTGCCAATGGCGACATTGCCTAATAAGCTCGCATCGCCGCTGACACTTAGAGTGTTGCTTAAAGTAGTGGTGCCCGTAACATTAGCCGTTCCGGCTACAGACAACTTGTAATCAGGCGCAGTGGTGCCAATACCAACATTTGTTCCGTTGTCATAAATAATAGAATCGCCAACGCTTCCCGAGCCGAAAAATTTGGTGACATAGTTAAGCGTTCCGCTTCCGGTTATTCCCGTCAGGTCAGTGTCACAACTCCACGTTCCGTTTGTACCATTATAAAGAAGCTTATCTCCGGCTCCGGAACAATTGGAGCTATAGTTGATAGATACCGTCGGAGCCGGGCCTGTTGAATTGCTTACCGAGATACCGTTTCCGGCATTAACATCGGTTAAGTCACCGCCGGCGTCGCCGGTGATAGAATCCCAACTAAGCACACCGTTAGCGCCTACTTTTAGATATTGCCCATCAGCGCCCGCCGATATAGGAAGCGTGAGTGAATAGGCGCCTGTAGTGTCTGAAGTTTTTAAAGTTACGCCCAAATCCACCGCTGAGTTAAATATGGTTAGTTCCCCCGAAGTGCTCGCTGAACCAAGGCGCGCTTTTCCGGCAACGTCAAAGAAATATGTCGGCGCTGTCGTGCCTACTCCGACATTGCCGCTGCCGTTAGGCATCAAAGCTAAGTTCTCATTAGAGACTGTGCTTATATCGCTAGCCACGCCGGAAAAGGTTAAGGCACCGGTCATGGTATCGCCAGCATCAAGCACGTAAGCCGAGTGATCATGGCTGGCAGGAGCAAGACTTGAGTGCCCATGGTTAATCCCTGCGTAATTTAGATCGTGGTTATGCGCTAGTGAAGTTAGATAATAAGTGCTGTGGTCATGGGATAATGAATGACCGTGAGTGGCCGAAGCAAAAGCAGAAGCATGTGCGCCATCAAGTGTATCGGCGTTGCCTGCGCTGATGTCATTGGGAATACTAGCGTCGGTTAAAGCCACACAACCTAAAGTGCCATCAGCAGCAATGCTTGTAGCAAACTGATTGGCCCCGCAATCTGCCGGATTGGCTGCCAAAGCTGTTGCCGTGCTGGCGTTTCCGGACAGAGAGCCGGAAAATGTCGGCGCTGTTACAGTGCCATTAACTTCTAATTTGCTACTTGGAGCTGTCGTTCCAATACCAACGTTCCCTGTGCCGTTTGGCATAAGAGCAATATGCTGATTGGAAACTGTCGTAATATCGTTTGTCACGCCAGAGAAAGTTAATGTGCCGCTCATTGTGTCTCCGGATTTATTAAGGAAAGTCGAGTGATCATGGTTAAGTGAAGTTAAGTATTGGCTATGAGCGTGCGCCAGAGAAGTTAAGTATTGCGAGTGTGCATGAGTTGTAGCTGCGTAGTCAGCGGTATGATTATGAGCTAGCGAAGTTAAGTAAGCGGAGTGAGCATGTCCAATGACTGAGTAGTTGGTATTGTGGTCATGGGCGAGTGATACGATGTAATTAG
>JADZAE010000035.1 GCA_020852715.1 Deltaproteobacteria bacterium
ATTCAGGGAGTCGGAGCTACATGAATGTGCCCGTCGCAAGGTGTGATTTTTCAAATGCTCGCACAGCGGTTCGAAAACGTAGTGCTTGCAATGGGTTGGAAGGGCGGCGGGGTGCCGACGTCGGCACTAACCTGATCGACTGACACCATATCGTGTTTTTTTTTCTTCAATCTAATTTTTATGGGTGCCGACGTCGGCACTAACCTGATCGACTGACACTTGATGGTAAAGTAAACAGTAAAGCCCGTAATGTCGGGTGCCGACGTCGGCACTAACCTGATCGACTGACACGTACACGGCCCGACCTAGCTGCACGTAGTAATCGCGGGTGCCGACGTCGGCACTAACCTGATCGACTGACACGCATACGTGGCACGTAGTGTGCATCAATTTTATTTGGTGCCGACGTCGGCACTAACCTGATCGACTGACACCCATGGGCATAGTCAACCATTGCTCTATTGGTTTCGGTGCCGACGTCGGCACTAACCTGATCGACTGACACCTTATCGGGCGTTAAAAAAAAAGGTGTATGAGGGGTGCCGACGTCGGCACCAACCTGATCGACTGACACTTCGACAGATAGGTCACTACTCTTCGACAGATAGGTCGGTGCCGACGTCGGCACTAACCTGATCGACTGACACTTTATCGAGTTCGATGCCCTACCTTCCAAGTTCTCAGAGAACGTGTTTAACAAACAAAAACAGTTAGTTGAAAACAAAATTGCTTTTATTATTATTTTACTCGGCAATAAAATCAGTAATTCACACGAAAATACATCTGACAGTTCAATTAAACTTTTGGAGTATTTTCTTATGGCCGAATCACTAAAAATTAACATACCGGATGAAATTTGCTTAATAACTATACGCACTCGTTCTTCTGAACTTTGGTTTATAAATAACAGAAAGTTCGAAAGAGAACTTCTTGGTTACCTGGCAAAATATCAACAAGAGTATGGCGTGATACTCTATGCTTTTATCCTGATGGGCAATCACTATCATCTGATTGTCTCTTTCCCTCTTGGAAACAGAGATAAATTCGAAAAGGCATTCAATCGCATATTCGCTAACGTTTTAAAACGACATGTCAAAGGTTATTCTAGCGGACCTGTGTGGGCAAGGCGCTATCGATCTCAAGCTTTACTCACGCCTAGCGATGTCCTCAATTACTTTTTCTATGTTGCATTAAATCCAATTTCTAGCGGCATAGTAAGTTCGATTGATAACTATTCTTGTTTTAATAGTTATTACATGTCCCTCACTGGAGAAACAATGACGTTTGAATTAGTCGATTGGCGAGACTATAACAATCGCAAACGGTGCAATAAAACTTTAAAACCAAAAGACTGCATTAAGAAATATACTTTGAAATTCTCTAGACTTCCGGAGCATGAAAATGACACGCAAGAAATTTATCAAAAGTTTCTAGAAGACGAGAGGATCACAAGAAGCAAAATCTTAATAAGAAACCGGATAAAGAGCGGTAAGGGATTTTTAGGAACTAAAAAATATCGTAAACAAATACCCGGCTCTTTACCTAGGCATACGAAGATCAGCAAACGAGACTCCCATTACCCGTTGGCTCTGTCTGCGGATAAAGTAGCTTTGGCTAAATATTATGCCGCCTACTATGAAATTAGGCATCGCTATAAAGTAGCATCCAAATTATTTCGCCAAGGGAACTTAAGTGTAATATTTCCTCCTGGCACATATCGACCAAGCGCAAGCGTAGGCATCACTACTAAGCTCGCTTAATAGCATTTTTCTTTAAATAATTTTTTATAACTCATGCTCTTGTCGGAACACGTGCATAGCCATATCTTTTTTTGTTAAATTGCACGGCAAAAACGCCATATGCACGAGCAGCAAGCAAAATTCAGCAGGTGAATCAACCGAACCAGCGCTATTATGCGCTCTAACTTACTACACTCGCCGTATATCTGACGCTAAGGACCTACCCATTGATCGCTAAAGACGATATTTGTTCTCGAAATTCATTTTAACCAGGCGATATCAATAAGAAACACGTTCTCTGAGAACTAGCGGGCAATGTCGCGGTGGCGGATGTGGAGGGGAAGGGGGAGGTGGCGGAGGTGCCGGGCGAGCGTTTCGGCAAGGGCGACAGAACGATGGCGGCCTCCAGTACAACCAATGGCAATATTGAGATAGCTTTTGCCCTCTTTTTGGTAGCGGGGGATTAAGTAGTCAAGCATGTTCTGATAGTGAGTGAGAAATTCTTGCGTGCCCTCGGCGCTAAGAACAAACTGCTCAACGGGCTTGTCTAACCCTGTCTGCTCGCGCAATTCTGACACATAAAATGGGTTGGGCAAAAAACGCACATCCACTACTAAATCAGCATCTTGCGGTATCCCATACTTAAAACCAAAAGACATCACCGTTATTTCTAATTGTTCATCTTTGGAGCCTAGATACTGCTCAATAACTTTTTTTAGCTGCCCCGAGGAATAAGAAGTCGTGTCAATGACCTTAGTCGCCATTTCGCGAAACGACGCAATGTAGTCGCGTTCTTTATTTATCGCATCCTTAAGCGTCCTCCCCTGCTCTGCTCCTAATAACAACAGTGGGTGGGGACGTCGCGTTTCACTGTAGCGCCTGATCACAACATCGTCGTCACAATCTAAAAACAAAATACCCACCTGCACGCCTACATCTTTTAATTTAGCCACCACTGACCAAACAAATTCAAAATTCTGCTCTGTGCGGCTATCTACGAGCATGGCGAAATTTTTGCTAACAGCCTGACTGGAAAATATTTGTTCACTGGGCTGACTGAGCAGACCCTCCACCAGACTGGTCACTAGTGCGATAGGGATATTCTCAAGACAGTAAAAGCCCTTGTCTTCCATGGCCTTCAAGGCCGTCGATTTGCCGGCACCGGCAATGCCGGCAACAAAAATGAAACGCTCTATTTGCATCCTAAGCGTGACGATGACTAGCTAATTTATCTTTATGTTTCCTCAACTGCGCATCAATATTATCCACCACCTTATCAATGGCCGAATATAAATCTTTCGTTGTCGCCTTCGCGGCCAAATCCTGTCCTAAATAGCGAATAAACACGTCGGCACTATGGTCACGTTTTTCAATTTCCAATATCACATTAGCCTCAACTTCAGCCGGCAACTCATATTTAGTCAAAATGTGCTGAATTTTTTCGCTGGCATATGTTTTTAATGCCACGGTCGGCTCTGTATGACGAAACGTAATATTAATAGCAATGTCTGATTGGCTCTTCGACATAGAACGACTCCTTTAATTCGATGTTAATATTAAATTTTCTAAAAAATTTGTTTGCGCCGCGAGGAAGAAAGGATATTCATCATCTCCCTATATTTAGCCACTGTGCGCCGAGCAATATCGACTCCTTCCCCGCGCAAAATATTAACAATAGCCTGGTCGCTAAGGGGCTTTTTGGAATCTTCCTTTTCCACTAAGACGCGAATCCTCTCTTTCACCGTCTCCGAAGAAACATCGCCCGACTCACTTCTTATTCCTGAGCTAAAGAAAAACTTCAATTCATAAATCCCTTGCGGCGTATGCGCATACTTATTGGTCGTCACACGACTCACCGTCGACTCGTGCATTTTTACATCTTCCGCTACGTCCTTCAAAACCAGCGGCTTTAGACCTTTCACTCCAAGATCTAAAAAATTGCGCTGAAATTTCATAATACTCTCGGTGACCTTGTAAATTGTCTGCTGCCGCTGATGCACACTTTTAATCAGCCAGAGAGCAGATTTAATCTTATCCTGTAAATATTCTTTTTCTTCGGGGTTTTTGGTATTTTTCGCCTGTTCCAAAAGTTCGCGATACTGCGGATTTAATCGCAACTTTGGTAAATCGTTCTCGTTGAGCGACAACACATAATCATCCCCCACTTTACGGATATAAATGTCCGGCGTGATATACACCGGCGTCTCAGTAATGAATGATCGCCCTGGCCGTGGCTCAAGCGACTGGATTATTTTTAGCGCCTGACCTACTTCTTCCAGTTCAATTTGTTCCTCTTTAGCAATCGCCTCGTAGTGATGGGCCTCCAGTTTCCCTAGATGTTTATCGACAATACAATAAACCATCGTCTCCTGTAGCCCCTGTTCCCGTAACTGTATCAACAAGCAGTCGCGCAAATCACGCGCTGCCACCCCTACCGGATCTAACTCCTGCACAACAAACAACACGCTTTCTACTTCATCCTCTCTGCGACCGGTAATTTCCGCAATTTCAGCTAAAGACGAAGCCAAATAGCCGTCTTTATCTAAGTTGCCAATAATCTGCACAGCAACTTCCTTGTCCCTTTCATCCATATCAGCTACGCGCAACTGCCAGAGTAAGTGCCCCTCTAACCCCTCGGGCTTACTAACCATCGCCTCTAGCGAAGGTAGCTCATCATCCACGCTCGAACGCGGGCTAATCGAAGACCAGTGCGACGATTCTTCGTCACTCGGCCCAAAATAATTTGTCCATTGTTCGTTTAATTTATCTTCAAAATCAGCAAGCAAATCATTACTGACCTCCCCTTCTCCAGCATCGCGCCCTTGAGCTACTCGCTCTACTTCGCTAACCGCTGAATCGGCACCTGTGATTTGTGTTATCTCTTCTGCCTCACGAAAGCTTTGCTCATCGAAATCTTCTCTCATCCCGTCGCGCCCGTCTTCCAGCGCTGGATTTTCTAAAAGCTCGTTTTCAATCACATCCAAGTATTCCTGCCGCCCAAGCTGTAAGAGCTTAATTGCCTGCTGCAACTGCGGAGTCATCACTAACGACTGACTAAGTTTCTGCGATATTTTTAACTCTAACGCCATACACCAACTATTCCCATTCCACGTCTTTTCCTATGATGCCCAATTACGCCTAAGCTAGCAATGACTTTAATTGCCCTTATCAGTAATATTTACAGGAAGTTATCTTCCTCATTTTTACACATCATTCTGCCCTGCTCATTAGATGCAGGCCACCTTCATTCGGCTGCAAATCTTTACTTGTTCAATCGCCACTAAATACGCACTAATTGCCTTTGGCTAAAATAAACTGTATTAATTTTCTAGATTTAATTCCATAGGATGATTAGAAACAAAAAATGCTTAAAATTAGCAATCTTCAGCTCTCCATCGGAGACACAAAAATATTAGATGATATTTCTCTAACTGTTCGCCCCGGCGAGCATGTCGGGATCATCGGCCCCAATGGTAGCGGCAAAACCACTCTCTTTAATTGCATCAGCGGTTTTCTCACTCCGCAGTCAGGCAAAATTATTTTTTGCAACAAAGATTTACTCAAACTTGCTCCACACAATCGTGCATTGCATGGCGTGGGACGAGTATTCCAAAATTTCGGAATTTTTCGCGAGATGACAGTTCTCGAAAATGTTGTTGCCGCTATCGAAACCAAAAAAATGTCCGGCATTTTCCCGTGGAGCAAATCTTATCAGCGCCATGTCTCACAAGCCCAAGAATTTCTTGCGGAAGTCGGACTGGGTGATAAAGCTGATAAGAAGGCCGGTACACTCTCCGGTGGACAAATGCGTCTTCTGGAAATTTCCCGTGCCCTAGCCTTTGGCGCTGAAATGTTTATGCTTGACGAACCCACAGCAGGCGTGTCACCAAAAATGAAAGGCGAAGTCGAGTCACTACTCACTAAATTAAGCCGTCTCAATAAAACTGTACTGATCATCGAGCATGATATGAATTTCATTCAACGTCTATGTGGCCGCATCATTGTCATGGACACCGGCAAAATCATCCTTGATGATACACCGGAAAACGTTAGGATCAATCCCCAACTCCAGGAAATATATTTTGGCACCATCAATAACGACGCACACAATGGTAATCAAAAGGGCCAAGCCTAGCGATGGATATCCTTCCACAATTACTAATTAACACCCTTATAACCGGCAGCATTTACGCCTTAGCCAGTAGCGGCCTTTCTCTTTCCTATGGATTACTTAAAATCCTTAATTTTGCCCACGGACAAATGATGACGGTTGGCGTTTACATTTTCTACTTGCTTACTGCTGAGCATGGAATATCGGTTTTCGCCGCTTTCCCCTTAACTATGATCTTCACGCTGCTGCTCAGTACGATTATCTTATATGTATTTATACTCCCCTTCAGCCGTTACGGTATAGTGCTGCCATTCATTTCCACCTTGGCATTAGCGACCATCTTAGAATCTCTTATTTCTATTTTCTTCGGCGTTAATGTTAAGTCTCTTTCCACCGGTTCATTTGCTGAAAGCATAGAAATCGGCCCTACTTATTATATTACCCCAATTCAAATTATCATTTTCTCTAGCGCTATCGTTTTTCTTATCATTCTAGCTTTCTTTATTCACCACACCAAATTCGGTCGGGCGATCAGATCGCTTAGCGAAAATAGTTACGCTGCCGCCAGTCTTGGCATCAGCTCAGCCAAAGTAAGTTTATACGTCTTCGGGCTCTCCGCTATCCTTGCCACCTACAGCGGCATTCTCGTCGGCTACGAAACCAACATTCAACCCACAATGGGAAACATTTACACGATTAAAGCATTTGCCGTAATGATACTTGGCGGTCTGGGTAATATCTGGGGCACTATCGCCGCCAGTTTTCTGCTCGGACTTATTGAGAATCTCAGTATCGGCATAGACATCGGCAACTGGAGTTTGCCCGTCGGCTACAAAGATGCATTTGCTTATTTTGTTATTCTCTTAGTCCTGCTGTTTAAGCCCGAAGGGTTATTCACTCGCGCAAAAAGGAAAACCTGATATGGGCCAACTAGACTACATCAACCATTTATTGATTCTGCTCTGCATCTACCTGATTTTGGCTCAGTCCTTTAATTTTGCTTTCGGCCTGGGCGGTTTATTCAACCTCGCCCATATTGCCGCCTATGCGCTGGGCGCCTATTGCACAGCTATTCTGTCTACCGATTATGACAAAAGTTTTTTCTACTGTTTAGGTGTTAGCGCTGTTATCGCTGCCTTCTTCTCTCTCTTACTCGGCGCTATCGCCATCAGACTAAGTCAGGAGTATTTCGCGGTTGGCACTCTAGCTTTTAGTGCCATTGTCAGCTCTTTTCTTATTAATTGGAAGTCTCTCACCCACGGTGTGCTAGGCATCCCCAACATCCCTCGCCCCGTAATCGGGCAAATCGATTTTTACCAGAACTCAAACTTTCTTGCTCTGCTGGTAGGCCTCACAGCCTTGATCATGTTTTTATTTTACCTACTTTTTTACGGTCGCTTTGCACGAGACTTAAAAGCTCAAGCTGAAAATCCTTACGCCACGATGGCCATAGGCAAATCAGTTAGTTCGATACGCAATGACGCTTTTATTATATCTTCTGTGTTCGCCAGCATTGGCGGAAGCATCTTTAGCTATTATCTAAACTACATTGATCCCTCATCCTTTACTCTAGCTGAAATGGTCTTCGTGATGAGCATAGTAGTTCTGGGAAAGCCCGGATCATTTTGGGGCACCATCTGGGCCACCACCTTTCTCGTTCTTCTTCCTGAACCGTTGCGCTTTGTCCAAATCAACGCCAGCATCCTCGGCCCCATGCGCCAACTCCTCTATGCCGTCATTCTCTTTCTTGTTGTCTATTATAAACGCGCAACTATCTTCCCCCAAAAACGCGAAGTGTAACAAACGCGCAGCCGCGGAGTCTAACGAAGGATCAGTCAAATATCGTCAACAACGCGAATTTAGATGGGAGTTTGCGGCTCAGCCAAGGCGAACGAGCGGCAAGCACCAATCGGAAGCCCTAAAGCGGCTTCCGGCAGTGTTAGTCTTTATGCCTAACACTGATTGTCTAGCAGAACAATAATTTGGCTAAGTGTAGTATGACGCTCCCCTTAGGGGCTGTTTTTGCAAAGCAAAAACAGGGGGGCAAAAATTAAGCCTTCACAATAATAATCGTTTCCGATTAGGGAACTCCCGAAAATTATTTTTACCAGCAGCATAATTTTTTTAAATTTACATTGTGAAGGCTTAACTCGCGGAGCAATTCGGGAGACTATAAGCGGCTCCCGACCCGCGAAGTCTGACAAAGTAGTCGGCCAAAAGCGTGAACGCTTTCACATGCGGAAGTCGTCGCCAAGATAGTGCTTGCGGGCAATTTCGGATGAAGTAATTTTTTCAGGGGTACCAGATTCAACGACTTTGCCGTCGGTTATGATGTAGGCACGGTCGCAGATATTGAGAGTTTCACGGACGTTGTGATCTGTAATCAGCACACCGATTCCGGAATTCTTCAGTTTGCGCACTATGTCTTGCAGATCACCGACAACGATAGGATCGATGCCGGCAAATGGCTCATCAAGCAGCATGAAAGATGGAGAACAGGCAAGCGCGCGCGCAATTTCTACACGTCTTCTTTCGCCACCGGAAAGTGAGAAGGCCGAGCTTTTAGCAACTTTCTTTAAATCTAATTCAACAATCAGCTCTTCCATGCGCCCTAGCTGCTGTTTTCGCCTACCAGAATATTCTGGTAGCATCTCTAAAATGGCTAGAATATTTTCTTCTACTGTCAGTTTTCTAAATACTGAGGGTTCTTGCGGCAAATAAGTTAGGCCGTTACGAGCACGTACAAACATGGGCTGGGTTGTAATGTCTTTCTCGTCGATAACAATTGTGCCTTGGTCAGGGCGGACTAAACCCACTATCATATAAAAAGAAGTGGTTTTGCCGGCACCATTGGGGCCTAACAATCCGACAATTTCACCGGAAGATAGCGCCAGATCAACACCGTCGACGACGCGACGCTGATTATAAATTTTAACTAGGTCGGCGCAGTTTAACTTGTGTGCAGCTAGACTCATTACTTAGACTTCGCTCCCTTCTTTCCGGCAATGGGATCAACGCCATCTTTATTATTGGTCTTGATCAGCTTAACACGTACGTTTCCTTCGGCCTCACTGCGATCTTCTTTCAAATAAACTGTTATCTTATCGGCCGTTAAGGCATTACCGCGGTCGATGACTTCCGGGGCTTCAGTCATCACAACTGTATCGGACTTAATATGATACACTGCGCGGTTTGCTGTCGCGCGGATAGTTTCGCCTTTTGTTAAAACTACGTTTTCTTCAAAAAATATGTCGTTGAGCTTATTGTTCTCATCGTAGTTACCGGTAATCCGGTCTGAAGTAACAATCATTTCACCTTTAGTTACTTCCACGTTACCACGATAGAAAAATATGTGCTTTTTAGCATCCAAGGAGACAGTATCTGATTTAATAAACATCGGCTGATTGTTGTCACCGCTATTAAAAGCAAAATCCTGCTTAAGTCCGGGAGCAGAGGATTCAGAGGCTACAGACGAAGCAGATTGCGCCTCAACCCGGGTGTTTACCCCAAAAAACAAACAAAAACTCAAAATGATTTTTGTCATCGAAAGACTATTGTTACTCCGCATCACAGATCCCACATCCTCTGTCTAAAATCGTTTTCACCATCATCAGCGACTATTAATATTGTAAGCAGTAGCTCCCTTATTAAATGTCGAACGCGTGTTCTTAAGCACATTGATCACCTGAGGTTCCAAATCTACCTCTACTCCAATCCCCTCAATTTGGTATCCTTTCCCTTGAAGAGTAAACTGCCCCGGCGAAACAATTTTGTTTTTGCCGGAGTAATAAAAGGCCAAGCTTGTAATGATCTCTGTATCAGCGTCGAGCTTTACCCTAACATCACCCTCTAAATCAACTTTTCCTAAAGTTTCTCCGTCAGAAATTAACTTAGCTGCTTTAGAGGTAATCTCCACAGGCCCTTGCCCTTTACGATAAATGGTAAAATCGGAATTATTAACTTGGGTCAAATTCTCGGCTACAAAATGCTGCGCATCTTGAGCACGAAGCTGCCACAACTTACGGCCATCTTTAATTTCTGCTCGATATAATCCCTGCAATTGTAAACGCGAATTATCTACCGCATCTGCGCTTGACGCTGCCGACCAAGCGCTTTGATCGATATGCAACAAAGATTGCCGCCCCAGCGAACGATAAGAAACGACGCTCAGTAACAAGATCAAATACCCCCAACCAAACCATAAAAAGGCCTGCCTAACCCTAAGCAAATCGGAATAATTAAACATAGCGGTTAATTCAATTAACGATTATCGGCTTTCCTTCATTATCAGTTTCAGCAGATAGACATACTGACTGCTCAGAGCTTTTGTTTTGTCCTTGGCGCGATAGCAAAGCAGCACCAATGAAACTAGCAAACAAAGGATGCGGAGCTAAAGGCTTAGACATAAACTCAGGATGAAATTGCACAGCAACAAACCAGGGGTGATTGGGAACTTCAATCATTTCAACCAAATTACCATCAGGGGACAAACCGGAAAGCATCAAACCTGATCTTTCCAGCTGTTCACGATAAGCATTGTTTACTTCAAAGCGATGTCTATGACGCTCCGAAATACAGCTCTTTCCATATATTTTTTGGGCTAATGTCCCTTCTTTTATCTGGCAGGGATAAGCACCTAAACGCATGGTTGCACCTTTGTCGGTGACTTCGCGCTGATGCTCCATGATATCGATAACCGGATGCGGAGTATTAGGATCAAATTCCGTACTCTGCGCTTGGGAAAGTTTAGCGATATAGCGCGCATACTCAACCACGGCCATCTGTAGCCCTAAACAAATGCCCAAAAACGGCACATCGTTCTCGCGCGCATAATTAATCGCTTTAATCTTTCCTTCGCTACCACGCTTACCAAATCCACCGGGGATAAGCACAGCATCGGCATTGAGTAATTCATCAGGTAGCCCTGTCGATTCAATTTTCTCGGAGTCAATATAAACAACATCAACACCACACTCATTAGCTACGCCACCGTGGGTAATCGCTTCTGTTAAACTCTTATATGACTCTTTTAAATCAACATACTTACCGACCATAGCCACGCGCACTTTGCCATTTTTCGGTGCATGTAAAATGTTGCAAACTTTCTGCCAGGCATCCAATCTCGGCTGTCCTGTCCAGATATTCAGCTTCTCACAAACCCGAGCATCTAATCCTTCGCCATGCAAGACAAGAGGTAAATCATAAATATTTATCACGTCAGGCGCCGTGATAACTGCCTCTTCTTCAACGTTACAAAACAATGCAATCTTAGCCTTAGATTTTTGTTCAACTGGACGTTCGCTTCTAAGGATAATCACATTCGGCTGAATTCCCAAACTCGTTACCTCTTTTACGCTATGTTGAGTAGGTTTAGTTTTCAGCTCATCGGCCGTATGAAGAAAAGGAACCAAAGTTAAATGGATATAGAGGACATTATCGCGACCGACATCACTACGAAACTGACGGATTGCCTCTAAAAAAGGCAATCCTTCGATATCACCAACTGTGCCGCCTATTTCGCAGATACAAATATCATAGCCTTCGCCGGCATTTTTGATTCGTCTTTTGATCTCATCAGTCACATGCGGAATAACCTGTACTGTCCCACCTAAATAATCACCGCGGCGCTCGTTTCTAATCACTGTTTCGTAAATTTGACCGGCAGTAAAATTATTCGTGCGTGACATGGAAGTCATTAAGAAACGCTCATAGTGCCCCAAATCCAAGTCTGTTTCAGCACCGTCGTCAGTGACAAAAACCTCACCATGTTGAAACGGGCTCATTGTGCCAGGATCCACATTCAAATAAGGATCGGCCTTGCACATCGTCACATGCAAACCCCGCGCTTCTAAGAGCGCAGCTAAAGAGGCGCAAGTAAGTCCTTTCCCTAAAGAAGAAACCACGCCGCCTGTAACAAAAATAAATTTCGTTGGTCTATTTGCCATGGTTAACCCCCTTAGAGTTGCTTTTCTTTTGCTAACTTATTTGCCAGAAGC
The DNA here is from genome assembly GCA_020852715.1 of Deltaproteobacteria bacterium. GTDB lineage: Bacteria > Bdellovibrionota_C > UBA2361 > SZUA-149 > JADZAE01 > JADZAE01. The sequence goes on from JADZAE010000035.1 coordinate 11,847, forward strand.
AAATCTTCTTCTTCGTTGATATCGGCAAACGAATCTTTGTAACGCGGATCGACAATGACCACGCCGATTCTTTCACCCGCTTCTAATACTCTGAGCTGCTCAAGCTTTTCAATGCTCTCCAAACGCGAAAGCTCTGTCGTCGCATAAAGCCGCAGCGTTGTCGGTGTATATAAATAAAGACCGATATGCTGGAATCCGTAAACTTTTGTCTCCGCAGCCCCCGCCCAAACCGGCTGACCATCGCCGTCGCGATCAAAGGGAATAGGAGCGCGAGAAAAATATAACCCTTCACCGCGGGCGCTAACTACGACTTTGCAATTTTTTGGGGCGTTAAATTCTTCTTCGGTAAAAATAGGCACAGCGATCGTCACCAAAGAGTATGTGCCTTTATTCTTCTGATAAAAAGCTATTGTTTCGTCAACAATTTTCCCCGACATAAAAGGCATGTCACCTTGGAAATTGATAACCAGATCCCAAGTTTCATTGATTGCTTTTAGCGCCTCATCGGGATCGGTGCCATAATAACCGGATAGATAACTGGCCGCTTGAAATACACGTTGCGAACCGCAAGTAAGCTCAGCACCAGTCATTACGACTTCACCGCCAAAAGACTTTACCTGATCAGCAATCTCCTGAGCATCAGTGGCCACAACCACTTTGGTTACCAATTTTGCCTCTTTTGCTTTTTCGTAGCATCTCTGCACCAGCGGCTTGCCAGCAATGTCCTTAAGCGCTTTAGCCGGCAAACGCGTGGAAGCCAAACGTGACGGAATAACAACAAGACTTTTTTTTGGTGAACTCATAGCACTACCCCTCGAAACGATATTGATAGATTCGTTTACGCCGTGAAGACCCGTTTAATTTTTTAAAGAGTAACCCCCGAAACACCATAAAGATAAATAACAAGATCAATAATATAGCAAAAGAAATCAAAAGTGGAATTTGGCCGCCAACGAGAAAAACAATTAGTTCAGTGATAAACCTATAAGTGGCCTGCACTGGATCACCTTTAACTAGCTGTAATAACAAAGCTGACCAATCCGAAATGATCAAAGGCAAGGCCAATAAAAACATAGGAAAAAACCATTCAATAGTATTTTCCTTCACAAAATTTAGCGCCCGCCCAAAACTCTCCATTCCTGAACTTGAAGATAAATAACAAACTTCCAAAATGGGATTGAAACAAACAATAATTAACAAATTAACCGCCAGTGCCAACTGCGGAGGTAAATAGCTTTGAAAAAGAGAAACTATGAACAACAAAAACAGCACATTTATTAAATTTAAAAAAATCTCAATCGTATCTTTTTTCAAATATTGAAGGCTTTTGATCTTCTCGCCATTTACTGTGCTTTCGATAAGCGCCAAATAATTACTAATACAAAAAGTAAAGAAAATACCGAGAATAAACCCGGAAACAATACCTCCGGGCAGGATAGAAAACAGCAGCATATTAGCTAACAAGTAAACGACAGGTATAAATGCCCAATACCAGTTAAGGCGAAAACCGCGCAGCGCCCCTCTGATACTATCTTGGTAAATGCGCAGCGTCGCTTTAAGTAATATTTCAAAATCGGAATTATCTAACATGCTGGTTACAGGCGACGTGGCCCCCTTCTCCTTTTTCGTGGCGGTTTGCCTGCCTCGGGTTTACGACCGGCTAGCTTATCTTTACAGCGATTGTGCCAATAACGATAACAATGCTCTGTGTAATGATCGAAGCTAAGTATTTTCATAAACTGCAAGCATTCACCCAAATACTGCCTGGTTTCAATACCGGTGATTTTGCTGATGCCGTAGTAAACTTCAAACATTGCCATGCGCAGCACTAAAAGCTGTTCAATGCGTTCACATTCCTTATTGGACACGCCAAGCTGGTGAAAAAGCCGGTTAATAAAATAGCGCAGGTAACCGTTTTTTATATAATGATAGTATTTGGTAAAATCGATATCCGGAAATTTTGTCGGCACGGCAAAGTCATGCTCGTAAAACCCTTTTAATGGAGCCGAACTCCAAACTTCAGCAACATTAATACCACCGACCTCTTGATCGTGCATAATTAAGCTCTTTGCTTCTAAATAAGCAACAGCCATCGTCGCAAATAAAGCGCTGGGATTAAGTTCCTGGCTATGTTTAAAACATAAATCAAATTGCTCAAGCACATGTTCCAGCCTTTGCCAACGCGCGTCTCGTTCCTCAACAAAAGCAAGAAAAGGGCAGAGATAAGGTAAAATTCCTGTTTCGCGTAGCATGCGAAATGAAGCCTGTGAGGCCCCGTGGCGCATTTCTCGTAAAAATTCTTCATACACCCGTGGCTTAGCACAAAGTTCGATGCGCTCAGGATGATCACAAATCGCCTGATATGTCGCCGGATCTATAGCAAAACCCGTGCGTGCGGCGTGACGAATAGCTCTAATCATGCGCACCGGATCTTCTTTAAAACGCTGCTCCGGATCCCCAATAATACGAATGACTCCATCTTCGAGATCCCTTACGCCATCGACATAATCAATTACTGAAAAACTACTTAAGTCATAGAACAGACCGTTGATTGTTAAATCGCGGCGGCGCGCATCTGTCTCCGGATCACCGTAAGTGTTGTCACTGCGCAGTGGTTTATCTGCGGCTTTCGTGCTTTCCATCTCCACTGTCGATCGAAAAGTGGAAACCTCTATGACTTTTCTCCCAGCAAAAACTATATGGGCTAACTTAAAACGCCGTCCGATAATATGACAGTTACGAAAGAGCTTTTTTACTTCTTCCGGCCGAGCATCGGTACTGACATCATAATCTTTAGGTTTTTTGCCGAGCAGTAAATCGCGCACGCCACCACCAACTAAAAAAGCTTGGTAGCCATGATTGATGAGCCGGTACATGACCTTAAGCGCATCGGGATCAATTAACTTTCGTGAAATATTATGCTCGTCGCGAGAAAAGATTAACGGATCTCCCGGTAGTGCCGGCAAGCGAACCTTAGCACTCTGACTTGTGTGCTGGCCTTGATCCCTGCTCTCGCCCTTCCCTTTTCTGACCACAGAAAGCCCTATTTATGTTTTAGCAAATAATACTCAAAGCTATCGGTTAGCGCATGCAAACTCGCTTCGATAATATTTTCCGAACAGCCGATCGTGCACCAATTATCTTCGCCATTAGTAGCCTCAATCATAACGCGCGTTACCGCCGCTGTGGCATGCTCAGGATCGAGTATTCTTACCTTATAATCCACCAAATGGATATTACTAATTTCCGGAAAATAGTTAAGCAAAGCTTTGCGCATTGCCCCATCGAGGGCATTTACCGGACCAATACCATCAGCAACAGTGTGCAGAATCTCCCCGTTTACTTTTACCCGCACCACTGCCTGTACCTGAGCCGACAAAGATTCCCGCTTTTCACTGATCACGGTAAAATCAACTATCTCAAACGGCGATTTATAACCGTCCTTGATGCGTCTGAGTAAAAGTTCAAAACTACCTTCGGCATTTTCGAACTGAAAGCCTTGCGATTCGAGTTCTTTGATTCTTCCTAATACTTCCACTTCCAGACCCGAAGTATCAATTCCTAACTCTGCTGCGCGCACACGAATATTGCCACGTCCCGAAAGCTCTGAAACAAGCACTTCGCGCACGTTACCCACGCTTTCCGGTGTAATATGCTCATAGCTGGCAGCAACTTTTTCTACTGCCGCCACATGGATACCACCCTTATGCGCAAACGCAGAGCTTCCCACATAAGGCTGCTGAGAGTTAGCGTTAAAATTAGCGATTTCACAAATCCGCAGCGAAACATCTCTTAAACGCTTTAGACTATTTTCCGGCACGCAGCTAATACCGAGCTTAAGCTGTAACCCGGGAATAATGGAAATCAGATTGGCATTCCCGCAACGTTCTCCATAGCCATTGATAGTTCCTTGCACCTGCTCAGCCCCGGCAAGCACAGCAGCAATGGAGTTAGCTACTGCCAGTTCAGAATCATTGTGAGTGTGAATACCGACGCTGATATTTTTGCCCTGCGCACGCAGCGGCGCAACTACAGTTTGATAAACATCGCTGACCACTTCTTGCACAAAACCCGGTAGGCTGCCGCCATTGGTGTCGCAGAGCACCAACCAAGAAGCCCCGCCCTGAGCAGCGCTTTGTAAAGTTTTTAGCGCATAAGCGCTATCCGCAAGGTAGCCATCAAAAAAATGCTCAGCATCATAGACCACTTCACGCCCTTGCTGGCAGAGATAAGCGACACTATCGTTAATCATCGCCAAATTCTCGTCTAACGTTGTCTCCAGCACTTTCTCTACGTGCAAGTTCCAGGATTTTCCAAAAATCGCCACCGCCGGAGTATTGGCCTCTAGGAGACCCAAGATATTGGCGTCATCTTGCGGCTTGATGTTTTTTTTGCGCGTACTGCCAAAGGCGACAATTTTCGCCTGTTTCAAATTCAGCGTTTTTACCTGATTAAAAAATTCGCAATCTTTAGGATTAGATCCCGGCCAGCCGCATTCGATATAAGAAACGCCAAAGTCGTCTAAAATTTTGGTAATCTTCAGCTTGTCATTGATACTGTAACTAATACCGCGACATTGCGCGCCATCTCTTAAAGTCGTGTCGTATAAAAATACTTTCTTCACCTTTTGCTCATCCATATCCATACATTCATTTAAACAACTAAAAAAAGGGGGTTGCAGGAGAACCCCTTAGTTTCGATACCTATAGTAATTCCCGCCTGCCGGACTAGTTTCAATCCAGACAAGCGAGGCCCCGCACTTAGGACAAAAGTAATGATTGGTTCGGCACGCTTGACAATAACGCTTGCGTGCACAACCCAAACACCATCCTTCGCCGCAGCGTGGACAGTCGAGAACAGCCGGCTTGTTGCATGGCGGCGTGTAATTCCAGGTCTCTTCCTCATACCAATAATAAAAGGAAGGCCCATACCCATAGCCGCCATAATTGCCCCGATATGCCTCAGCAAACGTCGGGCACAACAACACAAACAAAACGACAAGAAAGCGATAACTATTCATGGCTATCACCTCCTTTCCTTCGCCTCACGGAAGCACGCTCCCGTTTTTTTGCAAAGGTTCCTGCAACCCGCAATTTGCTAACAAAAAACAAAAAAGGGGTTACCAGCCGTATCTATACCGGGCAGCGTTGAGACGCCGCTGAGTTGGGAGCGTCGGCGTCAGGTAGCCTCCCGGGCCCCACATACCGTAGCGGGGACCATAAGAATAGCCACCACCATAGTAACCAGGGCCGGAGCCATACGCCGGGCCATAGCCATAACTCGGAGGACTATACGAGGATGATTCCTCGTAATAGTTACCCCAAATTGCGCCACCACCCCTACCGGCAAAAGCCGGTAACGAAACGATCAGGAACGAAACGACCAGGAGCAGCATCAAGAAGTGACGCATAATCGCCACCTCCTTTGCAAAAAATTTCAGAAGAGCACGCTCTTCTGCAAAACCTAAACTGCAACCCACTACTAAAATCTTTCTGCTTCAATACATTTTTACGCACTACGCGTAGCGCATAAAAAAACACTAAAAAATGAGGTTGCAGGAGAACCTCAAAGAAAGAACAACAAAAAAATTTACCAGCCGTACTGCAGGCGCCGCCGAGTTGGCAGCGTCGGTGTCATGTAGCCACCGGGACCCCAGGCGCCGTAATGAGGCCCGTAGCTATAGCCACCACCATAATACGGGGAATAACCACCACCGGAATGGTGACCATAACCATGGCCGCCTCCGTAGTGTCCTCCACGGTAGTAGCCACTGCCAATGTAGCCACTACCGTGATGCCCTCTGTAGCCGACGCCCCAAGCACCGGAACCGATAGTGAAACTCCAGCTCCCAGCTTGAGCATCGATCGGCACAACGCAAATGATCAGCGCCGACAATACATACAGAAACAAGAAGTGACGCATATAAGGGCCACCTCCTTAGCCTGAAAATTTAGAAGAGCACGCTCTTCTGGAAAACCATTCCTGCAACCACAATAAAATCTGTTTCCTCTGCCCAACTAACTATCCAAAATAACAAGCACTAGTTACCTACTAAATTACCATATATTTCTCAACTCCACGCTCTAACTAACCTATAATATTAGAATTTAAGGCAATAACTTCTTGCCGACGATACTATCCTCCCTTATAAACCAAGAGACGGACATGAAAAGACCAAGGATTTCTTTTCATAAAAACCAGTATGAACTAATGAATCGACTGCTCTCTATATTATTAGTGTTACTCGTCGGCGCAGCCGCCGCAGTCATTCTCATTTGTTCTTTTGATTCTTTGCGCTTAGGCTCAGCCCTGGTTAAATTGCAGCAGACTTATTCCATCCTCAGCGGAGAAATTGTTCTCCCCGACTTAAAAGGGAAAGAGCAGAGAACTGAAGAATTTTTAGAGCGCGCTACCGCTGTCAACAAAGACAACAGTTCAGCTCAGGCTAAGTATCGACTTAGCCAAGCACAATTTCTCAGTTCCAGGGGAACAGTTGATCACATACAAAAATCGCTACAATTATGCTCGGCATTAAAAAGCATTGAAGACGCACAGAAATTCTCTCCGGCAAACAGCAATTACCAAATATTAGCTATTAATATCCTTACTACTATTAGCCATGAAAAGTTTTCTTGCCCTGACAAAACCTCTGATCTCCTCATAACTCAATTACACCAAGCTATTGCGCACGCGGAAAAATTAGCTCCGGCCTCACCGGCAGCATTGCTGGCGCTGAGCCAAGCAAATTTGGAATTAGGAAATAAGCTCCAAGCACTGCAATCTCTTCGACGCCTCCAGCTTTTAGGCAGCACCTTAAGCGAACAAGAACAGCTTTATATCTTTAACCTTCCCGACAACAGCGAAGAACTGGCACTGCTTTTGCCCACTACCTACCCCGCATTCCTTCCCTGGATCCAATATTTTAGCCAGGTGCGCAGCACCGACTTCTCGCGTTGGAATGATACTTTCGCCCGCGCCCTGTTACAAGCGCTACTCGACCTTGAGCAGCGCCTCGATAAAAACAAAATCGGCGAAGAAGACTACATACGCTTTATCCTAGATATCGCCAATCTCGACTATGCTTTAGAAAACAACGAGGCACGAAAAAAGCTAGATACCATTATGGCCAACATCTTTGGCCGCAATAATAACCTTACCTGGAGTAATATCTTAAATCAGCGCAAAGATATGGTGCGCATTCCTATACTGAAAGCCGGCATGGAGTTAGACAAAGCCCCAGAAGCTTCTATGCTCAGCTCTTGGCTGGACGATACGAGTAAAGAATCTATCGCTTTTAACAAAAACAACTCTGCCCTGGGCTTTTATCTGCCGGAAAATTATTTACCACAACTAATTATCCTGGAAGCAGCTGAACGACAGAAAAATATTTCAGCCGAAAGCATAGCCCTTTATGCGAGCAGCGATAACCAAGCTTATTATCCTTATAAGCAAGATGCCCAAATTCAGAGCTTATCACTAGCCGATCGGCATTATATCGTTATCAGCATCAAGCAGCCAACATTTCGTTATTTTAAAATTCTTTATTCTAACAGTATGGGCGATGGCAGCTTTCGCCAGCGTTTAACTCGCTTAGTGCAAGTTTACGGGACACAAATCAAACAATGAAATTAAATTTAAGCAAAATCTTTTTTACCTTGCTCTGCTCCCTGCCGCTTCTGGTTAGCCCTGCCCGGAGCGAGAACATTATCCGCTTGGCTTTGCCTTATGTGCCCGGAGAACTTCACCCACTGGCCATCGAAGAACCGGTAAACAGAATAATCTTGGCGAATATAGCTTCTTCGCTAGTGCGCACCGATAAAGATAAAATAATTTTAGATGCGGCCACCCGCCTAGAATCCACAGCCGCACAAGATGAATGGAACATCACGATAAATCCTCAGGCTAAGTTCCGTAGTAAATCACCTGCCGATGAATATTTTGTCCAAGATAGCTATAACTTTTATTCAAACTTAGCGCGGGAGCTTAGCGCAGATTCAGCAAAGCAAAATAATTCCCACTCCGATAATCCTGCCTACCAAACGCATCTAATAAATTCTATTCCCCCTTATCTTTTAGAAAAGCTCTTAAGCATAAAAACAGATATCGTCATCTCGCGCTCTAGTCAGCAGGGTGCTCTCTACCGGGTGCAATTAACCGAGCCTTCCGCTAACTTCTCTAAATGGGTCTTAACTCTGCCGCTGATTAACGCTAAACAGGCAGTAGCTTTTGCTCAGCTGTTAGGCAGCGGCACAAATACTCCGTTTCTTGGCCCCTACTCGCTTAGTGAAAATAGGCCCGAGCAACTAATCGTGCTGCGCGCTAACGACTATTATTACCGCCCGACCTATCCACGCACAGCAGTGATTGAATTTCGCAGCTACGCTTCAGCCACCGACGCCCTAAGTGCTTTACGCACAGGCGCTATTGATATCATCCCCTTTCCGACAGCAGAAATGATTGCTGATACCCAAAACGATACTATTATCAGTCAAATGGAGAACCCCTTAATAAATCTCAAACAATCGCCCAAAATCAGCAATTGGAAATTATACCGTAATTTTTGGTCACAACCTAACAACGAACAAGATCAGCTGATCACAGAAACGCTACTTAAAAGAAAAACATTGCAGAGTGATGATAATTTTCGTTTATTCTTTGACTTAACTGGTTGTAAATCTATTTTGTCTTATTAAAAAGAATGAAAACACCTATTTTCTTCATTGCTCTCATTGCCTTACTTAGCTCGGCGTGTCTGCGCTACGTCCCGGCAGTCAATCCTAACACTGATAAAACCAATGATGGCAAAGAGATTCTTAGCGGTAATGAGCTATTTTTCAAAAAGCAAAAAGAAAACCAAACGCGCCTAACTACTTTGGTCGAGATGAGAAAGGCTAGCGGACTTCCGAAAAAAGATCGCGACTATCACATCGGCCCGGACGATCTTTTGGAAATAAATGTTTTTGACATCCCTGAGCTAAATACCACAGTGCGTGTGCGCCCCTCAGGCTTTATTAATCTTCCGCTTATTGGCGCCGTCGTCGCGGCCGGCCGTAGCGAAGAGCAGTTACAGAACGATCTTACGCTCAGGCTTACTAAATTCGTAAAGGATCCTCAGGTGCGCGTGTTTATCACCGAATATGCAGCTAACACCATTCACCTCTTGGGCCGAGTAATGAATCCCGGAAAAGTTCCGATCAAGCGCGATGGCTATTCTTTGCTCGCCGTACTCTCGCAGGCAGGCATTAAAAGCGAACAACCCATTGGCCCAATCGCAATTATTCCCGCTCAACCCGGCAACAAAGAACCAGCTTCCGGCACGCAAACAATTGAGCTCTGGTATGATGATCTTATTGGTGGACGCTCCGGGTTGCCGACAGATGTTCCTCTCTTGCCGGGTGACGTAGTCATTGTTAAGGACCCGGCAACAGTGATAGTCGACGGCGAAGTTACAAAGATTGGCCCCATGGAACCAACTAGCAAACCCACCCTCTTAACAGCTATTGCCAGCGCTCAAGGAGTAACATATTCCGCTAACGTTCATCAGGTAGAAGTGCTGCGCTTGCTTGATGATGGCCAGAAAGCTCTACATATCGTAGACCTGGAAAAAGTTCTCAACCGCGAAGAAAACGACTTTCGCTTACAAGACGGTGACATTATCCGTGTCCCCAGCCAAGGTGCACGTTTTATTACCCGCCAAATGGTCGACTCCATCAACCGCTTCGTATCCTTCACTGTTGGCGGCCGCTACGATGTGGCGCAATAATTAATAATTGAAAATAGAAAAAGAAATAACCTTAATTTTATAGCCGGGGGTTGCTGACGCGACACATCGAGCAACCCCCTCACAGCATAGAAAAGATCAAACGCCTTTTTGCCTCAGCTCCAGGCGCAAATCCGCTACCTTTCAGAAAAGATGATCCCCTTAGAAACAAAGAAGAATCTAAGGGGCGATGAAAAAAAGAAAAGAATTTACGCTCGATGAGCGCCAAAAATATGTTGAATCTCATTTAAGTAAAGCTAGTCCAGAGCTAA
>JADZAE010000036.1 GCA_020852715.1 Deltaproteobacteria bacterium
GGAAGTTGTCCGGCGAAACGAGAACCATCGAGTGGAAACTCGCCTTCAATAATGGGTTTTAGCTTGGTGACTTCTTTGCTGTGGTATCCAGCAACTGTTTTGATAATGGCTTCGGCCTGGGCTGGCCGCAGATCACCGATACACGCCATTGTCTCACCCAGTTTTTCAAGCCAGACGCGACCATCGGCGTTGACCATTAATTCAACTGTTTGGGGATCATTCAGCGCATTGATTAGTAATGGACCCATGTCTCGATCCAGCTTCCGCTTGGCTCTGTCTTTCAGCGTCGCGCAACTATCTTCAGAATCTAACATGGATATATCCAGTTTATTTGTTAAGCTTAATTAACAATATAACGAGATACTAATTAATGCAACTACTATTTTACTTTTCTTTTTTTACGGGTTAATACCTGCTTTTTATTTTCCGTGTCCCAAATTCGAACCTGATAAGCTTGAAACTTCGTGAGTGTCCCACACACGTGTAATAGCCCTTCTGGTAAGTTTGATTTTGGTGTCACGCTCATAAGTTCTTTCATTTCTGCTTCAGAAAGATTTGTTTGCTCTAAAAGGATAGGAAGTGGTGTTTCCAGAGCATTTGCAATAGCCTCCATAATTCTTAATGACGGGTTGGCCCTATCTTTTGTCAGGTCAGACAAAAAAGATAGTGAGATATTAGCTTTTTCAGCCAACTCTATTTTTGTCATGTTTAACTCATCCAGTACTCGTATTACATTTGTTAAAAATATCTGGTTGTACAAGCTTACTTTCTCCCTGCGTTTGACTTGATTCGGTTAGTACTCGCCATATGGGTTAATGTTTATCCTGTTAAAGAATCAGCTTTTGAATATTGATTCAATAATTTTTTGTATTACATTTAACTTTAACTTATATATCCATAAAGATACAATGATATCTTTATGTTTTCTAGGAGAGAATAACTGATATAGCAAAGAATTAATTTAGGTGCTTCCGGTTTATAAAGTAATAAATCTGTATTGATAATTTTATCCTTATAAATTCTAGAAAAAATACCAAAAGATAATGAATTACAGCACTAAAAATAGCCTTATTAAGGTAAGTTCATTAGAGCTTGATTTAAGCTTGATTGATGAAGATCCTAACCAGCCACGTACTGAATTTGATCCCGTGACCTTACAAGAACTTTCAGACACTATCCGTCTTCGTGGTGTGAAAACCCCAATTTCAGTACATCCTCACCCCCAAATAGAAGGCCGCTTTATTATAAATCACGGCGCCAGACGCTTTCGAGCATCTATACTCGCCAAGAAAAAAACAATCCCGGCTTTTATAGACACCGATTACTCTAAAGTTGATCAAATGATTGAAAACCTACAACGAGATGCTTTAACACCAAGAGAAATTGCTGATTTTATTGGTTATCAATATTCCAAAGGATTTAAAAATGTAGAAATTTCGAAGATGATTGGTAAATCTCCCGGATTTGTATCACAACACTACACACTCCTAAATTTACCAAAAACAATTGCAACTATATTTAATGCCGGGAGAACGCAAGATGTAATAGTAATAAATAGCCTTGTTAATGCGTTTAAAGAAGCTCCTGAAATTGTAATTGAATGGTTAAATAATTCAGAACAAGAAATAACACGCGGCTCCGTCAAACTTTTACGCCAATTCATTAAAACAGAAGAGAAACAAATTACTCAGACTACAAGCAATCCAGATACTAAAATTCTAAATAGCAAAAAGAAAACAAACCCACCACCCCATTACTCCAACGATAAATTACTAACTCTTTTAGGCCAGTTTCATGAAAAAATTGAAACACAAAATGATATATCAGCTAAAGCTCTTGATAGTCTGACAATACAGGAACGAACACATCTATCAACTTTACTAGATAAATTAGTTAACTTTGCAAAATAATAAAAAGATATATAAGATATTTAAAACTAATAAATAACCGATATATAAATATTTATTTGTTATAGAGCTCTGAATTAAAGTTTTAACTTATTTTCTAGGTCAAAGAGGTAGTAAGACATGCTTAACTCGCCGATAATTTATAGCCAATCTAATACATCAAATACCCACAGACCCCCAATGAAGAAACCACCAAAAGATCCAATAAAAAGTTTGCAGCTTGATTTATTTTCTCATTTTGTAACCAATGATTTAAGTCAAGTCTCAAATACTGTTGAATTATGGGAACGTATACCGAAGTATTTCTTTACAACTAAACAAGCAGAAAAACTGCGTACTATTGATGGATTAGCAAAACCTTATAAATGGACATATAAGGAAAACGGCAACGAATACTCTGTTTCTATTCAGCCCGCATTAATCGAGCAAAAGAACCGAGGCTATAAAGCTTATTTCCCTGGCGTTACAGAAGAACTCATAGAAGAGGCTCTAAAGAAGATATTTAGTGATCAACAATATGCGATTCATGACCCTGAAAAAATAGAAAGCTGGGTTAAGTTTACTTTGGGAATGCTACAAAAAGAACTTAAAATAAGGGGCCGAACACGTGATCTTGATCAAATAAAACATGCTATAGAAGTAATGAGTAAATGCAACATCACTCTTTCAAAAAACAATAAAGAAATTTGGAATGGAAACATCCTTCAAGACCTTGTTACAGTGGGTCGTAATGAATACTTGGCATCTACTGATACACATCACATCGCAAGACTTCCACTCTTCATTAGCCACAGTATAAACAATCTTGACTATCGTCAATTTAACTATGACCGCTTAATGAGTTGTAATGAACAATTAACTAGATGGATTTACAAGCGGCTCATAAACCGTTTTACCCAAGCCAGTCCCATAACTGAATATTCATGTATGTATTCAGATATAAAACAAACAAGTGGCTTGTTGCAACAAACACGAGAAATTGATAACAGAAGAAAAATACTATCTGCTTTTAATGAATTACAACAAAAAGGAATTATTCAGTGCCTTCAAATAGATGAGCGTAAAACAGGCCGTACTATTTCAGACGTAAAATACACAATTAAAGCAGCTCCACAATTCATTAGCGAACAAATAGCTTCTAATAAGCGTGCCACCGATACAAAAACAATAGCACAAAAATCAAACATTCGCATTATCAAAAAAGCATAGGAATAATTAATCTATACATAACTCTTATTTTGACTCATACATGTTATAGCTTTAACCCACATATGATATAGTTTTGACTCACATATGTTATAGCTTTAACCCACATATCATATAGTTTTGACTCACACTTAGTTATAGTTTTAACTCACATAGATACTAAAAGATATAGTTTCAGCTCACACATAAGTTAAAAAGTTATAGTTCTAACCCACACCTAAACTAAAAAGATATAGTTACAGCTCACACATCAGCTAAAAAGTTATAGTTCCAACTCACACATAAGTTTAAAAATTTAACTTCTCCCAATCTTTTAAACACTAGGTTATAGTTTTAACCCACAGATAAACCATTATTATCCTTATAACTAATTGATATTAGATAGTATTTAACCTGTGGATAACTTCTTATTCTTTTCTTCTTTTATTCATATTAATATATTAATCGTAACTGTCGACAAACATATTAATTAAGCCCGGTGAAGCTAACCATCCACCCCGCTTAATTAATTAAAATA
>JADZAE010000037.1 GCA_020852715.1 Deltaproteobacteria bacterium
GAAATTCTAGCTACTAGACGATATAATCTATGCTTGGCTAGACAGCATAGAAAACTTATTAATCAGGCTGCTAAAGTACCCCTTATCTCTGACTTCAAAAAGTCCGATTTCGCACGAGCGTAACAGTACCATACATCAACGGAAGCGCAACTAAGAACTTTAGCCGTTTCACCTCCCACCCCTCAGGCATTTCGCCCAGCCACTCAACCCCAGATGGCTTATACTTTTTGCTTAGCCATCATTCCCCCTTTTTCTCTCGAAGCGATGGTAACTGCTTAATCGCTGTTTCAAAATCGGTGTCGCTAGGCATGCCGGCTGCTAAACGCGTTTGGTGAAACTTATCGTATTCAGCTTCAGCGAAGTCTTTTGCAACTTCGTGCGATATTTGGCCAGCGTGCGTCAAAATATCTCTTTCGTTAAGATTTAAAAAGCCATCAAGCTTAGAAATCCAATCTGTCATATACATCGGAATCCGGCGCATCGCCTGGCCTTCTGCAAATATCAAATATTGCTCAACAAGGTTATTAAGCGCGCTTAGTTCTTGTTCGTTCAAATAATTCTTGGCAACAATTACATCCGGCTTGCGAACTTTTGGACCGCGCCAATTTGTTAATCCCATGTTTAGTTTATCGGCATCTGCTCGCTCATGGACAATTTCAGCAGCCGTCTTTCCGGTGATGGCCCAGTGCATTTTGTTTTGCACTGTTTTAAAAAAGTTAATGCTGATTTCAAGAGTCGGGTCGTAGTCGATGCTTGTGGCATAGATGTCTGTGATCTTTTGATAGAACCTGCGCTCCGAGGTTCTAATATCCTGAATGCGACGGGTTAGCTCTTCAAAATAGTCGTAAGGTTGATCGGGATTTTTTAAGCGCTCATCATCAAGCACAAAGCCTTTGATGATAAATTCGCGTAAGCGCTGCGTTGCCCATATCCTAAACCGAGTCGCGACATGGCTTTTTATGCGATAACCAACTGATATGATTACATCTAGGTTATAATGCTTGGTGTTATATCCCTTGCTATCTCGTGCAGTTATTAAGAAATCCTTAATAACTGAATTTTCCTCTAATTCGCCTTCCTCAAAAATATTCTTAATATGCATGCTTATATTAGGCACGCTGGTTTGAAATAGATCTGCCATTTGTTGCTGCGTAAGCCAAACTGTTTCGCCGCTTAGGCGAACATCTAACTTCGTTACACCATTCTCAGCCTCATAAATAAGAAACTGGCTTTTTGTTGGAAGGTTATTGCTCATACAGTGTTACTCCCCTTCGTATGCTCGCTGAAGTAGTGGCTTGGCTTTCTCTAAATCGTTTAAAGAGTTGAGCGTTATTTCAAGATCTCCAGTGCCCCAATGTTCTCCGGCTTCTTCGTTAGCTTGTTCCGCACCGATACTAATTAGTTCCTCAAAGATATACCCCATCCCTCCGTTATCAACATTACTCGGCGCAAGATTTACTTCAGGACAAGACATTACAAATACTCCAAATAAAGTTTACCATTTGCGAGTGCGTGTTCGATGCCATAATCCCTCTCTAATGCATTGCTGTGTTGCAGATAAAATCATCTAGCACTTACAGCGCCCTGCGCGTATTGGCAACAACCTGCACCATGATGTGGGGCGCATCCACTCTCATGCGGCGATGGATTATGCGCTAAACTATTTATATTGTATTTTGATATAGATATAGATGTAATCCACAGGGGAAGTTCGCTCGATTAAGCTGGTGTATAGTTTGTTGGTTCTACGCATTCCAGCGTAGCAGAACCCCTTATGAAATCAAAGGGTATGCGAGTGCTCTACATTAATGAAGCGCGCTCTTTAATATCTTTCAAGTTTCGCGTTCTTTCTGTTTCGAACTCAATCAAATTTAATTTAGTAATATTTATTTTTTCTAACCGCTTAGACAAATCTTTCCCCTCGATAAGGTGAATTTTATTACGAGTAGCCATCGCTCTTGTATCCTGATCAAAGCGAGAGTTAGTCCATGCCTCGAGTATAGGAGGTCGCCGACGCAGACTCTCTGGCAATACCTCTCGGCGATAAACATCATGTGCCTCCTCCAAATCTCTAATTGCTCTTGAGGTTTGTATATTTAAGCACGATGAGTGTTTACACTGAACATACACCAAATCTTTTTTACCAACTACCAGCAAATCTGCTCCCCCATCACCAACAAGAGGACATAAAATAACCTTTTTCCCCTCGCGTGCATGTATCAGGCCCACTAGTGCTTCAAATTGGTGAGGAGGAAGTCTATCCACATCAGCTAATGTCTTAATGGCTGCATCCGCACATACAGTGGGCGACTCGGCCAAATCATTCTTGCCGCTAAGCCCTTGAATAATTTCTTCTTGAGATATTTCAATACTATCTCTGGGAATTAAAAAGTCTTTAGCTAAAGTTTGTTTTTCCGTAAGCAAGTTATCAAGAGTCTCATCAAACGAAATAACTTCTCGGCTTTCATCCCTAACTATAAAATAATAGACGTGAACATCTCTCGTTTGACCAATTCGGTATGCCCTATCTGTCGCCTGAGATTCTTTTGCAGGATTCCACCATCTCTCAAAATGAACAACATGATTGGCCCCGGTTATAGTAAGACCAACCCCCGCTACTTCGGGAGAAAGGAGTAAAACATTAAAGCCTTCCTTTGCTTCAAACTGATTTATAATGTTTTGCCGCATGCTTACTATTTTCTTACGATCAACTACGTTAGAGCCATTAATAACATCTACTCTTAGGTCAAAATGTGTGCCCAGCACTTCCGAAAGTATTGTCTGCAGCTCACAAGATCTTGCAAATATCAGGACCTTCTCCTTTTTCTCTTTTATACCCTCCAGCACTTCGATCATTTTCTGCAGTTTGCCACTTTCTTTTATAATTCCATCGACATCCTCAACCGGTTGAGGACCATTTAATAGCCGAGGGTGCAAATACAACCTTTTAAGAGAGTGAATTAAAGTGAAGTGATGTTTTTTTCGCTCCTCCTCTTTAAAATTTTTAACAATATCAATATGAGTTTTCTTAAGGACAGTATCCATAGGGCAAATTATCTTATGCTCTATCTTGCTCTTCAACTCAGTTAGTTCGTTTTCCTTATCGCGTCTTAAAACATAAGCATCTGCTCGATCATAGCATAGGGCCTTCCGCAGTTCTTTTGTTAATTCTTTTTTTTCCTCTGGGGATTTTAAATGAACATCCTTTTCAAATTTGTTGTAAAATTCTTTTGCTGAACCCAGCAATGAGCCCGCTTGCATAAAATCAACGAGATTCCATAAATCCAATAATCTGTTTTCAACCGGAGTCCCAGTAGCAACAATTCGAAATTGTGCTTTTAGAGCCTTAAGCGCATCTGAAGTCTGGTTTTGAATTTTAAATTCTTGAGCTTCATCAGTTACGACAATTGACCATGGTACTTTAGCCAAACTGTGCTGATAGTTTTTTATGGTATCATAATTTGTAATAACGACTCGATTTAGCCGTATCTTATCTAAATCTAACTTTTGCTTTGCATCCTTGGTCTCTCGCCCACTAATCCCAGAAAGACTAACTTCTTTTAATCCCGGTCCATACAATATTAAGGTAGGGTCAAATACTCCATTGCCGAAATAGCGATTAATTTCTTTCTGCCACACATCCAGCAAAATAATAGGAGAAACTATCAGAATAGGTTCATAAGGCCCTCTATCCTTCCCTAACTCTTCCGAATAACCCGTTTCAATGCACCAAGCGAGAAATGTCAAAATCTGCAGCGTCTTCCCTAACCCCATATCATCGGCAAGGAGACCGCCACGGCGGTTTAGGCGATTAATAAATAAATTTTGTAGCCATAGAACCCCTTGCTCTTGATGTTTTTTTAAAACAATAGGCACTTCACTTTCATTTACTATTCGAGATTTTTTCAAACTTACTGGGAGAGCTGGCTTTTCTCCAAGGGCTTGCAAAGTATCAAGAGTTCCTTCAGAGTAATTTGTTGATTCGATATTCTGATAAATATTTAAAACTAAGCTTTGCTTAGCTTCCTTTTTTATATCTAATTTACCATTATTTTTCTTTTCTAGTGTGGCCTCCAGCTCATTAATCTGAGAAAGTAGCTTATCATCGGTATAAATTGTCTGGCCACGGTATAAAATCTGAGCCGAATCTTTCTCTTGAGCTTCTGCTACACTTCGGGCAAACTCACGAAATTCTTTAAAGGATAAAGGCATATTGATATTACCTTCCTCTGCCGACACACTTAAAACAAGTGGCTTTTCTACTGCCTTTTCACCGTTGGCTGCTTCTTGCGCCTCCAACCCGTCGCTAATACCATCCCAGCCGCGACTTTCAATATTCAGTAATAAACTTGCCCTTTCTGGAATTGTGCAAATCCCTTTAACGCGAGGCGCAAACTCTGTTATATCGATAAGATCTCTATCTACTCCATCCGAGAAACAGCTCATGACATCTGCAATTACTCTATCACGAGTAGCTCCACCCACCCTCCTTACTTTCTGAATGTCTGTAAGGACAGGAATCATTTCATCTGGAATTACAACCCTTACACGTTTGCCCTGCTCTGGCTGAACATCATAAACTTTTTGTACCGCACTTAATCGAAAAAACTCTTTTCTAAATGCTTCGCCCGAAACTCCGCCAAATGTCGGATATAGTGAAATATATCCTTCGCCTTCTGAGGCAATATCTACTTTAACTTTCTGAGGGATTATTACATCTTCACTGGCTAGATACTCGTCGAACCCTTCGCCCGCGGTTAAAATGCGGAGATGGGCAAGTGTGCGCAGCGCATTTTCTTTATTTTTATTCTCTGGCGCCTCATTATTAAAGCGATCAATTCCTTCTATGGTCTCATAGTTAGATGGGGATAAGCGATAGATAGCCTCCCCTCGTATAAGAAAAGGCCCTAGTCTTACCGGAAAAGAATGCTGATTCCCCAACATAAAGCGATAAGTCATTTTAAAAGAGGGCGTTCCTAAAACACCAGAGGATTGTATTAAAATTGAGAATGGTGCCCACGGGACAAGACCCTCAACGAAATCAGCGTTGTGATCATTTAGCAGGCGTAGCTCATCATATTTAATAAAAAGTTCCTTATTGTCTGTATCAACCAACCCTTGAGCGACAAGAGATTCGATAGATTGTGAAAGATATTTCCCCTGACTTGTCAGATCCGATAAGGTATCCCATGATGATTTTTCTGCGAGATTAATTCCGTTTTCATTACCGACATAGCGCACTTTGAGATCGCAGGAGGTGGCGACAACATCAACGTGCTTGGCTAAGCAGCCAATAATACATTCGCTGTATATAGTATTATCCACGACGCACTCCATAATCTGAAAGCAATTTTACTACCTTAGTATCCCACCCTACGCTAATCTCGCTAACTACCTGCCGATGAGAAACTTTATCTAATTTTAGCTTAGAATCCTTCAAGCCTCCAAAAGAGATATCGGATGCCCAAAAATTAGAACAAACTTTTGAAAATTCCTCTTTTTTATAGAAATAACAAGCATTTCCAACTTCATTAAATTCAACAACCACTATTGGCCCAAAATCAAGAATAAATGCACTGGTTGTACTATTCCCGGTCAGTTTGCCATAAGTTCTTCCCTTATCTTCCAGTTCTTTAAGTTTAACAGAATACCGTTTTCTGTCCTCAAAAGAAATTAGTGCCCTCGAGCGGTTTACCTTTTTTACATATTGTAACCAAAAGCTCTTTCTCCCATGCTTATCTTCACGATTGCGAAATATTAATTCAAAAAAGAAATGGATATCTTCGCTGGAAAGCCACTGAACTACTTTTGCTTTTGCTTCTTCGCTAACACCGCTCCAGCGACCGTCCATTCGGGGGTCCCCAAAATTTTCATTAGTCAGCAAAAAATCAACAATCAAGCCTCGGATAAAATCATTATTCTCAGCAGTTTTTGACAAAATAATTTCGGAAATAACGTACTTTAATATTTGATTGGGTAATAGATTAGAAGAAAGAACGTCGCTAAATAAAATGCTAACCCACGACTCAGGAAGCTTTCCAAAACTGGCAGCCGCGAGTTTCGCATATTCCGAAGCACAGCTACTAGCGAAATTAGTAGTTAAATTCACGCTTAACTCTTCGAGTGCTACTTGCGGCACATTGAATTTACCTAATGTTTCCTTAGCAAAGTCACGAGATGCCGAGGAACCTATGATGAAATCGATTGAGGCGTGCCATTTTCTTACCGTACTATTGGCTACGCTTTTAAGTTCGATCATTTCCGCTAGGCGAGTCGAAAATTTTCTTGCTGCTTTTAAGTTGTCGTAATTTTCATGATATGAATAAAGCAATCCACGTAAGGCCGGAAGAGTAACGGGGAACGATTTCTCAATCACCTCTTTTTGAAAAGACTCTAATACCACAATTTCAGGCATCCAACACAACTTTTTATAGTCTTTTAACGAGAGTGGAAAATCAGAGGGATCAGAGCAAAATTGCTGCCATTTTTTTTGCATGGCAGCTCTATCAACTTGTATTATCTCACCCGCTGCCGTTCCGTTAAGATTTTCTGTTTCTTTTTGTATTAAGGGACACACTACCTCAACTCGGTCATATGGGATATGATCAGTCGGTGCCCTTGACACCGTCAGAAAACGCATTTCCCCGATAGCTTCCGTTAGTTTTGAGAACAGTTGGCTATCTGCGTTTTGGCCTATCACTTTTCCCCCTCCAATCTACCGTGTAGATTGTCCCGAATTGCTTTAGATTCCTCGCTGGATTTGAGTCGAATTTTAAATTTCACTGTTCGGCATGTTTTCCTTAGGGCTTCATCGTCCTGCTCAGAGTATGGACATTCAATTGGACCTCGCCCCCCAAACAACGCAATTTGTTTAAAATTATCGATATCGACAGCGCTACTGTCCGAAGCCTCCTTTCGATAATTAAACATGAACTTCATTACCGCACTTGCTCGCTCCTGACTTAGATCCCAATTATAATATTTATTAGCGGCATTCTCTTTAAGTTTTTTATCAGTATGACCCTCAACGTTAATGAGACTCACGTCGCTTTCAAACTGTTTATATGTTTCCAGTAATACAGGGACAAACTGATTTAGGAAGATCGAAGCGGCATCGTTTAGCTGATTCATTCCCGACTCAAACTGAAGTTTATCCTCGGGCACGATTACTACTAAATTATAGTCATCTATCTTTTGAACCTTAACATCATTAATTAGAGCTTCGCGAAGTTTAATAGAAAACTGTGATTGCATCTCATCCGTCTTACTACGAGCTTGGGCAATTTCACTTTGTCGATTCCCTAAATAATTAACAAGAAGCAGTACGAAAATGACCATTAGTGAAGTCATCATATCCGTTAGGGAACTGGTAAGCGCGGAATGCCCAGTATCGCTCATACGTTACCACCTTTAGCCTTTGCTGAAAGTTCAACTAGCTCCTCTAAGCTTTCACTTAAATCCTGAACCGTTCCGCCGAGCTTAGCAGTCGCATTTCCTAAGTGGCTATCAAACTGCCCTAGCGTGGTTTCTATACTTTTTTTCATTAGGGAAGAGTAGTTTTCAATACTCGACGTAACCTGAGTCAGAATATGCGATAAACTAGAATCGAGTTGGCTTACCACGTGATCATACTTACCCACAATTTCGCTTTGTCTATCGACCACTAGCTTTAAGTTTTCAGCATTCCTTTGCACTAGCGAGGCTAAGTCGCTTACACGATCTTGAGTGCCATTAAGTGCACTCACAGCCCCATTAAGAATCGCTACTCCATCTTTAACCGCAGAGGATGCCATTCCCATTGTGTTAAGTGTTCCAGACCCGTCAGAAACAGCTTGTTTAAAAATATTAAGCGCATCGTTAAGCGCGTTTCTCGCGTCGGCAATTGCTTGAGCGTTACGTCCTTGTTCCTCAATTACCGAGTTAAATTGAGCCGTAGTTTTCTCTGTCCAAGCTGAGCTTTTTTCTAAAACACCGCTCACAGTGCTTGATACAGATGAAGATGATTGGCTAAGACTAGCCTGTATTTGATCAAGCATCGCTCGCATTAACGTAGACAGCTCAGTATTTCTACGAGAGATCTCCCCTGACTGGGCATTAAACCCAGATTGCAACTGATCAAGAACGGTAGTTACGGTGGACGCAAGCGTTCCACTAGACTGTGCGGTGGCCGATTGTAGCTTATCAATTACAATTTCCATTGTATTTGCTAGGCGAGCTAAATGCTCTTGTCCGGAAGATGATTGCCGGGATACTGCGACATCCAGACTATTTAGGACTGAAGACATTTTATCTTGCGTTTCCTTACTTTGTTCAATCATCGCCCGCATAGAATCTCCTACTTGAGATAAAGTAGATTCTAATGTTTTGAATTCAGCATTCGTTGATCCCATTAGCGCACCCTTAAACTCGGTTATAACCTGCGAAAGAGAATCGGTTAGAGACTCTGACTTATGTTTTCTTAATTCATCTACTGCTTCCGCTATTTTTTGAAAATGAGGACCCATCCCCTCGCTGAATCCCTCTTTTAGGTGGCCAGAAAGATCTGCGCCGAACTGTCGAAAAGCAATAGACTGTTCGCTAATATCTTTTTGAATTAAATGTAGGATGTGTTCGGCAGCCTTTCGCGCGAATTTACGATTTAAAGTTCTAACGAACTGGTGCATGGCTCGGTAAAGTTTGCTCGCACGCCATTTTTCAAAAAAAGTAAAAAAAACAGCTAAGCCAAGAGCGCAGATAGAGGAGATGAATTTTCCCGATAAGCTATATACCAGATCCTCTACTCCCTTTATTTTTTGGGGGTCATTAGGATCGGGGGTAATATGCGAAAGCCCAAGAAGGATAGCAATAAATGTACATAATAGCCCAACACTGGTTAAGATACCCGGTATAGCTGCGTAAAATCCCAAGTTAATATGGCCACCAATAATCGACTTAAATGTGAAGAACTCATCTGCCTGTCGGGTATTAAATATCTGATCACGCGTATCTTCAGATAAAACTAAAAGTGTCTCATCAAATTCACCCCAAGCATCGGCTACGAGCCGATTACCTGCCATTATTTGCCGGAGTTGCTCGAGACCAACTCCATCAAGAGGCTGGTCTTTGGGTCCAATGCTATCGATCGTCTTAGTTATTTTTTTTAAAGAACGAACAATCGGGACAGATTGCAAAAGACATCTTACTGTAAACACTCCCGTAACGATAACTAGTAATAAACAAGCTGCCCACAGAAACAGAGGGGCTTTAATGCTAAAATTAAGGTCAGCGCATGGTGGTGTTAGCCAAGGGATCTCGGTATATGATATTGCTAATCTTTGAGCACAAATTCCTATGTCGTTCACGTTATCTTTCCCCCGTTAATTATATCTTTGTATGTTTACAAAATTAGAAACCACTTTAATACCTTTTCCCCGCACTAAGCTACTCCTCTGGCGCCAACACATACAAAGTCCGTAACGGCAGGAGGGCTTTGTCCTCCTCAGTCATCTTTGGGTAAAAGTCGAGCCAGAGGGAGATGAAGCGGTCGAGGTCTATGAGTTCTATGTGCACGTGGGATTTTTTGGCTTCGGCGGTGGCGTCTGAGGTGAAGCCGCCGCTGGAAACAAAGATGCCGACGTCGCCGGGGCGGTTGATGAGTAGGCCTTGGAGTTCGCGAACGGGCTGTACTGGGCAGGTGTTTTGTCTATGTTTTACTTGTACCAGGATGCGGGGTGTTTGTGTGCCGAGCGGATCGCGGTAGGCGATTATGTCCATTCCGCCGTCTTTGCCTTTGGGGGCAATAAAGGGGGTGTAGTAGCCCATGCCGCGAAGAAGTGCGGCGACTAGATCTTGAAATTCGTACGGGTTTTTATTGCTGATGTAGTTATTTAATACATCTATAGATTGCGCTTCGAGATCTTCGAAAGATGTTGCACGGACGGCATGTTCGTCTTGGGTTTCTGGTTCTTCGTTATCATCGTCCTCGTCTTTAGGCTGTGACTCAGCCCATTGTCGGTAACGAGCATCCACCTCGTCTTTGAGTTCTTGCGGCGTTTTGCTTAGTGCTTTCGCTCCTTCTTCGGTAAGGTACCATATAGCTTTCTTCTTTACTAGGAAGCCTGCCTTTACAAGTCCTATTGTGGAAAATTGGCAAATGCTACGCCATTTTAAATTACCTGATTTTTCGTACTGACTTTTTGCCCAATCATCGAGTTCTATTCTGTGAGCAGCTTTGTCAACTAGCTCCCGCCCGCGCATCTGGCCGTTATTTTCTTTAAGAATTGTTAAAACGAGGTGAGCAAGTTTAGTTCTTAAGTCTACAACTTTTCCCATGGTTTCCTTCCCGACTAGATTAAGTATCCGTTGTCCTTAGGCCGTTATTAAATTCAATTTGTTTACAGCGCCCTGCACGTATTAGCAACAACCTGCACCATGATGTGGGGCGCATTTTGGTCGCAGGTTTGGGGGCATTTTGGGTAAAGATTTTGTGGTGTATTTTTGTGCAGATATGGGGGTAATCCACAGGGTTGGGGAGATTTGGTGTTGGTGCGGGGTTTGTCACCATAGCATATAGCTTATTTCCCATGGTTCGGTGAGGCCGAGGTAGTCAATGCAGTAGCCGCCGGCGGCGGTGGCAAAGGTTAGGTAGTAGTCGGTTGGGGCTTTTTGGGTGCCGGAGATTAGTTTGTCGTAGCTGGTTTCGGGGCAGTCGTCGGGAGAGCATTGGATGGTGACGATTTCTTTTTCGAGAAAGAGTTCTGTAACGCTTTTTTGAAATTCGGACTTTTTGTAAAATTTGGTAAGAGGTACTCTGGAGCTTAAATAAAGTAAAGGAGACCATATGAAAGACGGCAAAAATCGTAAGAAATGGACAGCAGAGGATAAA
>JADZAE010000038.1 GCA_020852715.1 Deltaproteobacteria bacterium
ATTCTATCGATGTCCTTTCCCAACGCGTCTTTACCGCTATCACCTACTTCGTTAATGCTCATTCTGAGATAATCACTCTTTGTCAACACAATACTTAACGGTCAGCATTTATGAAAAACGCTATAGGAATCGTTTTTGTGCTGATAAAATTAGGTTTTCCTTGGCTGTCTGTATTTATAATTCCCAAAATTTGCGTTCCCACGGAGTAAGTATCTAAACTCTTGGGTGAAATTTGGGTATTGCTATAGGAACCATTATTATATGAGCTATTGAAATTATATTCTGGATATGGATCTTTAGTTCCAGTTTTTCCAGTGTAGGGATTAATATTACCTTCAGTCGACCAGTTATCTAGTTTTGTCGAATTTGGAGAGGATCTATAATGAGGGGCTACATAAGTACCATTTTTCCGCATGTAACCCCCTACCCTCGTGTCGGCATCCGCAAGAAAAGATGGAAACAATTGCAGCAATAATACTGATAACTGAAATAATTTATAAAAGTTATACATATTAAAATTCCAATAATTGCCCAGCAATCAACTTGCAATTTAACATAAATACAAAATTAAGTCCCACTAAACTTAGCTGTTTATATATCTATTACGTTAAGATTTCCAAAAGAGCAAAACACGCCGATTTTATTTTTAGTTATGATGGCAAATGTAAACTCTATTCAGCGTTCAATCCCCTTTTTGCTTTTCTTTTCTTGGCTTTTAATGTCCATAGACACTTTAAGTAATATTTCAGGAGCGTTTTTATTAATTGCCGGAGGCACGCTCACTTCAAGTTTTGTCATCTGGCCAATTAAGTATTTTAAATCAATATCTTTTGATGCCTTAAATATTGATTTTAAATCATCTACGTCTTTATCTCTACCAGAAGCGTTTGCTAGAGAAACAAATTTTGCCATTATTATATCTTCAACTGTGATAGCGGGTATGGGTCCAAAGCCAAAATCTAGTAAATTATTTTGTGCTCGTCTTACCGCTTCGGGAACCCAAGGGATTGAAGGGAGAAGGATATCGACCCCTGGGCCCTTTGGATTGTCTTTAGCGCGGCCTATCAGCATACAAGGTTCTGTGGTTTTACGTTTAATAGCGACCATTGGGCCACCTTGAAGATCTGCTTTTCTAGCTATTCCTACTTCAAAGTTAAGCGCTGATAGAATATCAGTTGCAATTTGAAGGGCGTTATTAGCGGGGTTTATTACGATATCAACATCATTAGTGTTTCGGTATTCTTCCCTATAAACAGAAGCGACAAGTCCCCCGGCTACTGCATAGGGTATTTGGTATGACTTAGTAAGTTCGACTGTTTTTTTTAATATTTCATCTAATTCCATGATACGAGTTCCTCGCTTTTTTTATCATGCTCTGTGAAGTGTTAATAAATTTCATCACCTGCTTTCCTTCATTAATAACTAAAAAAGAGCGAGCATTTATCTTATTAGCTTCAGTAGCTATAAATATACTTTTAAGTAGCTCATAGTTTTCGTTTTGGGTATTAAGTGAATAAAACAGTCTTTGTTTTTGTTTTCTTCTCTTTACTAATTTCTCAGTGTGCATTTGCTTTAGCGCCACTTCAGCGGAGTGAACGTGTAGATTACAAAGCTCAGCAATTTGTCTTAATCCAAGCCCACAAAAGGCGTGATAAAGCGCTTCTAGGATTTCTACCCTAGAGCTTGAAGAGAATAATTTTGATAGTTTTGTTGGCATATTATTAGTGTCTAATTTTTTAGACAGGCTGTCAACTAAAAACCTCTAAGCCTATATAGTTCTTAGCAATTTTATCCCCCATAAACGCTTGTATTTCGAGAAAAGACGAGGAAGGCAGGCATCAAGCAGAGAAAGTCTAGGCCCCTACCCTACACCACAGCACCGAGCTATACTTGTCCTAAAAGTGGTGTATGGAGGGTTGAAGGATATCCGATAACCATTGCTCCCATCGCCAAAGGAAACAGAATGCCACCGTATGGCGGCATGTCTGTTTTCTGGGTTTTGACGCAGTATGCCTAACGGCTGGAAGCTCTAAGGTAGACTCTTAGGGCTTCCATTTTATATTACAAATAAAAACCATCGACAACATAGAATGCATTTCTCACGCTACCCTCTACAATCTATGGCGCGTGTAAAAATTATTACAAAAATATTTGACGATACAAGATAACTCGATCCGTCGGGGGCTTATCAAGAAGCTGCTAATTTTTAGTAACGGGTTTTTGCTGTTAATTAAGTGGCAGTTATAAGCGCTATTGCTTCGGTCGATTTCTCGTTGATTTGCATTTGAGTATCTGTTGTCAGTCCTCTCAGATCCGGAAGAGCTTCCTTTGCGTAAACTCCAAGCTTTCCGAGAATTATGCAAGCATGCCGACGTATTAAAGGATCTGCGTTATGCAAGTCTTCAATCATTCGACTAATCATCTTTGATTTTGTATCAGCTGATAGTTCTTTTAAGTTGGAAATTTCAACTAATGTGCGCGTAGCTTGTCTTACAATCCAAGGATCCTTGTCATTCAGCATGATAGCAACGTTTGCGGAATGTTTCTTTGCTACCACTCTAGTATTGGAAAGTTTCCACAGCGCATTGATCCGCACGAAGTTATTTCGATCATGTAATCCGTTTGAGAGAAAATCACCCACATAAACATCGTCAAGCGCCACTAGTCCCAATTGCCACATGGATCTGCGACGGGCATATACATCTGGGCCGATAGAGTTTTTTACTAAAGTTTGAATAGCATCAATATAGGGTGGTGAGTCAATCTTTGTTGTGGAAGAGAATGTCCTAATCTGATTCAACTTAAATAGTTGTTGATGAGCTAATGCGCACTTAGGTTGAATTTTCAAAGCAGATTCTAAGGCACTCTTCGCTTCAGGAAGTCGACCCACATCAAGCAATGCCTTTCCCAATAGCGCAGAAGCATTTTCGTCCCGAGGATCGACCTCTAATGCGCTGTTTAATTCTTTAAGCGCTTCGTCTTTTTGCCCGCTCAGATAGAGAGCTTCGCCTAAATTGTAGTGCTCAGTTTTACTATTGAAAGAATCAAACGTCTTATCCTGAAGTCGTGAGATTGCAAGTGACCGCTCGCCTATTTCGTCATAAAATGCGCTCAAAGTAATCGAAGCACGCTCATCTGTATCGTCCTTTGTGATCAATTGATAATACGAATCAATATCTCCCAAACCCCAATATGCATCCAGCAGAGCAAGCATAGCGATTGTATTTGCAGAGCCTTTGGTAGGAACTTTCAATAAATCGATAGCTTTTTTTAAATTTAAAACTGCTTCATCTTCTTTTCCAGTCTTCAACAAAAATCTTGCGAACTCTACCAAGCGTGGGCCGCTACTAGGGTCAAGGGTAAGAGCCTTTTGGTATGCTTCAAAAGCTAGGTCGTTTTTATGAAGCTCACGAAAAATATCACCCATCTGACTTAGCAAAAAGTCATTCTGTGGGTCCAACGCCGCAGCGTGTTGGAAGCTAGCCAAAGCGTCATCAAAATTCTCGAGTCTGCGTTGAAGTAGGGCCAGATATGTAAAGTATTTGGTAGAAGGCTCCAATCGTGCTGCCTCTTCTGTGGCGGAGAGCGCAGCGGTAACGTTGCCATCACGGGACAACGCCTGTCCTAATCCAAAATAAGCCTCAGCATTTTGGGGATTAAGAGCGACAGCCCGTTGATAATCCTCAATGGCGTTCTTAAATTGCTTTTGTTGATCAAAAAGCCTTGCTCTTAGCATATACGCGGTAGAAGAATTTGGGATGGTTAGAACAATTGCGTTCAATTCATTCAGAGCCTCGTTCAGCTTCTGAGAAGAAAGAAGAGATTTTACCAACTCGAAACGTTTAACGACTTCTGTTGAGAGGGGCTCTCCCCATTTCGAAAAAACGAAAGCTTGTGTTATCTTTCCACTTGCATCGTATGCCGTAGCTTTCGTGGGTTTTCCGTTCGAATATTCTGTCGTTGATTCTTCCTCCTGCTGAGATTCTTCAAATGATGTGCACTTGAGTTTGCGATCAACCCACGCGGGAATCAAACTGCTGAACGAGTTAGTCGATTTCGTCGGATAATATTTCGTCACTCTCTCTATATTCGACAGCTCTTTTGTATTTGCTTTGCGATCAGCTTGTTTAAATATTTCAACCAGCTTCAAGTCGCCGTTTTCATAATATGAGCAACGTTTGCCATCTAGTTTATTATTGCGATAACTACTGATGGTTAATAATGAGCCATTTTCGGAATATTCCGCACTCTCTCCATTCAGTTCTCCGGTCGCGGAACTAACTTCTCGCCTACTTTTGAGTTTTCCGTCAGGAAAATATTCGCGTCTGGCGTTGTCACAGCCAGTCAGGAATAGAATAATAATCAAAGAGAGATATTTTGAAATCGAATACATATTATTTCTTCTTTTCTTCGTCCCATTCGCTGGTTGCATCCGTTACTTTGTAAGTTAAGAAAAATTTGTATGTGCCGGTATATAGCGTTTTTCATAAATGCTGACCGTTAAGTATTGTGTTGACAAAGAGTGATTATCTCAGAATGAGCATTAACGAAGTAGGTGATAGCGGTAAAGACGCGTTGGGAAAGGACATCGATAGAATTA
>JADZAE010000039.1 GCA_020852715.1 Deltaproteobacteria bacterium
TTCTCTGAGAGCTAGGAGTGGATAATTACATTAAAGATTGGTTTAACAGCCAATCATAGTCAAACGATATATTCCTAGGAGCCTCATTTAATTAAAATTTTCACCCTGCGAAGGCTAGCCGGTAACCATCCCCGACTTTTACTGAGTTTCTATATAAAAGCCTCCAGAAGTGGCAAGTTTTGCAAAGCAAAACCATCGGGTAAAAACCAAGCTCTCACATATTTAGTCGTTCCCGATCAGGTAATGTTAGTAACAATAAGGATGAATACATTTAAAAGCTTAGTTTAATTAAAACTTTTATTCCATGAATACTTACCTTGGCAAGCGCGTTTTTTGTTATATTGCTTCAACCAATCGTCGAGATCAAGTTGCAGCGTGTCCATTGAACGGTCAATCTTTTTCTAAACACTACTTGATAAAAGTCATTAAGTATCGTTTTGTGAAAGCATCCACAAATAGAATTCGTCTGCGGCTGCTCATGTTCCCATGAATATAATTGCTAGGCTTGACGTATATTGCACACGCTCCCATCACTTATTGTTGGCGTAATATTACATGATAGCATTGGAGCATTAATGAAATAGCCATGCTTTTAGCTTCCTTAACTCTTTCGTAATGTTTTGTCGAGTGCTAGAAAGGTTGCGCTTATGGTTTGTGCGATTTAAAAACATGAAGAAGAAACTTCTTTTCCAATTATTGCCTATATTAGCCGCCCTTGGATGCTACGTTAATTCTCTTTCTGTACCTTTCATTTGGGACGATGAGGCGATGATCAAGAATAATGAGTTGATTCGTTCTTGGCAGAATATCCCTCAGATATTTTTGTCTTCTTCTTTTGGTGGGTTGTGGCGGGGCAGTGAGTTTTATCGCCCCATTCAGTTTTTAACTTACCTGATTGATTATCAGCTCTGGGGGAATACGCCGCTAGGCTTTCATTTTACTAATATTTTACTTTTTTTAATCAGCGTTTTTTTACTGCAGAAGATTTTAACTAAAATGTTAGTTGAGGCTCCGGACTGGGTGCCGATTTTGGCAGCGACGATTTATGCTGTGCATCCGATGAATATTGAGGTGGTTACTTATTTATCGGGCCGCGGTGATCTACTGGGGGTTTTGTTTTCGTTTGCTTCTATCTATTTATATCTTTGCTCGCGCAGTGCTTCTGCGTTTATCTTTTTTGCTCTCGCGCTCTTTTCTAAAGAAAATATGATAGTCCTTCCTTTTTTTATGCTCGGGCACCAATTACTGCTGCTGTCTAAAGAAAAGCGCTCATTTATACCGATAATTCCTTTTTTCGTACTTATGCTCGCCTATGGCCTGTTTCGTCTCTATCATGTTTATTATGGTAGTCCCTAT
This sequence comes from Deltaproteobacteria bacterium, assembly GCA_020852715.1. Classification (GTDB taxonomy): domain Bacteria; phylum Bdellovibrionota_C; class UBA2361; order SZUA-149; family JADZAE01; genus JADZAE01. The sequence continues at coordinate 1,357 of JADZAE010000039.1, forward strand.
GTCCTTATCTCGCCGATCGCCTTTTCTTCTTTAACGGATCGTCTTCTAACAGTGCCGGAAATTATCGTTACTTATTTGCGTTTATTCTTTTTGCCTTACGATTTGCACATGGAATATCTTTTCGTCACGCGTTCCTGGCTTTCCTGGTCGTTTATCGGCTGCAGTCTGTTACTGCTTTTATTTGCCGGGATTTTATTGAAATATAAAAAAGCATTTAATCTGCTGTGGTTTCTGGTGGCATTGGCCCCGGTGCTGCACATTGTTGCACCCTTAGGCGCAACGCTGCGCGAACATTGGTTGGTTTTACCGGCTCTTGGTCTCTTGTTGCTTCCTGTCTACCAAAAGAAATTGATGCCTGTGTTGATAGTGTTTATTTGTTTTTTGTCTTATCAAACAATAACACGTAATTTTGATTGGCAAGTGCCTTTGGAGTTTTATCGCCATGACGTGCAGCATGAACCACTTAGCTTTTTGCTGCATAATAATGTGGGCGTCGAGGAGATGCGGCGCGGCAATTTAGCTGAGGCCAAAAAATATTTTCAACTGGCCATTGAGGTTTCGCCTGGGCGTCGCTATGGTATGGCTTATAGTAATTTAGGTGTAGTTTTGCAGTTAGAAGGAAATTTCTCGGAAGCAGAAAAATATTATCGCCAAGCTCTTTATCTTAACCCAGACGCTGATTCTTATAAAAAATTAATCAATGTTCTAATTAAGACTAATCAGCTTGCGGAGATTCGTAAGACCGTGCAAGAGTCGTTAATACGCTATCCGTTTGACAGCGTATTTCTGAAATTGCAAGAAGATTTAAAGAAAATCCCTTAGCGCTGTGCTTCGGTTGCGATAGCAATATTCGTTATCCCTAGCTCTTTAGCCGTATCTAAAATAGTGACGATAGTACCGTGATTCGTGCCTTTATCTCCCCAAATTACCAAAGAAAAATCTGCTTGTTTTTCTTTCCAGGAAAGCAATAGCGATTTTAATTCAGCAATGTTTAGCTTGTGCTTATCGGCAATAATATTGTTAGCAGCATCTGTGCTCACAATTAACTCCTTGTTCGCCTCAATTTCGCCGCCTGTTTTGGCCTTGGGTAAAGAAACATCAAGCGCCTGAGCGCTAATAAAAGTTGTCGTTACCATAAAAAACAGCACCAAAGAAAAACAGACATCGACCAACGGAGTTATATCGATGGCAATGCCGTCATCAGCGTTTTGTTTCCCGGAAAAATTCATAAGTTTGATTGTCGCGCTTTTGTTTGCTCTTTATTTAAATTAGAACTCGTGGCCTCCACTAGTTCTAATGAAATGTGTTCCATTTCTAAAATTAGGGTATTGGAGCGGCTAATAAATGCGCGATAGGCAACTAAAGCCGGTATGCCAATAATTAGTCCGGCTGCGGTAGTGATCAGCGCTTCCGCTATGCCCGCTGCTAATTGTTGGGGATTGCCGATGCCAAAATTCCCGATTACCTGAAAAGTTTTTATCATGCCAAACACCGTTCCCAGTAATCCCAGTAGCGGGGAAATAGAAGCGATAATACCAAGCGATGAAAGCATGCGATTCAAGCGTTGTGCTTGGATGCGACCAACTGTTTCCAGCTTTTCTACTAACAGCTCTCTAGGCTTGTCGGCGTTATCGATAGCGCAAATAACAAGCGGTGTTATGGCCGAAGATGAACTGTAAGCTAGTTTACGAATCTCGCTAAATTTCCCTTGCTCAATTAGGGCAAAGAAATTGGCCACTAGATCTTTGGGAATAAGGCGACCACGTTTTAGACCCCAAAAGGCCTTATGGATAATAATGGTTACAGCACCGACGGAGCATAAACAGAGCGGAACCATGACCCATCCGCCCCGAAAAATTATGTCGATAATTGCGTATTGTCTTATAAAATCAATGAAAGTATTCATGCTTTGGGACTATCACTGTTTGACGAAATTGGCAATTTACAGCAAAACGTAGGAATGAAATTCGTCTTATCTGCAATAATAGCTGGTATTTGTTTTGGCGCAGGTTGCCAGTTCCCGGAAACGGCAATGGCCGTTACTTGCACAGTTATAACTGCTTTGCTTCTTGTTTATATCGCGGCTGAAGATGTCTCCCCGACAAAGAGACTATATATATTTGGGCTAGTTTTTAGCTTAGTGGCCTTTTATTGGATCCCGCAGACGCTTCAATATTTTGGCGGCTTTCCGCGCTGGCTTTCGTATTTGTTATTCGCCGTCTATTGCCTTTTGTCATCTTTGCAATTCGTCCTCTGTGCTTACTTATTAAAAAAATTAAAACCGACATTATTAGGCCGATGGCAAGTAGCTTTTCCTTTGGCCTGGCTCATCACCGAAATGTTTTGGCCGCGCCTGTTTCCTTGGAACTTTGCCCATCCGCTTATTTCTTGGACTAGCTTTTCCGCGCTTGCCGAAGTTACAGGTGTTTATCCGCTTAGCTTTTTAATCTTTTGGTGGGCTAGTGTAATGCTTTCGGTTGGGCAAAAGAAATTATCTTATCGAGATAAGAAAGTATTATTTCCGCTATGCTTATTTGTTATTGTTTCGCTAGGTGGTCATTGGCGCAGTCGTTATTTTGTTCAGCTGGAACAAAGCCTGCCGCTAGCAAAAATCGGTATAGTGCAAGGTAATTTAGAAGCAGTAGAAAAGAATGATTTGAAACTCTTTTCGGCGAATATAAAAACTTATCAAGATTTATCAACTAAAGTTTTAGCAGCGGGAGCTGAAATACTTGTTTGGCCAGAAGCAGTAATCAATCACTGGACACCGGTAGAAGCTAAAAATGTGCGCGGTTACAAATTCGATCCTTTCCCTAGCTTGCAAACACCATTGATTTACGGTGCGATGGCTTATCAGCGAAAGGACTCCGAGAGTAAAGACTCTGACTATTATAATTCAGCTATCGGGTTAGATGCTCAGGGAAATATCTTAGGCCTTTATCACAAAAGAATATTAATGCCTTTTGGCGAATATATGCCCTTTGCCCAGTGGCTCCCTCAGCTTAAAGACTTAAGTCCGCAGACGGGTGATTTTACTGCCGGGGACAAAGTCGGAGTTTTGTCTTTGCCGCTTGAAGAAGATGGCCGCAGTGTAAAAGCAGGCTTATTAATATGCTATGAAGATTTAATCCCCAGCTTAGCGCGAAATAGCGCTTTGGCTGGTGCTGATGTGTTGGTAAATCTAACCAATGATGCTTGGTATGGGCATAGCGCGGCATCGGAGCAGCATCATTTGTTAGCCATGTGGCGGGCAATTGAGACAAGGCGCTATTTGCTGCGTGTTACGAATACGGGCTATACAGGTGTGGTTAATGTGTTTGGTCGAACAGTAGAGAGTTTACCGATTTTTACCAGCGGCATTATTTTGGCCTCCATTCGCCAGTACTCGCTACAAACATTTTATACGCTTTATGGCAATCTAGTTAGTTGGCTAATAATTTTAATCTTGCTGCCTATTTCACTGAAAAAGATAAAGGAAAGATGAGCACAGAGCGTTTGAACTTAATGAAGCAAACTGTGCTAAAAGCGGGAGAGATCATCAGCTCAGAGAAGTATCGCAAAGTAGTCTGCGCCAAAAGCAATTATAACGATTTGCTGACGGAAGCCGATTTGGCCAGCGAAGTAATTATTATGGAAGCTATTCGACGCGCTTATCCTAACGATAAAATATTATCAGAAGAAACCGGTGATCAAGTTAGCGATGTTTGGCAGGAAGAACATCTTTGGATTATTGATCCTGTAGACGGGACAAGTAATTTCAAGTTTCAACGATCACATTCTTGTATTTCTATCGGTTATTCCGAAAAGGGAGTCTTAATGGCGGGCGTGGTTTACAATCCCTATGTGCAAGAATTATTTTCTGCCCAAAAAGGGAAGGGTGCTTACCTAAATGAGCAGCCGATAAATGTTTCTTCTCAAGATGACTTAGTTAAAGCTGCTGTGGGTACAGATAACTGCTATACGGCCGAAGGTACGCGTTTTAATTTAGAAACAATTCTCAAACTTAAATCCACACCCTGGACATTTATCACTGGCTCTGCGGTGTTGGGCATGTGTCGGGTAGCCGCCGGAAGTTTAGATTTATATTTCCATACGGCACTTAAGCCTTGGGATAATGCCGCGGCTTTGCTTCTTTGCGCCGAAGCCGGCGGCGTAGCTCTTAACTTAACCGGCAAACAGGCAACGTTTATGGATAGTTCAATCGTAATGGGTAACGAGCCGCTCTTACGTGCTTTTGTCGAACAAATAAACCGCTAGCGCTTATTGGCCGCTGTATTGTTGAGTCTCGTCGTATTTAAAAACCAACTCAATGCCGACTTGCTTAAACATTTCTTCGGACTCGGCACCGGCATGGTAGCGCCGCTCACAAACGACACGCGTTATGCCGCAGTTGATAATCAACATGGCGCATGTGCGACAGGGTGTCATGCGGCAGTATAAAGTAGCGCCATCAATGCTGATACCTAATTTCGCTGCTTGGCAAATGGCATTTTGTTCAGCATGCACCGTGCGCACGCAGTGTTGGCTAATATGCTCGTCTTCGTGAATCACTTTTTTCATTTGATGCCCGACTTCATCGCAGTGCGGAAGCCCGTTTGGCGACCCGACATAGCCAGTAACCAAAATCTGTTTATCACGAGCAATTACGCAACCCGAACGCCCACGATCGCAAGTAGCGCGCTTAGCGATAGCATCAGCCACTTCCATAAAATAATCATCCCAAGAGGGACGAATATAAACGCCGCTGGCTTGCGCTACTGTTGTTACATTGCTTTTGTTTTCCATGGCTACCCTTATGGTTGATGGGTTATCGTTAGCTAGGACTTAATAGGCTTATGGGAAGTTAAAATCAAGGCATGATAAGGGGAAAGTTCTTCCTATTTAAGCAAAAAAGTCAGTCTTGCTGCCTTTCTTTTTTTACAATTTCGTCAATGCGCTTTAAATCTTGCCCCGCCTCATCATTGCGACCTAGTCGACGTAAGCTATCATGTCTCCCGACAAGAGCTTTTTTATAAAAAGGATCTATCTCTAGCGCTTTAGTAAAACTTGCTATCGCTTCGGTGTCATGTTGCTGCATTACAAGTCATTCTCCCAATTCAACGCAGTCAGTGGTCGGTAATGATTGATTATCTATAGCAAGTTTATTTGTAAAACATTTATCTATTATATCGAAATACTCTAATGCTTCATTATGCTTATTAGTTTCCTCGAGAAAGTTAGCTTTATTTAACCAGGCTTGGGAACTTTTTAGATTAAAGGCAATTGCTATATCATAGCAAGCGCTCGCTAGTCGATTGAAACTCTTAAATTCCAGGGAGCGGCAATATCCTTGAGATTTATATTTAGCTAAAATCTTTGTAGGGAAAGATGAGATTTCGATAGAATCGGCGGAATCGACATTAGATAAGGTGTCCTGACTGTATTTGGTTGCCTGCTCTAGCTGACTACTCATTTTAGAATAGACCACGACGCCATAGAGCATATACAGAGTTATGGCGATTAAGATAAGTTTTCCTATATTTATTTCCCCTGCGTGATTTGTTTTCATGATTACACCCTAAATTTGCCGGGAGAATTCGCTGTTAAAGCAAGAAAGGATTGATTTACCATCAATCCTTTCTCGGCTAGTTTTTTATTTCCATGAGTCTAAGCGCTGCTTAAAGGTCATGAACTTTTTAGTCCAGGGCTCTAACTTTGCGGATAAGAGAATCACGAGAATACCGATGATCGCTAGCGATAACCACGGACTAAACTCGGCGAAAAACTGCACGGCGTAGCGAATATGGTAGGCCAGGGAAATGGCAAAGCCTGTGGTTACTGACGTTTCCTGAGCGGAAACGACTAATCTTGTGAAAGCTTAGTCTCCATCCCCCCACAGTTTTGCTTCGCAAAACTTGCCCCCTCTGGGGGCTTTTGTATAGAAACTCAGTAAAAGTTGGGAACGGTTACCGGCTAGCCTTCGCAGGGTGAAAATTTTAATTAAATGAGGCTCCTAGGAATATATCGTTTGACTATGATTGGCTGTTAAACCAATCTTTAATGTAATTATCCACTCCTAGCTCTCAGAGAA
>JADZAE010000040.1 GCA_020852715.1 Deltaproteobacteria bacterium
CTCCTTCTAATTATGCTTGGACATAATAGTCCGTTATTCATATTTGGCTCATGAAACACTTTTTCAGTGCTTCAAAAAAGCCGTAAAAAAGAAGGCGGGTCCATTCTATTGACCCATGACTTCGGCGAAGCCGAATCTGGGTCGCCAACGCTGAGAATGTCGTCTGTGGTATGCGACTAAGCCGCGAAATGCCGCGTGACCGTGAAACGCAGGCGACCCAGTTGTTCGCTGGAGCTCACAACATGTGTCCGCGCTCCATAGGCGCCGGTGAAGTTGCTTGCCCCCGTGGCGTCTCCGCCGAGAGTGGTGTAAAAATTTATCACTAAGGCATGTTCCTAGATCTTATGTACAAGACTCAGGATTGGTGCTCGCCGCTCGCCCAACTAGTCATCCATTTTCTTCAAAAATGAATGACATTAGTTTTGTTTCAAAATAAAAAAGCTAGTCGAAGAAGTTTGTTCGGGGGGGGAGTCGACTGAAATCTGGGGCGGTAGTAATTTTTTGGTTAGGAAAAGTTGATTAACTAATCACGAAAAACTTTCAATTAAATAATTTTCTATAGGCGGTGTTGATTGTCCCCTCCACGCAAAACGCACTTTGTCTACTTTAACTCCGATGAATATTTAATTGTTTACATTATCATTTTTTGTGCTATAACCGGCCTCGGTGCGGTTACCTTAACTGCAAGTCGTCGTGTTCAGCTCGATGGCAGGAGATATTTCCTCTGTATTTCGTTGTTAGATTTACATCTGGTTTACTAGTATTTCCATGGTCATTAAAAATGAATATTGGCGAATTGTTAATTGGTAGAAGACTGGATTAGTGAAACATTTTCGCTTGAATTAGGGGGAGATATTGTTTGCTTCCTTGGTGTCTTATTAGTTTGACATTAGGGTGTTTATAAAGACGATATTGACGTTTGATTCGCTAATCTGAGGAGCTTCTTCTAAAGCAAGGTTTGTTAAACTTTGAAGTAGAAGATGCTTTTTAGAAGTGAAAAAAATGTTTTGCATCTTTGAATGTTTTTAGTAGATTGCGTCCCAAATGTCGGGGTAATCTGATTATTCTTTTTTGTTTATAACTATATTGGAGGATGTGATGCAAGTAGCACGTATTTTCGTATTGTCACTTTGTGTATTTTTGTTGGCTTCCTGTTCTTGCTTCAACAAAGACGGTCAGGGCGTTGGAGATGGAAATATTCCCGAGGCTTCAACCGGCGATGTTTTAAAAGATGTTCATTACGCGTTTGATTCATCAGCTTTAACTGATGAGGCCAAGGCTATTTTAGCTGAGAACGCAGCTTGGTTGAATGCTAACGCTGATAAGACAGTTGTTGTTGAAGGTCACTGCGATGAGCGCGGAACCGTAGAGTATAACTTAGCTCTAGGTGAGCGTCGCGCTAAAGCTTCCTATGACTATCTGCGTGGCTTGGGCGTTGCTGAGTCTAGAATGAGCACAATCAGCTACGGCGAAGAGTTACCTCTTGATGCCGGTCATACTGAGGCTGCATGGAGCCAAAATCGTCGCTCACACTTTGCAGTAAAGTAATTCACTGCGATTTATAAAGCGAGAAGGGCCTGGGTTAATCCCAGGCCTTTTTTTTGTACTAAGAAATAACGCCGCAGACTTATTTAGCCAATTGTCGTAGTTTTGTAGAAGAGCTATAATTCCAAAAGTAATATGGTTTAAATTATATGATTCTAATGGAGTTTCTATGCGTATAATATTGACTCTCGCGTTTTGTGTTTTTGCCGTTGGCTGTGGTCCATCTGTTCGTGATTTAGAAAAAGGACAGAGAGAAACGCAAGGAGATATTGGCGATATTCGTTCTTTACAGGCCGAGCAAACTGCCGCCATTGCCCAGTTGCAATCTGATATTCGTGCGATAAATGGGCGCATTGATGAGATTGCCTATTTGGCCAAGGGTAGAACCGAACAGCTGGAGGAGAAGCTGAGCCAAGTCAGCTCTCGTGTTCCGCCACCTCCAGGAGTACCAGAGGATTTACTTAATGAAGACGAAGAAGCAATTGCTAGAATCAGTAGTGGAGCAGCTGAGCAGTTTAAAACAGGCCTACGGCAGTTACGCACAGGAGATTTCGAAGGAGCTAAGTCTTCATTTTCTTCTTTTAAAGATAAGAATCCGGGCACCGCTTTTACTGACAATGCTTTATTCTGGATCGGCGTGAGTAATGATAGCTTAGGACAGCATGATAGAGCGGTTGTAGCTTACAGCGAGGTCTTTCAAAAATATCCCGGTGAAGATCGGGTAGCTGTTGCACTCTTTAGATTAGGAGATAGTTTTCTGAAATTAGGCAGCAGAGAGGATGCCGCTTTGAGTTATCAAATGATAGTCGATGATTATCCGAAATCTGTTTATGCCAAATTAGCTCAAGAGAAATTAAAAACTCTCAAGACTGGGAAAAAAGCTACGCCGGCAAAAAAGAAATAGGGTTCAAAGATGCGGGTGATTCTCACTCACGCCCAGCTTTATGCCGAAGAATTTCAGGCGTTATTGCGAAGTTCTTATGTTGGGGTGACAGTCGGGAATTTTGATGGTTTTCATTTGGGACATTTAGCCCTGGTCAGGGATTTATTTAGCAAAACCAATTTCCCCAGTGGATTGAGGCTTCTGTTGACTTTTAACCCGCATCCGCGGGTATTTTTGAGTACCGAAAACCAACAGCGGATACAAACCCGTTTGCAACAATTATCCGAGTTGTCTTTAACTACTTTTCGTGAACGGGTCATCGAAGCAGAGAAATTAGGCTTTGATGTTTTTATTGTCGCACATTTTTCTAAGCGATTCGCTCAGCTTACATCTGGAGAGTTTGTAAAAAAATATATAGTTGACTCCTTACACAGCCGCTTGGTCGTGGTTGGTCATGATTTTCATTTTGGCAAGGGTCGCGAGGGGAATGTTGATAGTCTAAGGTCTCTGGGGAAGTTACATGGCTTTGAAACTTCCATTATTCCCCCTTGTTTGCACGAAGGGGTGAGGGTCAGTACTAGCATGATCAAACAGTTGCTTGTGCAAGGAGAGATTGCTCTCGTTAATAAATTTTTAGGTCGTGAATATTCAATTTATGGTCGTGTTGTTTCGGGGATTGACAGGGGTAAGCAGCTTGGGTTTCCCACAGTGAATATTCAGTCATATAAATATATGATTCCCGCAGAAGGCATATACGCGGCGAAGGTAGAATATGCCGGTCGACGATATTTAGCGGCTTGCAATATTGGTAAACGGCCGACGTTTGGAAAAGGCTCTTTGGTCACTGAGGCACACATTATTGACTATGATGGACCGGCTTTATATGGCGAAAGAATAGGGTTGGCCTTTCAAGAGCGCTTGCGTGATGAGCAGCGTTTTTCAAATGAAGAAGAACTGAAGGCAGCGATCAGTAATGATATTGAACAAGTGCGAAGCATAAATTCTCATTAAGGATAATAATGGCGGAGTTTGAATATATAGTTCAGGAAGCAGATGAGAAGCAGCGGTTAGACATTATTCTCACTCAGGCTTTACAATCGCAGGACAGCTATTCGCGTTCCAAAGTTGGTAAGTTTATTGATAGTGGTGCTGTGCGCGTGAATGAAGAAGTGTTATTAAAAGCCGCCTATAAGCCCGAATCCGGTGATGTGATTTATGTTTCACTTCCGGAAGTTGGAGGCATGGCGTTGGAAGCCGATGCTAGCGTGCGCTTGAATATCATCTATGAGGATGAGCAGGTATTAGTAATTAATAAGGACGCTGGGATTATTGTTCATCCGGGAGCGGCTGGGGAAAAGGGAACTTTAGCTCATGGGTTAATTGCCTATTTAGGCGAGAGGATATTAGTAGTTGGTCATCCCATGCGGCCGGGTATAGTGCACCGCTTAGACAAAGATACTTCGGGGTTGATGGTGGTGGCAAAGACGCCGCAAGCATACAATCACCTCAGCGAGCAATTTTTGCCGCCGCGCACAGTGAAACGAACATATTTAGCATTTACTTTAAAGCTGCCTTTTACTGGAATGAAAGTGCAGGAGCATAGTGGAACTATTAGTTTGCCTATCATGCGTCACCCACAACAACGTATTAAAATGACGGCACAGCAGGGCCAGGGGAGAGCGGCCATTACGCATTGGCAGGTGCAGAAGTTTTTCGAGCAGGGGTTTCTTTTGGAATTGCAGCTGGAGACAGGACGTACTCACCAGATTCGTGCCCATCTTGAGGCGCTTAAAGCTCCAATTATCGGTGATGCACTGTATGGGTTTGCTCTTTCTGATAATCTCCCTTTACCTTTTAATAATTATCTGCAGAAGTTTAATCGCGTAGCTTTGCATGCCTGGCGCCTTAGTTTTTTACAGCCGCAAACTAAACAAATATGCTCATTTGAAGCCCCATTGCCGGCTGAGTTAAATCAGCTGATTAGCTTACTTAGTTGACCTTCTGAACGCTGAATAGAAAACATCTTGCAATTATTCTTTGTTTAATTTAGCTCTCAAATAGATCTTTACTCCACGAACTGATTCTTGGGTAGATATGTTGCCTTCATTCCTATCTGTGTTCATCAGGTAGGAATAAGGCTAGTCATAAGGTTTTAGCTTTTCCTAATATCTTTAGAAAGGAAGGTTCACTAGTATGGACATTGAGATCGTGGAGGTTCCAATTGTTACCAGCTCATTATTCTTGGAGGTAGTAGTTTATAGCCCCAGTTCCGGTCCTGTGTGTTTACGTGAGGCAATTAACGATGAGCAAAAGCAATTTAAGGGTTGGATAGTTTCGCCGCGGAGAAATATTGTCGCGTTTCTCCGGAGAAATGAATTGAATTACTCAACTGCGAAATCGACAGACAGCACTGAAATTCTTTTCTCTGTGCCCGCAGGCTTGCGTTCGCACCGCGATGCAATTTTCGTGGAATGCTCTGAGGGCAGTGCCCTCAACAAAAATGTCGATGGGGATGAGCATGAGTTGATTGGTAGTGCTCGCGTAGTCTGCGATGTCTTAGGGCGACCATTGTCGGCGGCAATATTGCCTTTCAACACGAGTGGTGGACGAACAGCGATTTTCCAGATAGTCGTGGGGGAACCATTTATTATTATCCAGACACTGTTGTTTCGTTCTGGAGAGAGAGTAGCGTTGATTGAAACATTCGTTTCTTCCTATACTTGCTCCGGTGCTTTTGTGTCTATTCGTGGCTGTCGAACGGATTATGTCTATGATCAATTGGAGCATGTGAATCGCCATTTGGGAGGGGCTTTCGAAGCCAGTGTTAGGCGCTGCTGCGTCCCAGTGCCCCAGAAACCAGCATACGCTCAATGCGTATAATCAATTGCTGAACCATAGTCGGCAGTGCTCCCGCCTGCCGACTATGGTTCAAAGCGTTTTTGACTAGCCGAATTCTTCTTTGTATCACTTAGGGGTGAGATCAAGGAGCCTTATGCCACGCCGTAGTAAAATCACTAAACCGATAGAGACAACAAGCAGCGCTTGAAGCGCGTGCGTAAGAATCGAGTAGGCAAGGGCAAACTCTTTAGAGAGCAAATACATATTATGAATAGCGATGACGCATCCGGCTTGGTATGTGCCGATGAAACCGGGGGCACTTGGTGCGGCTACGAGCAACGCGATCATTACTAAGATGATAATACCCATAACCAGATTTGATTCTATGCCCATTGCCCACAGTGATGCCTGATAAAAGGCGGCGGCACTTAACCAAAGTATGATCGACAAAACGCTGATGATAAGCAATGTTTTAAAGTCTTTGATTGCGGCTAGGCCATGAATAAACTCATGAGCCATGCGTATCAGCTTTTTAAATAAAGTAGAATGTTTTCTCTTTAGCAAAGGGGCAATAACAATATAAGTAAAGCGAAAAAGTTTTTTTGGAATAAAGATAGCCAAAAACATGGCCAGGCCAAAGGCAAAAGCAATTAGTCCCAAGGCTTTGACCCCGGTGTTCACATAACCAGGAAAGAGTTCTGCCTGTGGAGTAAGCGACAGCCCTATATATAATAGCATTAACAAAGCAAGCACATCGAACACTCGTTCGGCAATGATAGAAGCGAAGGAACGGGAGAAGGTCACTGTAGTGATTTTTGACAAGAAGAAAGCACGGACAAATTCTCCGGCCCGAAGGGGCAATAAAAATGTGGCTGTGAAACCGACCATTGTCGCTTGGAAAAGTACCGATAATTGAGGACGCTGATTTTGTTCAAGAAAATACTGCCAACGGTAGGCGCGTAGCCAATTACCAAACATAAATAGGACAGCTAAAAGGGGTAATCGAAGCCATCTTATGTCGTTAATCTTAGCTGAAAGGTCTTGCCATTGAATTTGATGTGTTAAAAACAATAATATCAAGCAGTTAACCGCTACCCCGACAAAAACACCTATTTTTTGCTTACTCAATTTCACCGTGGCTTTGTAAAAAAATGTAAAATAAACAAAGATTTTACTGATTTAGCACATAGAGGCAGGGGCAACAATACGAAATTACTTAACCTTGTAGATAAGATTTTTTTTGCGCAATCAATATTAAAACGAGCAGAACTGGAAAGTTTCATACAGCATTGGTCGAACGCTTTCCTTGGAAGGTAAGGGAATAAGAGAAACAACTAAAAGGCGCAGATAAATATCTTAGCCTTTGTAGTGACCCTTCCTAAACGAGTCTGACAAAACAAGGAGTAGTATCGTGTTTTTGTTTAAATTTGTTTGGTTCCTAATTTCCGGTGTAATCAAAATCTGCTTGTTAGTAGGTATTGGCGCGCTCATATTAAACTCTAGCTCGGGTATGATGTCGAAGCTTGAAGACAAGGCAACTCAAGACAAGATCATAAAGGTGGCCGAAGTAGCTGGGTCAGTAGGTAGGCAGCTGGCTTCTCGAGCCTGGGAAGAGGTCGGTAAATATGAAGTGGTGATAGTAAAGAACGAACAATAGAATAACTAATCTACATTTTCTCTCTCCGGGCGGTAGGGAACAAAAGTCTAGCCCGACAATCCTTTCCTGTATTGATATTTGTCATGTATTCTACGCTACTTTTGCATAAAAACTAAAAATCTGTTACTGAATAACTGTTGGTAAGTGTGCTTTGTTGCAGATACCTTAAACAAAAAAGGAGAATATGCTCTACTATAAATTAGATGTAAACGGTGATGAAGAAACTGGATTTAAAGTTGGCAGAATCGAGCAGTTGGAAACTCAGGAGGCTAACGACCTTATGACTTACTGCGAAGAAACGCGGCTTGGCAACTTAAGTGCAAATATTTCAATCGAGAAAATAGGTGACCCGGGTGACTATCTTAGCCATTTTAAGGATGCTAAATTATATAAGGACTTAACAGGATATCATTTTTTCCTGAAAAGTTCAGAGGATACACCTTTTTCTGAAAAGGTGGAAAAGGAAACCGAGGAATAGTTAGTTACCAGTCTCGGATGATGAAGGGGGAGCGTTCTGCTCCCCCTTTTTTATTAGATTATAATTCAAGATATTTAATGGATCAGTTAGAAAGGCAGATACTACCGGCAGCAGAATTTTGGGTTAGAAAGACATTATCTGCTTTGAGCGGAACTCGATTAGTGCTCAATCGGCGTGGAGAACTAGTGCCTTCGGAGATGAAACTTTTTTGCTTTGATTGCGTTGATTCCACCATGAATGTAGCTAAAGAGTTTGCTCGTTGTGGCGAATTAGAAGGGCACATTCCCCATATAATTTGCTTAACAGAAAACGATTCCATTTCTTTTAAAAATGCTTGTATGATTTTAGCACGTGAGCAATCATCGGGCCGTGGGCGCCTGCAGAGATCTTGGCATTCGCAAAAAGATGCCGGACTTTATCTTACTTGTCTTTCTAGCGTAAGCTTTGGGGGGATATCCTTTGCTGGTTTTTCATTGGCTGTGGGCGTGGCAATATGTCGTGCCTTGTCCGGGCTGGGAGTGACTGCTGCTCTGAAGTGGCCAAATGATATTGTTATTTTTGATCAAACGCAGCGAATGCTTAAGCTTGGTGGAGTATTGGTAGAAACTTATTCCGGTAATAGTTCCGAAGAAAGGTTTGTTTCGACAGGTGTGGGTATTAATATACAAACTCCGCAAGGAAATACTTCTCTACCGGCTACATCTTTGGTTGACTTAGGGTATGATAATATTAGCATTAGTAAACTTTTTGCTGCTGTGGCTGAGCAATATTGGCTAATGTTTGCTCAATACTGTGAGTGTGGGTTTACGAGGTTTAAAGATGAATGGTTAAGCCGTTCTGTATTGCAGGGAATGGTAGTAAGGGCTCTGGCGGTTGATCGGGAAGTTACGGGCAAGGTGTGTGGAGTGGCGGATAATGGGGGCCTTTTGCTGGCAGACGAAAATGGTTTGCAAACAGAGTTCCTCTGCGGGGATGTGACAATACGAATGATAGAAGCATAAGAGAAAAGAGATGGCGCTGGATTTAGATAGGCGAGCGATAAGCGAGCTTGTTCAGTCGATGGCAGAAAGCGATCTGCAGGGGGCTAATGTGGAGGCCATTCTTGCCCGTAATGATGAGTTGCCACTTCCTTCGGAGACTCTTAATGAAGATGAAGCTCGCAAAGAAGAAACATCCAAAGATCTGCACATGCTGATCAGTGAGATGAAAGTTCCGCAAAAAATAAAACTAGCCTTATTTGGTAACCAAATGGCCAGAGCTATTTTGATTAGAGATAATTCCTGCCGCCAAGTGCCTTTGTTTGTGTTACAGAATCCTCGCATTACGGAAGGTGAAATCGAAGAGATCGCACGTAATACTAATGTTGATGAACAGGTCTTAAGGGTAATAGCCAACAATCCAAAATGGATGAAAGGATATGCTATTAAGACTGCGCTGGTTTCTAACCCGCGTGTGCCTTTAGCTATCTCCCTACATTGGATCAAACATTTACAAGATAAAGATTTAAAAAAGTTAGCTCAGTCAAAAAATATTCCTCAAGCACTGGCTACCCACTGCCGCAAGATGATTGACACGAAGAAAGTTGCTCAGAGCAAAGGATAGGTGTTTGTGAAATTATCTAGCGCAGTGGCGGCGTGGCCGAGATATCGCTTTGTTTTAATCTACAAACGAGAAAAATAGTAAGGTTTAGCGTCACTTTAAATAGCTATTGAATTATAAAATATTATCTGTTAATGGCCTCCAGCTTCTATATGGGCATAAGAAGCAATTTATGGAGGGGTGCCCGAGCGGCTAAAGGGGACGGGCTGTAAACCCGTTGACTCACGTCTACGAAGGTTCGAATCCTTCCTCCTCCATTTTATACCTAAACATATTTAAACGTGTTTTTGTTGTTGGCTAGAGCATCAGCCTTCCAAGCTGTGGAACAAAAAGCCCCACAGGGGGCTTTTTGTGGTTCGAATCGCGTGCTCCGACAGAGCACGCGGGACACGCGACTCTCAGCTTGGGCGTTTGCTGGTCAAGCCAAGGCAGAATCATATGTATGCGGGAATAGCTCAGTTGGCTAGAGCATCAGCCTTCCAAGCTGAGGGTCGCGGGTTCGAGTCCCGTTTCCCGCTCCATTTTGTTTACGATACGAAATGGAGCTGCGATGAGAAGTGTTTCCGTTGTATTGATAGTTCTCAGTTTCTATAAGGCAGAGCTAATAATGATCCTAACTGCCTGGCCGACGTGGCAAGCCTAGGCCCGTGTAGCTCAGGGGTAGAGCGCATCCTTGGTAAGGATGAGGTCCCGGGTTCAATTCCCGGCGCGGGCTCCAATATATTTGATTCTAACCTTGTTTAACCACTAATCCTCAGCGCCATTTGCCTGACTTTTAATATAAATAGCTTGATTTATAGTTATTATTTGTCTATTAGCAGTGGCATTTTGTCGCGTGAGAGTCGCGATTTCGGAAATTTTAGTAATCGCTTTAAATAGCGATGCAGTTTTTCATTAAAAATTATTACTATCTAATAACATTGGAGAAAAAGAATGGCTAAGGAGAAATTTGTAAGAACTAAGCCGCACGTAAACGTAGGAACGATTGGACACGTTGACCATGGTAAGACGACTCTGACAGCGGCGATTACCAAGTTTTGCGCCGAGAAAGGTCGGGCAC